>DASVVJ010001153.1:0-4904 GCA_036389955.1 Myxococcaceae bacterium
GATCGAGATCCGCCAGGTGCAGGAGTTCTCGGACTTCCCCGCCGACGTCCAGGAGGCCGTAGCCAAGTTTCCAGACATCCAGGCGAAGACAGAGCAGCGCACGTAATGGTGATGCAGGAGGAGCTGGTCCTGAGCGCAGTCAGGAGCTCTCAGCGCCGCCGTCTCCCGGGCTTGAACTTCTTTCCGCCCTTGGAGACGCCGCCCCCACCCGCGCCCTTGCGCTTGCCTGCCGCGGCAGCCTTGGGCGCCTTCTTGCGGCCTGGAGCCGCCTTTCGCGCGGGACGCTCCTCGCGCTGCTGACGTGGCTCGGGCGCCGGAGCTTCCTCGTAACGAGGCTCGGCTCCCCTGCGCAGGCTTCGGGCCGCGAGCGCCCGGAGCCGATCGAACCCTGGGGGCGGCGTGGGCGGCGGCGCATCCGCCATGAAGGCCGCCAGCGGATCTCCCTCGGGAGGCGGCGGCTCGGGACGCCAGGGCTTAGTCGTGTCGTCCTGCGCGGCCATGGCCTTGTCCACCGGGCGCACCACGAAGCGTCGGCGGCGAGGACTTTCCTCAGGGGTGGGCTCCTCCTGGCGCTCCTCGCGCCGCGGGGAGACAGGCTCCGTCTTCCAGCGGGAGCGCTCGGCCTTACTGGGCGCAGCTTCTTCGCGCTGCCCCGCTCGCACGAACCGCCGCTTGCGAGGCTCCTCGAAGCGAGGCGCCTCTTCCCTCTCCCGAGGCGCTTTCCCTCCACGGGCTCCCGCACCGGGCCGCACCACGCCGAACCGGGGCTGCTCCGCCTCAGGCTGCCAGCGCCCGCGCCGCGGCTCCTCCTCGTGCCGGGGCTGCCAGGGCGCACGCTTGCCGGGACGCGTGGGCCGCTCCTGCGCGGTGACGCGCTTGCCGTCGATCTCCAGCGCCGCGAAGTCCATGCGCCTCAGTTGCGGGCTCACGGACACCAGCTGCACCCGGCACGGCTGGCCCACGCGGATCCGCCGGCCATCCGGGTACACCAGCGCGTGCGTCAGCTTGTCCAGCTTGCCGCCGAAGCCCACGGACTCTGTCTTGACGAGCCCCTCGACGTGCTCCTCGTCCAGCTCCACGAAGAAACCGAAGTCGGTGATGGAGGACACGGTGGCGTCGAACTCCTCGCCCACCCGGTCCTTCATCAGCAGCGTGGCGTAGAAGGAGACCACCTCGCGCTCCACCTGCATGGCGGCGCGCTCGCGCTCGGAGCTCTGCTCGGCCATCTCCTCGAGCTGGGACTCCTCGCGATCCACCGCCGCCTGCGAGCGCTTCTTGCCCTTGC
Source organism: Myxococcaceae bacterium (assembly GCA_036389955.1). Taxonomy (GTDB): domain Bacteria; phylum Myxococcota; class Myxococcia; order Myxococcales; family Myxococcaceae; genus DATHBR01. Next base: position 1,286 of record DASVVJ010001153.1, read on the forward strand.
GCGCCCAGTACTCCTTGAGCAGCCGGTGCACCAGCAGGTCCGGGTAGCGCCGGATGGGCGAGGTGAAGTGCAGGTAATGCTCGGCGGCCAGGCCGTAGTGCCCCACCCGCGAGGCCGAGTACACCGCCTGCATCATCGAGCGCAGCAGCAGTTGGTTCAGCGCGCGCTGCTCCGGATGGCCTTCGAGCTGGGTGATGAAGGCGTCCAGCTCCTTGGAGGAGATGCCCTCCTCGAAGCGCAGCTTGAAGCCGTACGCCTGCGCCAGCATGCCGAAAGAAGCCAGCTTCTGCTCATCCGGCTCGCCGTGGAAGCGATAGACGGAGGGCAGCTCTTCATCCTGGAAGAACTTCGCCACGGCCTCGTTGGCCGCCAGCATGCACTCCTCGATGAGGCGGTGGCTCTCCTTGCGCTCGCGCTTCTCCATGCGCTCGGGCAGGCCGTCCTCGCCCATCACCACCTTGTGCTCGGGCAGATCGAAGTCGATCGCGCCGCGCTCCTTGCGCATGGCCCGTAGCGCGCGGGACACCGCCAGCAGCCGCTCGAACAGCGGGCGCAGCGCGTTGCGGTGGGGCACGTCCTTGCCGTCCAGCACGTCCTGCACTTCGTTGTACGTGCACCGGGCCACGCTGCGCATCACGCCCGGGTACAGCTCGTATGAGCGGAGCTTGGCGCGCGCGTCGAACACCATGTCCGCCACCATGCACAGCCGGTCCTCGTCGGGGCGCAGCGAGCAGATGCCGTTGCTCAGCCGCTCCGGCAGCATGGGCAGCACGCGGTCCGGCAAGTACACCGAGGTGGCGCGGCGCAGCGCCTCGGCGTTGAGCGCGGTGCTCTCGCGCACGTACTGCGTCACGTCCGCGATGGCCACCACCAGCCGCCAGCCCGTGCCGTGCGGCTCGGCGTACACCGCGTCGTCGAAGTCCCGCGCGTCCTCGCCGTCGATGGTGATCAGCGGCATGGAGCGCAAGTCCCTGCGGTGCTCGCCGCGCGCCTCCTCCTCGGTCACGGCGGGGCCCACGCGGTCCGCCTCGTCCATCACCTCGGGCGGGAACTCGTCATTGAAGCCCTGCCCGTACGCGATGGAGAGCACCTCCACGCTCGGATCTCCGGGCCGGCCCAGTGAGCCGGCCACCTCGCCGTAGAGCCCCTCGCCTGGATCCAGCAGCTGGGCGCCCACGCCCAGGCGCACCTTCACCATGTCCCCATCCCGCGCCATCTGGGTGCGCGGCACGCGGATGGGGCCCTGCAGGCTGTTGTCGCTCGGGAACACCAGCGCGTGGCGCCCGCCCTGCTCCTCGTAGCGCCCCACCACCAGCTCGCGCCGCCGATCCACCACGCGCACCACGCGGCCTTCGGACTTGCCCTGCTGCTGGATCACCTCGACGACGACGCGATCCTTGTCCAGCGCACGCGAGGCCTCCGCGGGGGGCAGGAAGATGTCCTCGCCCTCGCCGGACATCGGGCGGACGAAGCCGTACCCGTCCCGGTGGACGCTGAGCACTCCCTCTACCTGAGCGTGCTCCCGCCGGGTGGGAATGGGCCCCCGCTTCCCCTTGCGCTGGCCCGCGGGCTCGGCACGGGCCACGCGGCGCTCCTCTTCCACCCGGAAGCGCTTGCCCTCTTTGATCACCTGGCCGTTGCGGACCATCTCCCGCAGCGTGCGTTTGAGGGACGTCTGGTGCCCGGAGTGAAGGCCCGCGAGCCGCAGCAGTTCCTTCACTCCCAGTGGATGGTCGGCTTCAGCGAGGAACTGCTTGAGCTGTTCAGGCGATGGGTTCACAAGGTCTCGGAAAAAGACGCGGGCCTGCCCGCTACTGGAACGGGTAGGCCCTGCCGCTCTGAACGGAAACCCCCGGGGGCCGCTGAACGCAGCTCCTTGCCTGCTCCGGGGGCAGGCCGCCTCAGGGCTTGACCGTCACGTTGATCTTGAAGGAGCGCTCCACCACACCCGGCGTGAAGGCCTTGGCGAGGAAGAACTCCATCTCGGAGCTGCCGGGGCTGCGCGGAGTGAAGAAGAACTCGCGGGTGGCGGTGCCGCCCTCGCCCGGCTCATACCGGGCCTCGCGCAGGCCCACGCGCTTGGCCACCGTGGGCTCGATGGCCCAGGTGTAACCGGGCTGCTCCTGCAGCCGCACGGTGAGGCCGTTGTTGAGCTTCACGTCCACCGAGGTGGGCACCTCGCCCTCCACGTGGACGATCTCCATGTCATCGCGCGACACGCGCGCCTCGACTGGCCGCGGCTCGAAGTTCTCCACGGAGATGCGGCCACCCCAGCCGGACGACTTCTCCACCACGCCCGTCACCTGGAGCAGCTGCCCCACGTTACGGCGCATGCCCTTGGCGCCCTTGCCCTCGAGGATGAAGGAGACCTGCTGCCGGGTGCCCGCGTTGGACACCACCAGCACGAAGTCCTCGCCCGTCATCTCCAGGTTGCCGCGAATGGAGGCAAAGCCCTTGATGCCCGCGCCCATGCCGGCGTTCACCACCATGGACACCTCGCCCGGCGACAGGAAGCGCAGCTTGGCCTCCGTCTCCACCGGAACGGCCACCGGCACCTCGGCCTCGGGCTTCTTGGCGGAGTACTTCCGCACATCCACCGAGCCGCCGTAGTTCGTCGTCTTGCGGATCATCCCGCTGACGGACACCTTGTGATCCACGTAGGCGGGCAGCACTTCCTGATCCGGGCCCATCAGCAGGAACGTCAACTCACGCTTGTCGCGGCCCACCACCACCAGGTGCGGCAGCCCATCGGTGACGATCAGCCGGCCCTTGAGGCTGCCCTCGCCCATCACGCCGCGGCCCTCGCCGGCGGTGAGCAACTGCTCCATCTCACGCTTGGTGAGCGGCTCGCCCACGGGCGGCAGCTTGGTGGCGCGGGGCCGCGTGCGCTCGGGCGGAGGCGCCGCGGGCACTGCCGCGGCCTTACCACCCTTGGCCTTGGCCTCGCCCTTGGCGGCCTTGGCCTCGCCCTTCTCAGCCTTGGCCTCGCCCTTCTCGGCCTTGGCTTCGCCCTTCTCGGCCTTGGCCTCGCCCTTCTCGGCTTTCTCTACCTTCTCGCCCTTCTCACCCTTGGAAGCCGTCTTGGCCTTGGCCGGGGCCTTCCCGGTCGCGGCCTTCGCGGTGGAGGCCTTGGCCTTGGTCACCTGAGTCACCTTCTCCTTCACGGCCTTCGCCACCTTCGTCGCCGCCGTCGCCACACGACTGCTCGCGCTCTTGAGCAGCTCCAGCCTCGCTGCCTTGTCCTTCTTGGCTGCGGGGGTCGCCTTCTTGGCCCCAGACTTGGGCTTGGCCATCGACGCTTTCTCCCTCAGGAATCCCGTGTGTTTTCAACGGGTTGGCGGTTCGCCTCCGCAGGTGAGGCGGCTCACGCGATCAAGGCAGCTTGTAACGATGATCAACGGGACTGTCAAACAAACTCTTGAATTTCCTAGAGACTTCGATCTCAGTGCCATCCATGACTCAGGGATCGGAGCTGTTACCCGTGGAGGAGGCGCGGGCCCGGGCGCTCGCGCTGGCATCACCGCTGCCCACCGAGTGGGCCCGGCTGGACGAGGCGCTCGGCCGGACGCTGGCGGTGGACGTGCTGGCCCAGCGCACGCTGCCCCCGTGGGACAATTCG
>DASVVJ010001154.1:0-9170 GCA_036389955.1 Myxococcaceae bacterium
CCCTTGGTGGTGAAGAAGGGCTGGAAGACACGGGACAGGTGCTCGGGGGCGATGCCGGGCCCGGTGTCCGCCACCTCCACGATGGCACGCTCTTCCAGAAGCCGCGAGGTGACGCGAATCTCCCGGCGCGGGCCGTGCCACTCCGACAGCGCCTGCGCCGCATTGATCAGCAGATTACTGAACACCTGGGAGACGCGGCCGGGGCTGCCCTTCACCTCGAGCCCCTCGGTCAGCTCCACGGTGACCATCGCCGCCGGCGTCGTCTCGGCCCGGGTGATGCGCAGCGCCGAGCGGATGGCCTCGTTGAGGTCAAACCACCCCGCCGAGGCGTCGTCCAGCCGTGACAGCGCCCGCATGTCGCGGACGATTTCACTGATGCGGCGCGTGCCCTCGTAGGCCTCGTCCACCGCCTGCTGAATGGCGGTGAGCTCCTCCTGCTGGCGGGGCCCCCACACGGGTGGCTCGAGCTTGAAGCCCTGGGCCTCACGGCCCATGCTCCGGCCCAGCGCGGCCAGCCCCTGCTGGATGAACTGGAGGTTGCCGAGCACGAAGGTGGTCGGGTTGTTGATCTCATGGCTGATGCTGGCCGCCACCAGCCCCACCGAGGCCATGCGCTCGGAGGCCGAGAGCTGGCCCGCCATCCGCCCATTCTCCAGCGCCAGCACGGCGTGCGACGTCAGCAGCGAGGCGCGATCCAACTCGCCCCGGCTCAGCGGGCGCTCCGTCGAGCGGCGCAGGATGACGAGCACGCCCAGCATCCGGTCCCCTGCCATCAGCGGCAGCACCAGCGCGGACAGCTCCGGAGGCAGCTCGCACGCATCCTTGAAGCGCCAGTCCCCGCCCAGCGGCCCGAGCACCGCGGGCGTGCGGTCCGAGGACAGCGCGCGCGACATCCGCTCGCCGAGCGCCAGGCCCAGGGCATTCTCGGCCTCGTCGGCCAGGCCGTGCGCATGGGCCACCTGGAGCTTGCCGTCGGTATCCGGCAGCGCGAGCATCACCGCGTCGGCGGACATGAACGAGCGCACGGCCTCGACGATGGCGCGCGGCAGCTGCTCGAGCGTGTTCTGCTCGAAGAGCACCTGGCTCAGCCGCACCAGGTCCGTGGAGACGTTGAAGCGGCGCCGCTCGAGCGCCCGCGACACGCAGTTGAACAGTTCCTGCAGCTGGAAGGGCTTGCGCAGCAGGTCGAACGCGCCGGCGCGGAGGCACTCGATCGCGGTCTCCAGCTCCGCGTAAGCGGTGGCGACGATGACCTCGGTGGAAGGCGAGGCCTCGCGCACCCGGCGCAGCAGCTCCAGCCCTCCCATGGCCGGCATGCGCACGTCGGTGACGACCAGGTCGAACGCCACCTTGCGCAACCGCTCCAGTGCCTCGGCGCCGCTGGCCGCCTCGGTCACCTCATGCCCCTCGAAGGCCAGCATCTCCCGGAGGAGCTGGCGGATGTCACTCTCGTCATCGACGACCAGAATCTGTCCGGGCATCGGCGGCAACCCTACGGAGCGGCGGGGAGCTGCAGCCGGAAGATGCTGCCTCCCGCGCTGCCCTGAGAGATGGACAGGTCCGCGCCCATGCGGTGCAGCACCCGCCACGCCAGTGCCAGCCCGAGGTTCAGCCGCATGGTCTTCCCCCCGCGCGAGTCCGCCTGGATGCGCGGATCGAAGATCTCCGCGCGCCGCGCCTCGGTCAGCTCCAGCAGCGGATCCTCGATCCAGATGCAGGCATGGCCCGCCTCGTAGCCCGCCCGGAGCCGCAACGCGCCCTCGCCGTGCGGCAGCGCCGGCGAGGCCTCGCACATGAAGTGCAGAATGCGCACCAGGCTGGCCTCCAGCTCATCGCGGTTGGCCCGGGCGTGAACAGGCCCGGGCACCTCGAGCCGCACGGGCCGGGGCAGCACGTCCTCGCCCACCCAGGAGTTCAACAGCCGCACCACATCCACCCGCTCGGAGGGAGAGGCGGGCCCCGAGTCCGACAGCGCGCGCAGCTCGTTGAGCAGCTCCTCCACCCGGCGGATCCCATCGACGGCATCCACCGCCGCCTCTTGCGCATCCTGAATGCACAGCTCGGTGTCGGTGCCCGCCGCGTTGAGCAGCCGCCGCGCCAGCTGCGCCAGCGCCGGGTCTCTCCGCTCCTGCAGCTCGGCGGCCACCTCGCGGCCCACCGTCCACAGCGAGCGGACGTTGCGCGAGTAGGCCGACAGCGACTGGAGGCTCGCCTTGGTGAAGGACAGCGGGTTGGCCAGCTCATGGCTGAGGCCCGCGGCCAGCTTGCCCACCGAGGCCAGCTTCTCGGCCTTCACCAGCTCCTCGCGCGTGGCCTCCAGGTCCTTCACCCGCGACTCGAGCTCCCCGTTGAGCCGCGCCGTCTCCAACGCCAGCGCCAGCTGCGCGGCGAAGAGGCTGCCCCGCTGCAGCTCGGAGACGGAGAACGCGGGCTGGCCCGGGCCGCGCATGAGGATGAGGCTGCCCGCCGGGGCGCTGCCCACCTGCAGCGAGTACGCCAGCGCCGAGCCCAGCCGGTCCACCGGGCTGAACGGCCAGTCGCGCGAGGCCTGCGTCACACAGACGGGCTCCTGGCTCGCGATGGCGCGCTGGGCCAGCTCGCGCAGCGCCGAGCCAGGCAGCGCCAGCCCGTCGTTCGAGGCGCAGATGCTCAGCTGCCCCTGGTCCGGCTCCGGCAGCAACAGCCGGAAGGCCTGGTGGGGAATGAGGTCCAGCGCCAGGTCCCCCAGGTGCGCCACCACCTCGGCCCGGGTGCGCAGCGAGAGCAGGGCGCAGCTCACCTCGTACAGCGGCACCAGTGAGCGCAGGCGCCGCTTCTCCACCGCGCGCAGAATGAGGTGGCGCAGTTCGGTGATGTCGTACGGCTTGCGGATGTAGTCGTACGCCCCGTGCTTCATGCAGGCCAGCGCCGTCTCCAGGCTCGAGTAGCCGGTGGCGACGATGATCTCCATGTCCGGATCCAGCTGCCGCAGCGCCGCCACCGTCTCCACGCCGTTCATGCCCGGCATCTTCAGGTCGGTGATGGCCACGTCGAAGCGGCGCGTGCCCAAAAGCTCCACCGCCGCCCGGCCGCCGTCGGCCGTCACCACCTCGAACTCGCTGGGGGGCAACGAGAACACCAGCATCTCGCGCATGTCTGGCTCGTCATCGATGACGAGCACGGACACGCCTCCCCCGGGTGCCAGCTCCTGCAGGCTGCGGCGGGCCGCCCCTGGGGCCGCGCCGCGCGAGGCGGTGGACCCCGCGGAGCTTGCCTCCCACGTCTCGAGCGCCCCCTGCACGAGGGCCTCCCGCGAGCGGTCTTCAAGATTCATTTCCATGATGTCGTCTCCATGGCGTGCGCCTGGGCCGGTGCGCCTGCCGCCGGAAGCCACAGCCGGACGGTCGTCCCGGCCCCCGGTGCTGTCTTCACGTCGATGACGCCGCCGTGCGCCTCGACGATGTTCCTCGTAATGGATAACCCCAGGCCTGTCCCCTGTCCGACCGGCTTCGTCGTGAAGAAGGGATCGAAGGCCCGCTGCAACACTTCCTCGGTCATGCCTTCACCGGTGTCTCTCACCACCAGCTCCACCCCGGTGCCCTGCGTCACCGCGTGGGCGCTCACCGACACCTCGCCTCCCGGAGGCGTGGCGTCCAGCGCATTGGCCGAGAGGTTGAGCAGCGCCGTCTCCAGCTCCTGCACGCTCACCTCCAGCTCGGGCAGCCCGGAGCCGGGCTCGGCCACCTCGAAGTGGATGCCCTTGCGCTGCGCCTGGCCGGAGATCAACTCGCGGACCCGCTCGAAGAGCACGCGCACCGCGACGCGCTCGCGCACGGGGATCTTCTTTCGCGAGAAGTCCAGCAGCGCGCGGACGAGCTGGGCGCAGCGCTGCGTCTGCCGCTCGATGGAGGCCACCGCCATCCGCGCGTGGTCGTCCAGGGTGGCGCGCCGAAGCAGCCCCTGCGCGAAGCCCAGGATGATGCCCAGCGGGTTGTTGAGCTCGTGCGACAGGCCCGCGACGAGCGTGCCCATGGCCGCCAGCTTCTCGGACTGCACCAGCGACTCGCGCAGGCGCTTCACCTCGCGCTGATCCCTCACGATGAAGACGTGCCCGGTGGGCAGCCCCGCCGCGTCGGAGATGCGCGTCACCGTCACCAGCACGGGGATAGAGCCCAGCTGGCGCGTCATCAGGTTGAGCTCGGCGTCCGCGGGCGTGCCCGCATCAGCGCGCTCAATGAGCGCGGCCATGGTGGAACGCAGGCCCGCGGGCACGACGCGCTCCAGGAAGGGCCCCTCGGAGAGCTCCTCCCGGCTCCAGCCGAACAGCCGCTCGGCCGACTGGTTCCAGACACAGACGCGCGACTGAGTGTCGAGCATGACGATGGCACTGGGGGCCGCCGAGGTGATGTGGGCCAGCAGGGCGAGCTGATCGCGCGAGCGCTCCAGCTCCGAGGTGTGGTGCTCCAGCCGCTCCAGCATCTGATCGAAGGTGCGCGCGATGGAGCCCAGCTCGTCCCGGGACTCGAGCTGGATGCGCTGGCTCAGGTCCCCCCGTTCGAAGATGTGGCGCATGGTGTCCTCGATGCGCTCGAGCGGCCGCAGCAGGGCGCGGGTGCCCCAGACGACCATCACCGAGAACAGGACCGCCATGATGACGCCGGTGCCCAGCATGCGCTGGCGCAGCGCCTTCAACGGACCGGAGATGCTCTCCACCGGCACCGAGAGCACCAGCGACCAGCCCAGGGCCTGCTCGCGCACGAAGCCCTCCAGCGGCTCGACCAGGTAGAAGAGGTCCCCCAGCACGAAGGTGGACAGCCGGCCCGTGCCAGGGCCGCCCTCGCGCACCCGGCTCAGCGCCTTGGCCGAGGTGGTGCCGAACAGTGGCCCCACCGGGGCGAGCAGCGTCGCCTCGAACCCGTCCCGTGAGGTGAGCTCGCGCAGCAGCTCCACGTCGAACTCGGCCACCACCGCGCCCTCGGTGTGCTGCTGGTAGAGCACCGGGAAGGCGAAGACCAGGCGCGAGCGGCCCTCCCGCGCAATCACCAGCGCCATGGGGTGGCCATCGCGCACGCGTGGCCACCACACCTCACCGGAAAAGCGCGGGGTGGGCTCGGGGTGCTGCGTGTGCTTGCCGTTGCGGGCGATGACCTGCCCCGCGAAGTCCAGCAGCCACAGGTCCGTCTGCTCTCCACCTATCCCGGGCAGCTGCAGCCGCTGCATGAAGGGCTCGAGGTACTCGCCGCGGCCCATCTGGTCGATGACGCTGTTGACCATGAAGGTGTTGGAGGCCAGCGACTTCATGAAGGCCCACTTGAGGGCCAACTGCTCGTCGATGGAGCGCGAGGCCACCCGGGCCCTCAGCCGGAGCTGATCCTCGAGCTTCGTCTCCAACGTCTCGCGGGCATTGCCCGACACGGTGGCGATCAGCACCGCCACCGTCGCGACATTGATGAGGACGAAGAAGAGGAGGACCTTGCCCTGGAGGCTCCGGAAGAAACGCACGGCCGGCCCCTAGGGTTGAACCGGAATGAGCGCACCCTCTGAATTGAAGGTGGTGAGCTTGTAGTCCGAGAGATCCAGCGCCTCGTGGTCCGTGGGGGTGAACGCCGGGCGGTAGGTGCGCAGCAGCCCCTTGTGCGGCCCCAATTGCTCCAGCGCATCGCGGACCTTCGGCCGGTCCGTGGTGCCGGCCTTCTGGATGGCGCGCGCCAGCAGCCACATGGCGTCATAGGCGTGCGCCGTGCCGGTGGGCGCCGGAATTTCCTCCACGCGCTGAGTGCCGAACATCCGGTGATAAGTCTCGATGAACGCCCGGATCCGCGCGTCGGTGGCGCCCACGAAGGAGACAGTCTGGAATACCTTCAGGTCCACCTGCGACAGGCTCGGACCGGCGCGTTTGACGAAGTCCCCGCCCGCCAGGCCCCAATGAGCGAAGATGGGCAGGCGCTTGTCCGGGGGCCGGCGCGCCATCGTCTTGACGATGTTGCTGGCCTCGGGGGCGTTGGCCACCAGAAGAAGCGCCTGCGCTCCCGCGCGCTCCAGCGCGGCCACCTGCGCCTCCATGTCCTCGTCGGCCCAGTTGAACCACTGCACGCCCGCGGGGATCAGCTTGCGCCGCGCCAGCGCCTCACTCATCGCCTTCTCGTTGCTGCGGCCCCAGCTGGAGCGCTCGAGCAGCAGGCCCACCCGGGTGCGGCCACTCTTGAGCACCTGCGTGACGAGGAACTCGCTGACGAGCGTGTCATTGGCCGACACGCGGAAGGTGTAGCTGGGCTTCAGGCCGTGATCGATCAACTCGGTGGTGGCCGCCCAGGGTCCGATCACGATGAGCTTGCGCTCGTGAATGAGCGGCAGGCTGGGGATGATCGCCGAGCCATGGAGTCCTCCCAGTACGGCCACCAGGTTTGGGGTGTCGGCGAGCTCCGGCAGATGCTCCGCGGCCCGGGCCGGCACGCCGTGGTGGTCCTTCACCCGCAGTTCCACCTTGCGTCCGCCCAGCAGACCGCCCTGGCTGTTGATCTCCGAAATGGCGATGAGCGCGCCGCGCCGGAGCGCCTCGCCCGCCACGGCCGAGCCCGAGCTCATGTCCGCGTGGAGCGCCACGAGGATGGGCGGCTTGTCCTGCGCGGCCGCCAGGCTCCCCAGGAGCAGGACCGCGCACAGTGCCCACCGCGTACCTCGTCGCATCGCAACTTCCCCTGAGACCGCTCCGGCCCTACCCGCGCGGCTGTGACAAATACAATGTATCAAGCCCGGCAGATGGGCCTGCAAGCGGACGCCCTCTTCAGTAACGTGTCCCCCGTGAGTATGCCCCGATTCATCCCCGGCCATGAGCCCCCTCCGCGCGGTCGCGAGAGCGCCCTCGTTTTCGCCTTTGACGGCATGGATCTCCTCATCGAGGAACGCGACGGCACCGCTGTAATCCCCACGGGTGCGGCGCTACCCACGTTGGCCGAAGGGGCGCACTTCATCGGCACCTGGGACGGCGTGGACTGCTACAGCGCCCCCTACCCGAACGGCCAGGAGCCGCCAGCGGGGATGAAGCTGGTGAAGACGCGCTCGCTGTATCGCCAGGTGGATGAGGTGCTGTTCGCCGTGGCGGGCCGGGCGCTGGCCATCGCCGAGTGGGACCTCAACCACCGCTTCTGCGGCAAGTGCGGCCAGCCCACGGACCTGGTGGCCGGGGAGCGCGCGCGCCGCTGCACCGCCTGCCGCACGCCGTTCTACCCGCGCATCGCCCCGGCGGTCATCGTGCTCGTCACCCAGGGGGACCGCATGCTGCTGGGGCGCAACGCCAACTTCCCCGAGCCCATGTTCAGCACCCTGGCGGGCTTCGTGGACCCCGGCGAATCGCTGGAGGAGTGCGTGGTGCGCGAGGTGAAGGAGGAGGTTGGCGTGGACGTGAAGAACCTGCGCTACTTCGGCAGCCAACCGTGGCCCTTCGGCCGCTCGCTCATGGTGGGCTTCACCGCGGAGTACGCGGGCGGGGAGATTCACGTGGATCCGAAGGAGATCTCCGAGGCTGGCTGGTTCACTCCCGACAACCTGCCGAAGATTCCTCCCCGGCTGAGCATCGCGCGGCACCTGATCGACGCGTTCTGCGAGAAGGTGAAGGCGGGGGGCGGTTCCCCGGCGCAGTGAAGGCTCATGGAGCCGCACCCTTGCCTGCCTGGTGTGGCGCTTGCTTCGCTCTCCTCTCACGATTAAAGCGCCCGCTCCGCCATGCCTGCCGCGCGTCCCCATATCGAGCCTCACCGCAACCCCACCGCAGACTCCGTGATGGTGAAGGAGATCTACCTCTCGGTGCAGGGCGAGTCCTCACATGCGGGCCTGCTGTGCTCCTTCGTGCGGCTGACGGGCTGCCACCTGCGCTGCACCTACTGTGACAGCGAGTTCGCCTTCAAGGGCGGCACCCGGATGAAGAACGCCGAGGTGGTGGCCCAGGTAAAGGCCCTGCGCGCCCCGCTGGTGGAGGTGACGGGCGGCGAGCCCCTGCTGCAGCCCGGCGTGTACCCGCTGATGGAGGCCCTGCTCGCCGAGGGGCTCACCGTGCTCTTGGAGACCAGTGGCGCCATCGACGTGCGGCTGGTGCCGCCGCAGGTGCACAAGATCGTCGACATCAAGACACCCTCCTCGGGCGAGAGCGACCGCAACGACCTGCGCAACTTCACCTCGATGAACGAGCGCGACGAGCTGAAGTTCGTCATCGGCAGCCGCGCGGACTACGAGTGGAGCAAGGCGCTGATCACCGAGCACCGGCTGCTGGACAAGCCCTTCGGGCTGCTGTTCTCCAGCGTGTTCGAGAAGCTGCACCCGCGCGAGCTGGCCGAGTGGGTCATCGAGGATCGGCTGCCGGTGCGCTTCCAGCTCCAGCTGCACAAGTACGTGTGGGAGCCCAACGCGCGCGGGGTGTGAGCCTTGGCTCAGTGCCGGGAGCGCCAGCTCCAGAGGTAGACGTAGCCGGCGAGCCACACCAGCGTCGCCACCAGGTTCACCCAGGCCAGCCAGCGCGCCACCTTCGCCTGCCGGGTGCCCTTCAGCGGCCCCTCACCCCGGTGGATGCGGTCCAGCTCACGCGTGGGCAGCCACAGCCCCAGCACCACGGCGGGCAGGGTGAGCACCGGCAGACCGCACAGCAGCGGAGCGCTGAGGAAGGCGACGATGTTCAGGCCAATCACGGCCTGCACCACGCGGGAGGGCTTTCCGTTGTGGCGCAGCCAGGTGAGGCAGTCGTCGCAGTAAGCCTCCTCGCCGAGCACATCGGTGCAGGTGCCGCACAGGAAAGTGCCACAGCGGGTGCAGGGAGCCACCGCCGCAGCCTCCGGGTGCTTGGCGCAGCGCGCGCCGACGGGCTGAGGCGTGAGCATGCGCGGGACCTCGGAGGGACGGCGGGCTCAGTTCTGCGGCGGCATGCCGAACATCATCATCGACAGGCCATGCGAGCCGATGCCCAGGAACACAGCCGACAGCAGCGAGCAGCCGAAGAAGCCCGCCAGGATGAGGTTCTTACGCGGATGCTCGAACTGACTGAACGCGTAGAACAGGATGTAGAAGGGAATGAGCAGCACCATCATCCCCGTGCCCACGCTGCGGCGGAACGCGTGGATGAACAGGAAGAGGGCGCACACCAGGGTGATGAGCCCGAAGAGGGCTGCGAGCGGCAGGAGCGGCACGATGGTCCACAGATAGCA
>DASVVJ010001155.1:0-8325 GCA_036389955.1 Myxococcaceae bacterium
GTGCTGGTGCTGGATGTCGCAGGTCTGTTGGAAGAGAGAATCGGGCCGGAGCGTCGTTGGGCCTGATTACAAAAACCGGCGGGCTGATATCTTCCTGGTGCCGTGTCTCGTTTCTCCGAACTGCTCGATGCTTTCTTCTACCGGCCGGACGAGGACGTCGGTGGCCTGCTGGAGTTCGCTGCGGGCACTGACGAGATGCTCCCCGTCACTCCCGAGGAGACGCCCGAGGAGTACCTGGCCTTCACACTGGAAAGTGAGTGCTACGCGGTGCCCATCCGCTCCATCCGGGAGATTGGGAAAGTGCCGCCCCTGACCGAGCTGCCCCGGTCCGAGCCTCACCTGCTGGGCGTGATGAACCTGCGCGGAGACGTCATCCCCGTGTACGACATCAAGATGCGGCTGCGGCTCACGGAGAAGCCCGCCAAGGTGGCCGGGCCGGATGCGCCCCCGGCGCCGCGCCAGGCGCGCCTCATCGTGGCCCTCACCGAAGAGGGCCCCGCCGGCATCTGGGTGGACGAGGTGAAGGAAGTGGTGCGCCTCAAGCCCTCCATGGTGGAGCAGGCCCCCAATGGGGTGGGAGGCGAGAAGGACTGTGTGGTGGGCATCGGGCGGCGGGCCTCGCAGCTCTACATCCTCCTCGACGTTCAGCAGGCGCTCGCATGAGAGAGCCGGTGAACCTCCTCCCGCGCCGCTTGCGCGCGGACCCCACGGCGAACGTGGACCCCATCGTCCGCCTGTGCTCGTTCTCTGTGGGTAAGGAAGAGTACGTGCTGGACATCATGCGGGTGGAGGAGATCCTCCCGCCGCAGCGCGTTATCGCCGTGCCTCATGCGCCCTCGTTCGTGGAGGGGATGCTGCACCTGCGCGGGGCGCTGCTGCCGGTGGTGGACATGCGCCAGCGGCTGAGCACCACGGCGGTGCCGCAGCCCCCGCGCTCGCGGTTGCTGGTGTGCCTGGTGGGGCAGCGCCGGTTGGCACTGAGGGTGGATCGGGTGACGGAGGTGATGCGGGTGCGGCGCAGTGAGATCAAACCCGCGCCGCCATTGCTTTCAGCGGGACGTGCGCCCTTCGTGGTAGGGGTGTGCGGGACGCAGGAGCGCCCGCGACTGCTGTTGGATATCAAGGCTTTGCTTCGCTCGGAGATGGAGCGCGAGACGAAGCGGACGGGAGGAGTGGAGTGACGACAGGCGTCTCCACGCTCCAGGAAGAAGAGCGCTACCGCGCGCTGCTGGGACTGGACCCGGCGGCCCCGGGTACGCTCGATGCGCTCATCGCCGGGCTGCACGATGAGAGCTGGCGGGTGCGCCGGGCCGCCTCCGAGGGCATGAAGCGGCTGCCGGCGTTGAGCCAGGTGGCGCTGCGGCTGGTGGCCGTGCTGAGCGAGCGGGGTGAGACGGGCGCGCGCAACGCGGCGGCCGAGGCGCTGGTGGGGCTGGGGGACGTGGCGGTACCGCCGCTGATCCAGCTCTTGCGCCACGCCGATCCGGATCAGCGCAAGTTCGCCGCGGACATCCTGGGGCAGATGGGCCGGCGCGGGGCGGAGAGCGCGCTGATCCATGCACTGAGCGATACGGACCTCAACGTCCGCGTGTCGGTGATCGAAGCGCTGGGGCGGGTGGGCTCCGAGGCGGGCGCGCGGGCCCTGGAGCAGCTGCTGAAGGAGGACGAGCTGCTGCTGAAGCTGTCCGTGCTGGAGGCGCTCACGTTGTTGCAGTGGCCGCCGCCGCTGCCGGTGATGGTGCCGCTGCTCAACGAGCCGCGGCTGCGGAGAAGCGCCTACCGGGTGATGGGGCTCATTCCGCAGATCGCCGCCACGGAACTCATCAGCCGCGGGCTCGGCTCGGAGGTGCGCTCGGTGCGTGAGGCGGCGCTCGGGGCGCTGGGCACTCAGGCGAGCGTGGCCGATGCGGCGCTGCGCACGGAGATCGACTCCCAGGCCCGCAACGCGCTCAAGCGGGTGCCCAACGCAGTGGAGTTCGTGTCCCAGGCCTTCGAGTCCGACGATCTCTACGTCCGCACGGGCGCGCTCGTGGCGGCGGGAGCCCTGCGCGATCCGTCGCTGGGCATCCTCGTGGCGGAGGCGGCCCGCGAGGACCGGCTGCTGCGCGAGGTGATTCGCACGCTGTCCCGGCTGGGCTCCGAGGCGGGCCGCGAGCTGCTCAACCGCATGGCGGAGCTGTCCCTGCCGGCGCGCGCGGCGGCGGCCCAGGCGCTGCTGGACATGGTGGACCCCTCGTATGTGCCCGCGCTGAGCGCGCTGCTCGAGTGGGCCGAGGACGATCTGCGCGCGGTGGCGGTGAAGGCGCTGGGCCGCACCCAGTCGCCGGATGCGGTGGCTCCGCTGGTGGCGCTGCTCGATGAGCCGGCGCTGGCGGGCGCGGCGGTTCGGGCACTCGGGGTGCTGTCCGGAGGCTGCCGCGAGGTGGTGCTCAAGGCGCTGGAATCGGCGATGGAGAGCCGGCCCACGCCGGCCACCGTGGCCGCTTACGCCTACGCCGGAGGCACGTCCTCGCTCCCCACGCTGCGCCGCCTGGCCAAGGACGCCGATCCGCTGCTGCGCGCCGCCGCGCTGGATGCCGCGGTGGATGTGGACCCCTCGGTGGGCCTGGAGCTGGCGCGTGGAGCGCTGACGGATGAGGCCGCCCCGGTGCGCGCCGCTGGAGCGCGGGTGGTGGGCCGGGTGGGAGACCCATCCTCAGGTGCGCTGCTGCGGCGGGCGCTGCAGGACGAGGACATCGCCGTGCGGCTGGCCGCGGTGGAAGCGCTGGGAGAGATCAGCGCGGCGGACCGGGCCTCGGATCTGGAGGCGCTGGTGCGTCACCCGGATGGGGCGCTGGCGGGCCGGGCCATCCGTGCGCTGGCGCGCATGGGCGAGGTGCGGCCCGAGGTGCTCCGGGAGGCGGTGCGCCACTCGGACGCGGAGGTGGTGAAGGCGGCGCTCCAGGCCGGCGCGGTGTCGGCCGAGGGCGTGGCGCTGGCGGTGGAGTTGCTCGCCCACCCGGGCTGGGACGTGCGCGCCACGGCGGCGCGAGTGCTCGGGGACTCGGGGGGCAGAGAGAGCCTGGAGGCGGTGCGCGCGGCGCTCGCCTCGGAGAAGGATGCGCTGGCCCGGCGTGCGCTCACGGATGCGGTCGATCGCCTGTCGAAGCGCTGAGGCACGGGGGCTCGGGTGGGAAGCTTCGACGAGGAGAGCCGGCCTGAGATGAGCGCGGAGGAGTTCCGGCTCCTACGCGACCACGTCTACGGCTACTGCGGCATCCTCGTGCGCGAGGACATGAAGTTCGTCATGGAGCGGCGCCTGTGGCCCCGGCTGGAGTCCCTGGGGCTGCGGGACTTCGGCGCCTACCACCGCTACCTGCGCTACGATCCGCACCGCCGCGGAGAGCTTGAGGCCGCCGTCGAGGCGCTCACCACGCACGAGACGTACTTCTTCCGCGAGCCCATTCAGCTCAAGGCCTTCTCCGAGGAGGTGCTGCCCCAGCTCCAGCAGCGCAACGCCATCTCCCGGAGGCTGCGCATCTGGTCTGCGGGGTGCTCCACCGGCGAGGAGGCCTACACGGTGGCGATCCTCCTCAAGGAGAGCCGGCTCTTCGAGAGCTGGGAGGTGGAGGTCTACGGCTCGGACATCTCCCGCCGGGTGCTGGCCACGGCGCGGCGAGCGGAGTATGGCCCCTCGTCCATGCGAGTGGCGCCGCCGGAAATGGTATCGCGCTACTTCATCCAGATCGGTGCCAACAAGGTCCGGGTGCGCGATGACGTGCGCTCCTGGGTCTCGTTCGGGCACGTCAACCTGCTGGATCAGGATTCGTGTCTGCTCGTGCCTCGCATGGACATCATCTTCTGCCGCAACGTGATGATCTACTTCGATATCCCCGCCCGGCAGCGGGTGTTGCAGGTGTTCAGTGAGAAGCTGGTGCCCGGGGGGTACCTGATGCTGGGCCACTCGGAGAACCTGCTCAACCTGGGCGTGGACTTCGAGCTGGTGCACCTGCGGGGCGATCTGGTGTACCGCAAGCCCGAGCTGCCGCCGAAGGGAGCGTGATGGACCCGCGCCCTTCCACCTCGGTGCTCGTCATCGACGACTCGGCGCACAACCGCCGGCTGCTCACGCAGCTGCTGGAGTCCGAGCCGGACATCCGCGTGATGGACTCGGCGGTGGACGGCGAGGAGGGGCTGCGCAAGGTCATCGAGCTGCGCCCGGACGTGGTGACGGTGGACCTGGAGATGCCCCGGCTGGGCGGGTACACCTTCCTGCGGCTGCTGCGCAACGCGTCGCCCACGCCCGTCATCGTCATCTCCAGCTACGCGCACAGCGCGGACGTGTTCAAGGCGCTGGAGCTGGGGGCGTTCGACTTCATCGCCAAGCCGCAGAAGCTGACGCCCGAGGTTCGCGAGAGCCTGCGCGTGGAGCTGGTGGAGAAGGTGCGGTCGGCGCGGCTGGTGCGCCGGGCGGGTGCGCGGCGGGGCGCGGCCATGGCGTCCAAGGAGGCTCCGAAGGGTCCCCATGAGGTGCCTTTCGTGGTGGCGGTGGCCGCGTCCACGGGCGGGCCCCCGGCGGTGCAGCGGCTGTTGGAGGCGCTTGCGGTCGAGCCCACTCCCTGCGTGCTGGTGTGTCAACACATGCCGGCTCAGTTCACCAAGGCCTTCGCGGAGCGGCTGGATCGGATCGGCCCGTTCCACGTGACGGAGGCAGTGGACGGAGACCCGGTCATCCCCGGCCACGTGTACATCGCTCCGGGCGGGCGCCACATGGTGGTGGAGGAGCAGGACGGGGTGCTGGTGCTGAACGTCTCTTCGCAGAGTGAGAAGGATCGCTACGCGCCGTCCGCGGATCGGCTCTTCTCGAGCGTGGCGCGGACGCTGGGGCCCCGGTCGCTGGTGGTGGTGCTCACCGGCATGGGAGCGGACGGGGCGGCGGGTGTGCGCGATGTGCACCAGGCGGGCGGAGAAGTCTGGGCGGAGTCCGAGGAGACGGCGGTGGTGTTCGGCATGCCCCAGGAGGCCATCGCCACCGGGCTGGTGAGGCGGGTGCTCCCCCTGGGAGAGATCGGCCCCGCGCTGGTGTCGTTTGTGCGACGCCGCCGTTGATCCGTGGCGCTGAGCGGCTTCTTTGCGGCTGGAGCCGGTTTGGTATCCTCCCGGCATGACGCAGATCCATGCTCTCGTGGTGGACGACTCCCAGGCGATGCGGCGCAGCATCATGTTCGCGCTGCAGCGGCTCGGAGGCGTGGTCTGCGTCGAGGCGGTGGATGGGGCCGATGGCCTGAAGAAGTTCACCCAGAGCCGGTTCGACCTGGTGCTCACCGACATCAATATGCCGCTGATGGATGGGCTGAAGCTGATCAGCCACATCCGGCAGGCTTCGGAGCGGCGGGAGGTGCCCATCGTGGTCATCACCACCGAGGGTGCGGCAGCGGACCGTGAGCGGGCGATGACGCTGGGGGCGAGCGCGTACCTGGTCAAGCCCGTGCAGTCGAAGGTGGTGCTCGACACGGTGAAGGACCTGCTCAAGCTGCACTGAGTTTTCGCCCCGTGTCCTCCACCGACCCGACCTCTGGAACCGAGCCGGCCCCCCCGCCCGGAGTGGCGCCCGTGCTGCAAGTGGTGTCGCTGGAGAAGGCCTATGGCGCGGTGAAGGCCGTGCAGGGGCTGAGCTTCCAGGTGGCGCCCGGAGAGGTGCTGGGGCTGGTGGGGCCCAACGGAGCAGGGAAGACGTCCACGCTGCGGTGCCTTGCGGGCATTCTTCCGGCGTCCTCGGGGCGGGTGGTGGTGGCGGGGCATGATGTGGCGGTGGCGCCGGTGGAGGCCAAGCGGGCGCTCGCGTTCCTGCCGGACGAGCCGCGCCTCTTCGAGTACCTCACGGTGTGGGAGCACCTGAACTTCATCGCGCGGCTCTACGGCGTGGAGGAGTGGGAAGACAAGGCGCGCTCGCTGCTGGTGGAGATGGAGCTGGCGAACAAGGAGCGGTCGCTGCCGGGAGAGCTGTCTCGCGGGATGAAGCAGAAGCTGTCCATCGCGTGCGGCTTCCTGCACGAGCCGCGGCTGATCCTGTTGGACGAGCCGCTCACCGGGTTGGACCCGATTGGCATCCGGCGGATGAAGGCGTCGCTGCGCCAGCGGGCGGAGCAGGGGGCGGCGCTGGTGCTCTCCTCGCACCTGCTGCCGCTGGTGGAGGAGCTGTGCCACCGCATTCTCGTCATCGCGGGAGGGCGGGCGGTGGCGCTGGGGACGCTGGCGGAGATCCGCGCGCAGCTCAGCGGCGCGGATGACGGGAGTACGTCCCTGGAGGAGCTCTTCATCCGCATCACCGGAGCCGGGGCGGACGAGCGGCCGGAGCCCTCCGCGCCGTGAGCTTCCCGCGCGCGGTGGTGTTCCTCTGGTGGTCCTCGCTGCGCAACCGGGTGCGCAAGCAGCTCGAGCGGCTGCGCCAGCCCAAGTACCTGGTGGGGTTGTTGGTGGGCGGCGGGTACCTGTACCTCGTGCTGCTGCGGCGGCTGAGTTTCCGAGGCGCGGACGTGCTTCCGCCCGAGGCTCGCGTGTTCGCGGAGATGCCGCTGGCGGGCATGTTGATGGCGAGCCTGGCCGCCGCCTGGGCACTGGGGCAGGACCGGCCCGCGCTCTCGTTCTCGGAGACGGAGGTGCAACAACTGTTCTCCGCGCCGGTGAGCCGGCGGGCGCTGCTGCACTACAAGTTGGCACGGGGGCTCTTCGGGGCCGCGGTGGCCTCCTTCTTCACCACGCTCTTCATTGGCCGGGCGGTGAGCCTTCACCCGGTGCTGTTCTTCCTGGGAGCGTTCGTGGCCCTGGCCACGGTGAATCTGCACATCACCGCGGCCTCCTTCGTGCGGACCCGGCTGGCCCGGCTCGGGTGGGTGGGGGCGGCGATCCGGTGGACGGTGCTCGGGCTCGTGTTCGCCGCGGCGGGCGTGGCGGTGTACCTGGCGCTCCAGAACCACCCGCTGCCTCCGGGAGTGCAGGGCAAGCAATGGATGCGCGAGTGGCTGCCCATCTTCCTGCAGGAGCCTCCGATCCGATTCGTGCTGTGGCCGGGCCGGGTGTTGGTGGCCCTGCCCATGGCCAGTGGGCTGGGGGACTTCCTGTCGGCGCTGCCGCTCGCGCTGGGACTGCTGGCGGCCCACTATGTCTGGGTGTCGGTGATGGTTGTCCCGTTCGAAGAGGCGGTGGTGGTGCGCACCGAGGAGCGGGCCCGCAGGCGGGGGCAGCGGATGGCGCGGGTGGGGTACATCGTCCTGCGCAAGCCCTTCTTCCGCCTCGTTTCGCGGGGACGTCCCGAGGTGGCCCTGCTGTGGAAGAACCTCATCGCGGCCCGGAGGATGGGCGGGCCGGACATCCTCTTCATCCTGTCCGTGGTGGGGCTCGCTGTTCCCGTGGGCGTGGCGATCTTCTCCCCCGCGACGCTCCCGGTGGTGCGCCAGGGGATGGCGGGCGTCTACATGACCATCGCGGCCACGCTCGCGCTGTTCGGGCCGGTGTCCTTCCGCGCGGATCTCCGCCTGGACCTGCCGAAGCTGGATCTGCTGCGGGCCATGCCGTTGACGGGGCGGCAGGTGGTGGCCGCCGAGGTGCTCGCGCCGGGGCTGCTGCTGGCGCTCATGCAGGTGACGCTGATCACCCTGGCCATGGTCATGGTGGTGGGAGCACCGGGAGAGTGGGGCTGGGAGCTCTGGGTGGCGGCCGGACTGGGGCTGCTGCCGCTGTCAGCGGCGCTGAGCATCGGAGGCGTGTTCGTGCACAACGCGGCGGTGGTGCTCTTTCCGTCCTGGCTGCCCGCGGACGGAGAGCGGGCCCGCGGCATCGAAGCCCTGGGGCAGCGGCTGCTCACCCTGGCGGGAGCCCTGGTGGTGCTGGTGGGAGGACTGCTGCCCGCGGCCATCGTGGCCTCGCTGGTGGGCTTCGCGTTGTCAGGCTGGCTGGGCCTGTGGGCGATGCCCTTCGCGGGCCTCACGGCTGCCCTGGGCCTCCTCGCGGAGGTGGCGGTGGGCGTGGTGGCTCTGGGAAAGGCCTTCGATCGGATGGACGTGTCCAGCGAAGGACCTGGAGCTCCCTAAGCCGGGGACGGTTTCCCGGAAGGTGTCCTGTTGCCGGACAGGTTCGGGGTTCAGCCGCGGCTCAGGTCCTCCATCCGCTGGAAGTAGTTGCCGTGCATCGAGAAGATGCTGGCGACGCTGCTGGCGAAGAGGATCACCGCCATCACGGCGATGAGCCCGAACACCAACGTTTGCAGCTTGCGCATGCCTGCTTCGGAGTGCTCGCGCGAGAGCTGGTGGAGGCTGGGCTCGAGGTGGCCCGTGCGCTCGCCAATCG
>DASVVJ010001156.1:0-5428 GCA_036389955.1 Myxococcaceae bacterium
TCGCCGGCATCGTCCCTGGCCCGCAGCCTCTGCCGGACGGCTTCTGAGCCTGCGGCTGCTCCCTCCTCGAGGGGGGAGCAGCCAAGCCGGGCTGTTCGTAGTGCTGCCCAGGCTTCCTTACCTTCCAGTCAGAGCCGTTCACTGAACGACGCTCAGCACTGGAAGGAGACGAGGCATGGGAGACACCAGCGTCAAGAAGGTCGAAGCGCGCCATTCTCCCCGGGGGGAGATGGGGCAGAAGTACCTCGCCTCCGGCATCCGCGTGTCGATGCGGCTGTGGGAGGAGGAGCTGCCAGCGGAGCCGGCTCCCGCGGTCGCGCGGGACTACGAGACCGTGGGCTACGTCATCAAAGGCAAGGCGGAGCTGCACATCGAGGGTCAGGTGCTGCTGCTGAGCCCCGGTGACTCGTGGCTCGTGCCGCGCGGCTCCAAACACACCTACAGAATCCTCGAGGCATTTACGGCGGTGGAGGCCACCAGCCCGCCGGCGTCCGTGCATGGGCGGGACGAGGATCCGCAGAAGAAGTCGCCGCAGGCCTGATCAGCCGAGCACCTGAACGAGCGTGTCCTGGCGCCGCCGGAGGTAGTCGGCGGCGTGGGGCAGCAGCAGGGCATGGGCCAGGCCACACAGGGCCAGGGCCAGGGCCATGCCCGCCAGGAGCCAGCCGCGGCCCTGCTGTGCCAGGAGCAGGTAGAGCCCGCTGAAGAGGGCTCCGCTTCCCAGGGTCACGCTGATCTGAAGGAGCGCCACGGCGAACGGCAAGGGCGGTCCCGCCCTGCCTCCGGCCAGGGGGATTTTGCGAGGCATCCAGGCGGACGCCCGCTGCCCCACGGCGTTCTGGACGAGAAAGAGGCAGCCGGCGAAGAGCAGCCCGGCGGCCAACTGGGCCAGGTCGCGTGTCCCGACGAGCCACAGGATCGGCAGTAGCAGCGCGCACTGAAGGCCGGCATAGGCGGCGCAGCCCAGGGCCTTTCCCACGAGCAGCTCCCGGGAGGACAGGGGCAGCAGCAGCAGGGTCTTCACGCCATGGCCATCCAGCCCGAACTGGTTGAACTGGAGAATGCCACCGACGAGGAACAGGTAGGTGATGGCCGTGGGCACGGTCAGCACGGCCCGCTCGCGCAGAAGGAAGGTGAAGAGGACCTTCACCAGGAACAGGCTAAACAGGGGCATCACCAGACCGACCTTGCCCTGCTGGCTCGCCAGGATGTTCACCCACTGGAGCCGCGCGATGGCGGAGGTGGGGCTGCGGAAGCGCCAGCCCGGGGCGGCGGCGCGCTTGCCGGACGGGGTGGCCTCGCGAGGAGGTGCGTTCTCCCGGCGAGCGACGAGCAACGCCGCTCCGGCCAGCACGCCCAGCAGCAGCAGCGAGGGGAGCTGGAGCGCCAGGGCCTGGCCCCAGCTGCCTTTGAGCGCGTGCCCGAGCCCCCTCATGGCCGCGACAGCCGGTAACCAGCCCAGGCTCTCCAAGAGCGCCTGCTGGTATGCCTGGCTCAAGCGGTTCCAGTTCAGCGTGCTGACGGGCAGGGCGAGCAGCGCGCACAGGCCGAAGAGCCCCAGCAGCGCGGCGCGGTGCCGCCGGGCGAGGGCCGAGGTGAGGTTGGCGGCCAGGTACTGGGTCAACAGCAGCGTGCTGAGCAGCACCCCGAGCATGGGGAGGTGCAGCGGCAGCAGACCTGGCTGGGCGATGCTCAGGCCGGCCATGAGGCTGACGAGGCCTACGGCGGGGATCAGCGCCTCCAGGCTGGCCAGGCCCGCCAGCAGCTCCGCGAGCAGGAGGGTGCGCGAGGGCACGGGGAAGCTCCGGTAGCTCTCCCACGCGAGGTGTTGAGAGGCTCCCACCAGCCCATTCACCACGCCCGCGACCAGCGACGCCACGGTGGCGATCAGTCCCAGCACGAGGGCGGAATCAGGCCGGGGGAGCCGGGAGCCCAGATGCCACCCCCCAAGCAGCCCGCCGACCATGATGGGCAGACCGATGGAGAGCCCCATCAGCGCCACCACGAGTACCATGACGGCCAGGCCCGCTTTGCTCAGCTCCTTGAAGGCCCGGTTCACGCCCGCCTGGACGTGCGCTGCTACCAGGGCTCGGAAGGCGCTCACAGCCATGAGAGGGCTGCCTTCTTCTCGCCGCCGACGAGGCTGAGGAAGAGCGACTCGAGGCTCTTACCCTGACGCAGGGCATCCAGCGAGCCGTGACCCTTCAACTGCCCCTCGTCGAGAATGGCGATGAGGGGGCACAGGCGCTCGACCACTTCGAGGATGTGGGTGGTGAGCACCAGCGTCACGCCGCGCTGCTGGAGGCTCAGGAGCAGATCCTTGACGGTCCGGCTGGTGACGGGATCGATTCCCTCGAACGGCTCATCCAGGAAGACGAGCCTGGGGGAGTGGAGCACCGCCGCGCACAGGGCGATCTTCTTCTTCATGCCGAAGCTGTATTCGGCCAGCAGCGTCTTGGGGCCGGGCCTCAGGTCCAGCAGCTCGAACAGCTCATCCTGGCGCTGGTCGATGACGGCCTCCTCCAGCCCATAGACGCGTCCCACGAAGCGCAGGTACTGAGGGCCGGTGAGCAGCTCCAGCAGGGCCATGTCCTCGGGCATCACGCCAATCTGGCGCTTCACCTCCAGGGGATGCGTTTCGACGTCGAGTCCCAGCACCCGGATGCGGCCCGAGGTGGGACGTAGCAGGCCGGTGACGAGCTTGAGGGTGGTGGACTTGCCGGCGCCGTTGCGGCCCAGCAGCCCGAGAAACGTCCCCGGCTCCAGGCGCAGCGAGAGGTTGTTCACGGCGACCTTGTCGCCGAAGCGCTTGGTGACGGACTCCAGTTCGAGCGCGGACATGGAGGACAGTCTACCGCGCCTCGGAGTGCATTCCCGAGGCGCGGGCAGGGGACCTGCGAGTGGCTCTCCTGGATTCGAAACAGGGCCCCATCGGTTGTGAGCCGGGGTGGGGTGGATTGACAAGGGCTCGCGGCCCTCCTCGCCCGGGGGCGGCGCTGATGAGCGGTGACATCGGGTTCCAGTCCCGGCCCTACACCGGGAACCAGACGACACCATCACCGCACCGGGTGGAGCTGACGATTAGACCTCTTCGAACCTCGTGCCTGTGGCGCCCATACGCTCCAAGGCGTCCTTAATCTCCCCGGAGACGATCAGCGTGCCCGTCCACCCCTCAGGACGGAAAACCTGAGCGCTTCCAGCCCTGGCCTTGTCGATGCGCATATCACGCACGGAGGCATAGCGACCGACCATATCCGGGAGCCCGTCTTCATGAGTCCAAAGCCGGATCCGGGACGCTTTCTCGTCGATACATCGGATGAGGCGTGTGGCCACCAGGATGAGGTACTGATCCGGTTGGCCCTCCACGTCCACAGGGATGAGTTGCACGTCCTCAGGGGCCAACTCCGCGAACATGGACGCGACCCGGACATGAACCACTGGGACGCGGACGTTCGCTTCCGTGAAGTCCAGCGGCGTGCCCGCGATCTCGACGGGAATTCTCAAGCGTTCCTGGATGTGGACGGGTGCCCCCCGCTTGAACAGCCAGTAGTCCACCTTCTGGCCGTGGCTGTCCGTCGGCGTGTCCAAGTGCCAGCGGTGCGAGACATACACATCGTCGGCGAGTTCGAAAAAACGCTTGGGCATTGGCTCCATCTAGCGTGGTTGCTGCCGGGTAACGAGTTGGTTCAGCTCTGTTCCAGGGGTGGCGATTTCCTTCGCCAGAGCCTTGAGGGCCCGCGTCAGGTTCTCACGGCACTCCACGACGCTGCGACAGGTTGCCGTTGCCTCGTCCAACTCCTTGAGGACAATCTCGTGATACCGCTTGGGGTGTGGTCCATAGTGCCCTGGCAGAGGCATCTTGTTCGCCGGGTCCTCCATCGACATTCCCGCCTTGGCGAAGATCGCCCGGAACCTCGGTGTCCAGGGCCCCCCGCGCGAGGTGTCCTTGTCGTTGCAGACAGTGGCAATGTGGTGCTTCTCGACGCAGGGGCTCGTGCTGCCACGGCCACTGGCCCCCATCGTCATCGCGGTGGCGGCCACCGTGACGCTCACGCCCTCGGCGCTGAGCGCGATCTCCTCCACCGACCCCAACGCGTGCACCGAGATTTTTGCCGTGCCATCGGCCTGCACGGCCACCTGCGCCGAGCCAGGCAGCGTCGGCACCTTCGCCGCGAACAGCTTCGCCGTTGAGCCAATGGCCGCCATCAGCAGCATGGCGAATGCGCGAGCGGCCTCTCGCCCGAGAATCTTGCCGAAGCGCTCGCCCGCCTCGCGGATCTGCTCGAAGGTGGTCGCCACCTTCACCTCGTCCATCAACCGGCTCCAGCCGTTCACCAGGTTGCGGAGCGTGTCCACGCCGACATACAGAATCAGCCCCACGCCGACCACCGCCACCAGCGCTGGCGCCACCGGGTTGATCGCCATGATCAGCAGCATTGAACCCAGCGCCCACAGGACCGTTTGGATGAGGGCGTGGACTTCCACCATCTCCCCCAACGCCTTCTCCATCTCGTCGATGACGGGGCTTTTGCTCAGAGCCAGCGCCCAAATGTAGCGGCCGTGCATGTCCAGGTAGCGGCCAGCCACCAGCGCGCCCCCGAGACAGTCGCCGTGGAAGTCGTGAACGCGCTGGCACCAGAGCCGGTAGCGCTCCGCCGTCTCCAGGTCGTCTTTCGTCAACGCCCCTTCCAGAGGCTCGCCCGGCCCCAGCGGCACCAGCTTCTGGTCCTTCTGCAGCCAGAGGTAGTTGCCGAACTGCGGGTCCATCTGAAGCATCTTCTCCACGGTCTGGCGCGGAGTGCCTGACAGCCGCGCTTCGCGCGCAAGGCGCCTTAAGGCCTGCTGGAACTCCTCTTGCTCCAGCCTGACGGGTTGTAGGTCCGCGGAGCGGGGAAGGTGGACGACGGCTCTTCCCTGGCCGATGTGCTCCACGCGGGGGACCCTGGGGATGCTGCTGCACCCGACGAGCAACACCAGGAACAGCACTTCGGCCTTCCACAGCAGCCGCCACGGAAACATGGGTCACTCCTTCTTTCGAGGAAGGGCGCGCCGTTGCAGCTGATGGGTAGCCCGCATGGTGCGCCAGTGGTGCGGAGCCTGGGAAAGGCTGTCTCCCGCCCCCGCGCCTCGGAGTGCATTCCCGAGGCGCGAGGGGAGGGGACTGCGAGTGGGCCCTCCTGGATTCGAACCAGGGACCAATCGGTTATGAGCCGACAGCTCTAACCACTGAGCTAAGGGCCCGTAAAAACACAAAGCCGGGCTGGGGATTGAGTATCCCGCCGCCTGTTCCCTGACAAGGGCACTTTGGTGCGGGAACCCTCACCCCGTCCCTCTCCCGAAGGGAGAGGGGAGGGGTGCTCAGGACTCGACGCGGAACAGCTCTCCCCGGCGCTTCACCCGGACCCCTTCCGCGCCCAGGCGCTTGGCC
>DASVVJ010001157.1:0-3614 GCA_036389955.1 Myxococcaceae bacterium
GGTACTTCATCGACGCGTCGTAGATCGACATCCGCTCACGCGTGGGGAGGTGCACCGTCACGCCACCCTCCACCCCCGGCACCAGCAGGTTCTTCAGGCGGATGTTCGCAAACGTGCCGCGCACCATCACCTCGTGGTTGCCACGCCGCGCGCCGTACGAGTTGAAGTCCTTGGGCTCCACGCCCTCGGCCATCAGGTACTTCGCCGCCGGGCTGTTCTTCGCGATGTTGCCCGCCGGAGAGATGTGGTCCGTCGTCACCGAGTCACCCAGCAGCGCCAGCACGTGCGCCCCGGTGATGTCCTTCAGCGCACCCGGCTCCTTCGGCAGGTTCTCGAAGAAGGGCGGCTTGCGCACGTAGGTGGACTTGGGGTCCCACTGGAACGTGTTGCTCTTGGCCACCTGCAGCTTCTGCCACAGCGTGTCGCCCTCCATCGCGTGCGCGTACTGCTGGCGGAACTGCTCCGGCTTCACCGACGTGCGGATGACCTCGCGGATCTCCTCATTCGACGGCCAGATGTCCTTGAGGTACACCGGCTTGCCGTTGCGGTCGTGCCCCACCGGATCCGTGTCCAGGTTGCGGTTCACGTCACCGGCCAGCGCGTACGCCACCACCAGCGGCGGCGAGGCCAGGTAGTTCATCCGCACGTGCGGGTTGATGCGGCCCTCGAAGTTGCGGTTGCCCGACAGCACCGCCGCCACCACCAGGTCGCCCTCCGTCACCGCGTTGGCCACCGGATCCGGCAGCGGGCCCGAGTTACCGATGCAGGTCGTGCACCCGTAGCCCACCACGTGGAAGCCCACGCCCTCCAGGTACGGCAGCAGGCCCGCCTCTCGCAGGTACTCGGTCACCACGCGGCTGCCCGGCGCCAGGCTCGTCTTCACCCACGGCTTGGCCGTCAGCCCGCGCTCCACCGCCTTCCGGGCCAGGAGGCCCGCCCCCACCAGCACCGCCGGGTTGGACGTGTTGGTGCACGAGGTGATGGCGGCGATCACCACCGCGCCGTGCCCCACCTTGTAGCTCTCGTTGCCGTGGCTCACCGTTACCGTCTGCGCCAGCCGCTCGGGAGGCACCGGCGCCGCGGGCGCCTTCGCCTTGCCGCCGCCCTCGTCGTCCTCGCCCTTGCTCTTGCCCGCCGCCAGCATCTCCACCAGCGACTTCTCGTAGCCGCCCTTCATCTCCTTGAGCGGCACCCGGTCCTGCGGCCGCTTCGGGCCCGCCAGGCTCGGCACCACCGTGGCCAGGTCCAGCTCCAGCGTGTCGCTGAACACCGGATCCGCCGCGCCCTCGGTGCGGAACAGGCCCTGCTCCTTGCAGTACGCCTCGGTCAGCGCCACCACGTCGTCAGGCCGGCCCGTGAAGCGCAGGTACGCCAGGCTCTCCTCGTCCACCGGGAAGAAGCCGATCGTCGCGCCGTACTCCGGCGCCATGTTGGCGATGGTCGCCCGGTCCGGCAGCGTCAGGCTCTTC
Organism: Myxococcaceae bacterium; assembly: GCA_036389955.1. Classification (GTDB taxonomy): domain Bacteria; phylum Myxococcota; class Myxococcia; order Myxococcales; family Myxococcaceae; genus DATHBR01. The sequence goes on from DASVVJ010001157.1 coordinate 1,470, forward strand.
AGGCCGTTGCCGTAGAACTCGACGAACTTGCCCACCACGCCCTTCTTGCGAAGCATCTGCGTCACGGTGAGCACCAGGTCCGTCGCCGTGGCGCCCGCCGGCAGCTGCCCGGTGAGCTTAAAGCCCACCACCTGCGGAATGAGCATGGTGATGGGCTGGCCCAGCAGCGCCGCCTCGGCCTCGATGCCGCCCACGCCCCAGCCTACCACGCCCGTGCCGTTGATCATCGTGGTGTGGCTGTCGGTGCCCACCAGCGTGTCCGGGAAGGCCACGTTGCCCTGGCGGAACGTCACCTGCGCCAGGTACTCGAGATTGACCTGGTGGCAGATGCCGATGTCCGGCGGCACCACCCGGAAGTTCTTGAACGCGTTGGAGCCCCAGCGCAGGAACGCGTAGCGCTCCTGGTTGCGCGAGAACTCCAGCTCCGCGTTCTCCTTGTACGCCGCCGTGGTGGCGAACGTGTCCACCTGCACCGAGTGGTCAATCACCAGGTCGGCGGGGTTGCGCGGGTTGATCTTCGCCGCGTCACCGCCCATCGCCGCGAGCGCCTCGCGCATCGCCGCCATGTCCACCACCGCCGGCACGCCGGTGAAGTCCTGCAGCAGCACGCGCGCCGGGTAGAAGGAGATCTCCGTGTCCGGCGTGGCCTTCGGGTCCCACGCCAGCATCTTCTCGATGTGCTCGCGCTTCACCACGCGCCCATCCTCGTGGCGCAGCAGGTTCTCCAGCAGCACCTTGAGCGAGATGGGCAGGCGGTTTACCGCCGCATTCGCCTTGGCCAGCTTGCTCAGGCTGTAGATGTCGTAGGTGGCCGAGCCGACCTTCAGCTGGCTCTTCGTGCCGAAACTGTCCGTCATGTGCGTTCGCCGTCCTTCCGTACGGATGCGCGGCTCTTGTAGGCCCCTGCCCGGCGGCTTGCAAAGAGTTCCTGCGCAGCGGCACGGGGCCGGTCGGTTACCCGACGCACACGGGTAACCCTCCGCAACCACGACACTCCGGCTTACACCTACACTCAGAGCACCTTACGGAAGAAGTAGGCCACGGCCTCCAGCACCTTGCGCCAGAAGGGCCGGCGGCGGAACTCCGCCAGGCTCACCTCCCGGCAACTGCCACAATCGTTGCGGAACGACTGCTCCACCGCCCGGCCCAGTTGCGGATCGGCGAACACCGCGTTCACCTCGTGGTTGAAGGCCAGGCTCATCCGCTCCAGGTTGAACGAGCCGATGGTGCCCCACACCCCGTCCACCACCGCCGTCTTCGCGTGCAGCACCCCGCGCTGCCACTCGAAGATGCGCACCCCCGCGCTCAGCAGCCGCTCGTAGAAGGCCCGCGTGGCGAACTCCAGGAAGGGGTGATCGCTGCGGCGGTTGAGCAGCAGGTGCACCTCCACGCCCCGCTGCGCCGCCTCGCGCAGCACCGCCACCATGCGCCGGTCCGGCACGAAGTAGGCCGCGGCGATCAGCACGCTGCGCCGCGCCCGGGCAATGGCGTGCAGATACGCCCGGTGAATGCTGCGCCGGCTGGAGAGCACCGACAGGCACACCAGGCCCCGCGAGGGCCCCGGGCGTCGCAGCCGGTACACCTTGTGGCGGATGCGGTCGAACCGGTCCTGGAAGGCCATGCGCCAGGTGGCCACGAAGCGGCGCTCCAGCTCGTGCACCGCCGGGCCTTCAATCCGCAGCACGTCGTCGCGCCAGCCGGCCCCCTTCCCCTCCGGCGCCCACTGTGCGGCGATGTTCACCCCGCCCACGAAGGCCACCTCGCCATCCACCACCAGGATCTTCCGGTGGTCCCGGCTCAGCAGGTGCCTCACCCCCCGGCCCAGGCTGAAGGGCTTGAATGACCGGATGTCCACCCCGCGCTGGCGCAGCCCCTCGAAGAACTCCCGGCGGCTCGTCCACGAGCCCACCGCGTCATAGAGCACCTTCACGTGCACGCCGCGCTCGGCCGCCTCGGCCAGCGCCTGGCCGAACAGCTCGCCCACCGCGTCCGAGATGAACATGTACGTCTCGAGCCGGATGTAGCGCTGCGCCCCGCGAATGGCCTCCAGCATCTCCGGGTACGTTTCGATTCCGTCTCTCAGCAGCCGGCACGCGTTGCCCTGAACCACGCTGTGACTGCGTGGCAGGTAGAAGCGCGCCAGCA
>DASVVJ010001158.1:0-6204 GCA_036389955.1 Myxococcaceae bacterium
ACCGGTGGACGCTCTTGACGGAGATCCAGCGCATCCGCTCCACCTTCCGCGAGCAGATCAGCGACCTGGTGTTCACCTCGATCAGCACCTTCGTGGACGTGGCCCGGAAGGAAGTGGTGCCAGGCTACGAAGACGAGGTGAAGGCCGCGATGACGGTGCGGGCCATCGTGGCGGACCTGGCCCGCATCATCGGTGCGCGGCTGGTGAAGGTGCGCGACGCCGAAGCGGAAGACGTGCAGTGGAACGCGCAGCAGCTCCAGGGCGAGCTGGACGTCTTCGGGCGGACGGCCGCGTACCGGGGGCTTCGCGCGCAGGACAAGCGGCGCATCATCGAGATGCGCGGGCGGGTAGGGCGGGTAGCCAGCCTGCAGGCGCCGTCGAAGGCCGAGCTGCTCCAGACGGTGGAGGAGCTGGACGAGCTGGTGCGGGGGCTGTCCGCGGTAAACCAGCGGCAGGTGCTCATCATCAACGATCGCGAGGTGTGGGCGGCCTGTGGCGTCCGGCTGGAGCGGGCCATGGGGATGCTGGCCTCCGACAGTGCGTCCGCCGCGCGGCTGCTGGCCGAGGCCGCCGCCATCGCTCAGTCGCTCTACGGGCGCGAGCCGAACATGGACATCTTCCTGCGCAAGGCGCGCAAGGTGCCGCTGGCCAGCCTCACCGGGCCGGACCTGCGCGCCACGCTCGACAACTTCCAGGGCCTGCTGGCCACCCTGGGCATTACGTGAGCCGGCAGAGTCAGCGGGCGCCCATGCCTCGGCCGCTCCGTGCAGCGGACCTGTCCCGGGTGGAGAGTGTCTTCACGGACGTGGATGGCACGCTCACCACGGGCCACAAGCTGCGCAGCCAGACGATCCGGGCCCTCGAGAGCCTGTCCGAAGCGGGCCTGAAGGTGGTGCTCGTCAGCGGCCGCCCGGCGGGCTGGGGAGAAGCCTGGGCCCGCACGCTCCCCGTGGACGGTGTCATCGTGGAGAATGGAGGGCTGTCCTTCGTCCGGGGAGCCCGTGGAGCGCTGCGCCGGGTGTACGCCGAGGCACCAGCGGAGCGAGCGGCGAACCGCAAGCGGCTGCGCGCGGAGGTGCTCCGGGTGCTCAAGCAGGTCCCCGGTGCCAGGTTGTCCTCGGACAGTGCGTACACCGAGGTGGATCTGGCCATCGACTACAACGAGGAGGCCCGGTTGGGAGACGCGGCGGCGGGCCGCATCGAGTCCCTGCTGCACGCGCGGGGGGTGACGGCGGTGCGCTCCTCGGTGCACGTCAACTGCTGGCTGGGCCGCTTCGACAAGCTCACCGCGACGCGGCGCTTCGCCCGGGAGGCCTGGGGCCAGCGCCTGGTGCCGGAGGATGGCCGCTCTGTCTACGCCGGGGACTCTTTCAATGATGCTCCGATGTTCAAGGCCTTTGCCCTCAGTGTGGGCGTGGCCAACGTGCGCTCGGTGCTGGACCGCATCGAGGCACCTCCGGCCTTCATGACCCGAGCCGCCGAAGGGCGGGGGTTCGAGGAACTGGCCCGTGCCATCCTCGCCCAGCGGGGCCGCCGAGCGGCCTCCCAGGAGTGACACCGTGAACGTCGTCAAGATCGAGCTGGCCCGGGGACTTGGCCGCCACCTGCGCGCTGGCCACCCGTGGGTGTTCCGCAAGGCGCTGGAGCAGGTGCCGAAGATTCCCGCCGGCAGCGTGGTGGACCTGACCGAGAACGGGAAGTTCGTCGCGCGCGGCTACTTCGATCCGCACTCGGCCATCGCCGTGCGGGTGCTGACACGGGACCCCCGCGAGAACATCGACGCGGACTTCATCACCCGGCGGGTGCGGCAGTCGCTCGCCGAGCGGCAGAGCCTCATCGACCTGGCCGACACGGACAGCTTCCGCCTGATCCACGGAGAGGGAGACGGGCTGCCAGGCGTGGTGGCGGACCTTTACGCGGGCTACGTGGTGCTCAAGCTGTACTCGGCGGGCCTCACGCCCTACCGCCACCTCATCGTGGAGGCGCTCAAGGCAGCGCTGCCCAACCTGAAGGGCATTCTCGGTCGCGACGAGGTGGCCCGGGACGACGTGGAGGAGGACGAGGGGCGTGGCTCCGGGCGCATGCTCTACGGCCAGCCCGCGCCCGAGCTGATCCCCATCAAGGAGCGGGGCGCCACCTTCCTGGTGGACGCCTGGCGCGGGCAGAAGACGGGCTTCTTCCTGGACCAGCGCGAGAACCGCTACCTCATCCGCCGGCTGGCGAAGGACCGGGACGTGCTCAACTGCTTCTGCTTCAGCGGAGGCTTCTCGGTGAACGCGGCACTGGGCGGAGCCAAGAGCGTCTTCTCGGTGGATCTGGATCCGGACGCCATCGCCCTGGCGCGCGAGAACTTCACGCGCAACGGGCTGCCAGCGGAGAAGCACGACTTCCTCGCCGCGGACGTCTTCAAGATCATCCAGTCCTTCAAGGAAGAGGGCCGCACGTTCGATCTGATCATCCTGGACCCGCCCGCCTTCGCGAAGAGCCAGCGGGCGGTGGACGCGGCGATTGACGGGTACGCCTCGCTCAATCGCCAGGCGCTCGGAATCCTGAGGCCGGGAGGGCTGCTGGCCACCGCGTCCTGCTCGGCCCGTGTCAGCCCCAATGACTTCATGGGGGCGGTGCGCGAGGCGTCCTTCAAGGCGGGGGTGGACCTGGCGCTGGTCGAGGAGCGCTACCAGCCGCCGGATCACCCCGTGCGCCTGCAGTTCCCCGAGGGCAAGTACCTCAAGTTCTACGTACTCGCCTCGGTGTGACGAAGCCGCTCAGCGCTTCTCCAGCTCCTCGGGGTGGAACACCCGCGAGGCCACGCGGTCCAGCACCTCGCGGCCCCACGTGAGGCTGGCCTTCATCAGCTTCTTCATGTCCTTGCCGAAGGCGCGCTCGTCAGGCACCTGCGTATAGGTGCGGCTGAGGTACAGGCCGCGGTTCTCCGGCTCGTAGTCCACCGTGCCGCCGCCTGTGTCCGTGCCTTCCTTCTCCTCGGCCTGGAAGCCCTCGATGACACCGGGCTTGGGCGGCTCGTGGAACTTGTACACCAGGGCGCTGCACTCCAGCGCCTTCGTGTCCTCGTGCCACTCGAAGTAGAGCTGGGCGCCACCCATGACGATGCCGCCAAAGCCCTCCTCGTTCAGCCCAGGGCTCTGCAGCGGCCCCTCGGGCCGGATGAAGGACTGCACCAGCCGCTGCGCCGCCTCCCGGGTCATGGCAACACCCGGGGGAGACGCCGGTGCCAGGCCTCCCACCCACGACATCAGGAGGCCCGTCAGGCCGCTGCGAGGAGCCGTGGCCATGGAGTTACCGGTTGAAGTTGCCGGTCCGGGCCTGATCAAACGGCACGCGGTGCTGCAGGTAGATGGACTCGAAGCCGTGCGCGGCGATCGGGTTCAGCTTGAAATCGTTGAAGTGGTGCACCACCGAGTTGCGGCCACCGTCCACCGCCGGGTTCCACCGGTCGGCCACCGGGCCCAGGCCGAACATGCCCGGCACCGGATCGCCGCGGTTCACGTAGTGCACGTAGTTCGGGCCGTCCGGGTAGCGCATGGCCGCCGCGCCGAAGGTCTCCACGTTGATCCGGCTCATCGCCTGCTGCGCCTGCTGCTGGGACATCCCACCTTCGATGCGCAGCCGGTTGTACACGTCGTTGAGCGCGCGGCTGGAGATCAAGCCGCCCTGGCTGTGCGCCATCAGGTGCACGTTACGGCCGGCCTGGATCTCGGTGTAGAGCGTGTTGGCCAGCGTGTCCACGGCGGGGTTGGTGCCCTTGTCCAGCTTGTCCTTCACGCACTGGGCGAGATCCGCAGCGAAACCCTCGGTGGCGTTGTGGATGCCGATCACCCGAGCGCCCGTGGTGTCCGCGATCGCCTGCAGGCTGTTGGCCTGGCCCGCCAGGTTCGTCTGGATGCCGTTGACGTAGAGCACCGTGGTGGAGGGGTTCGGGTTGTTGCGCGGGTTGACGCCGGGGATGTCCGCCAGCGCCGTGCCGGGCGGGAACGTCTGCCCGTTGGCGCCCAGCAGCTTGCCGTCGTGCACGCGGTCCGGCTGGTTGCCGCCGCCGAACAGGCCCTGCACCGCACGGCCGCCCTGGATCGCCTTGTTCTCGAAGCCGTCCACCACGGTGTTGATGCGGCGGCCCGCGTCGGTCGCCACGTTCCGCGCGGTATCCACCGCGTTGCCAACGGCGTTCTGCGCCCGGTCGATCGTCTTCTCGGCGCCAGTGCGCACCTGGTTGATGAGGTTCCGGCCGCGCTCAAGGGGGTTCATAGGGTGCTCCTGAAATTCGAATGGGAGTGCTGCTCTTGGTAGGAGTTATCGCACCGGGGGAGAGGAAAGTTTCCACCGCACCCTTGATGCGGTGCGTTATTTCTTGAAGACGCGCGAGGCCACCCGGTCCATCACCTCGCCGCCCCAGACGAGGCTGGCCTTCATCAGCTTCTTCATGTCATCGACGAAGACCGGGTGCGGGGGAGCCTGGGTATAGGTGCGGCTGAGGAACAGGGACTTGTTCTCCGTCTCGAAGTCCACGGCGCCGCCGCCGGTGTCCGTGCCGGCCTTCTGCTCGGCCTGGAAGCCCTCGAGAACGCCAGGCTTGGGGTTGTCGCGGAACTTGTAGATCAGCGCGCTGCACTCCAAGGCCTGCTGGTCCTCGTGCCACTCGAAGTAGAGCTGGGCATTGTCGACGGCGACGCCGCCGAAGCCCTGCGGGTTGAGGCCAACACTCTCGGGCTGCCCAGCGGCGGCGAGTACCGCCCGCGCCAGCTGCTGCGCTTCGTCTCGGGTCATGGGGCTCTGGATCTCCAGGACAGGAATGTCTGAGCAGGCAGCCTAGCAGACCTGTGCGCCCATCGCCCTCCGATGAGCACCGGTTGAACCCGAGCGCCAGAGGCAGGCCGCCCGATCATGTTTGGATCATTTTGCGATCAGAAATGGCGTTTTCTCTGAATGGATGTTCAGTGGTCCTCGGAGGTTCACTGAAGGAAGGACTCATGCGGACAGTGAAGCCACCTGGGCCTTCGAGGATTAAGGTGAGGGGACATGGTTCTGAAAGGTCAGTTCCTCGAGCGCTCCACGCTCATCCCGGTAGGTGCCGAGGTGATGGAGGGCACGGCGCACCGGGGCGAGAAGAGGCCTCCGCTGCTCGTCATCCCGCCCAGGCCCGAGGAGGGTGGGGGCATGGATCACGTCATCGCGGCGGAGCTGGTGTGGGCGGCGGCCACGGCGGGCTTTCCCACCCTGCGGTTCAACTACCGGGGCGTGGGGGCAAGCCAGGGCTCGCGCGGCACGGGCGAGGCGCTGGTACAGGACGCCGAGGCGGCCATGCGTGTGCTGCTGGAGAACGCCCAGAGCAGCAGCCTGGCGGTGGCCACCATTCACGGGGGCGCGCAGGTGGCGATGGCGCTGCAGGCCCGTCACCCCGCGGTCGGAGGCCTGTGTCTGGTAACGCCCCGGGACGTGGATGTGGCGGCGCTGGCCCGGCTGGATCGCTCCCTGCTGGTCGTGGTGGGGGAGGAGGACAAGCACCTGTCCCGGGTCGCGCTCTCGGCAGCGGTAGGGGAGACCCCCCGGGGCGAGCTGGAGGTGGTGGAGGACGCCGGACCGACTTTTCAGCGCAACCTGCCGCAAGTAGGGCGTTTTCTGGCCGCCTGGCTCAAGCGGCTGTCAGGCGAGTGACCGATGCCGCGCAAACCCTCAGACTTCTTAAGATTTCTCAATACTCCAGAGCTTGCAGGCTTGCCGTGCGGTCGAACAGACTGTGATCAGACCCAATCGTTTCGCCGTACGTTCGTATGGGTCTTCGAAGGAGTGCCCTGTTTATGAGGACTGCCCCGATGATGCGAAGAACCCTGGCGAACGCCGTAGTGGCCCTGGTGGTGGTAGCAGCCGCGGCCTGTTCTTCGGAGCGTGAGGCGCCGGCCTCCGTCGAGAATGCTCCGGTGCTGAACCTGGCCGAGGCGGAAGTCGTCGGCGGCGGCATCGTGGTGGACTTCAAGGACGGCACCACCAAGGCCGAGTTCGACGCCTGGGAGGCCGACTGGGGCGTGGACCTGGAGCTCAACTCCGTGGAGAGCGCCGACGAGGCCCTCACCCTGGCGGTGGGCGTGGACGACGTGGAGGGGGCCCTGGCGCGCATCCGCCAGCACCCGGCCGTCGAGGCCGCCGAGCCGCTGATGGAGTACCGCTCCAGCTTCGTGCCGAACGACCCGA
>DASVVJ010001159.1:0-15347 GCA_036389955.1 Myxococcaceae bacterium
ACGGCGCCTGGCTCGCGCGCGAACAACTGGGCCAACAAGGCGGTGGACGGGCAGCTGTTCTACCGCGCCGAAAAGCAGGGCGACTGGGATGCCATCTACTTCAGCGGGCAGAAGGCCTGGTTCTACAACCCGCACGGCGCCAATACGAAGAGCGGCCGCGGCGTGGTGATTACGCCCAAGGCCGGCCAGGCTTCGATCCCGCTCTACGGCCGGGCCTATCCGGAGGCAGCGGCCTATCCTGCGCACATCCGTCCTCAGGCCATCGTGCCGCTCACCCCGTACAGCATCCCCGCGGGCCAGCGCTATGTGGCGGAGGGCCCTTTCCCGAGCGACTACTACTACTCGCCCACCTACACGCCCGCAGTCGAGGGCTCGAACAAGCAGGTGATCGTGGGGCAGACGCTCTATTACCAGGTCTCCTACAACCATCGCTTCGCGTACGTGAAGGCGAGCGATGTGGACGTCGTCCCCGCGGACTCGAAGCGAGGGCAGTAGGCCGGATCCCAACACGCTCCACCTGGAAGCCCCTGCTTACCTGAAGCGGGGGCTGGCCAGGACTCGGGAGCGCCGCCCTCTGGCGTGTCCGACCTTCGGCTTGACGGAACGCGCGCCTGAGCAGTAGACACCGCGCCATGCCTCTGCCTGCGGAACGTCGCCTCTACCGCAAGATCTTCGAGACTCTGGACCGTGAGCGGCTGTGGCAGACGCTCGATCACTACGGCATTGAGGTGTCGGACCGCCGCTCCCGCGACTCGTTGATCAGCGGCATCCTTCAGGCTGGGGAGAAGGTGCAGCTCTCGGAGGTGCTGTCGTGGCTGGGCCGCCCGGAGCTTCAGTCGGTCTGCAGCATGCTGGGACTGGAAGTCGGTGGCCGGGAGAAAGAGGGCTACCGAGGGGCGATTCTCGACCACGTGCGCGAGAAGGTGGCGGCCCTGGAGGAGCCCGAGCGGAGCACTCCGGACCCGAGGCCCATCGTCCGGACGAACTCCAGGGCTCCGAGGAACAATCGCGTCTTCGTCGTGCACGGCCACGATGACACCATGCGTCTGGAGATCGGGCAGTTCATCGAGCGGCTCCGGCTCTCTCCCATCGTGTTGATCGACGAGCCCAACAAAGGCCAGACGGTGCTGGAGAAGATCGAGAAGCACCGTGATGAGTCGACGTATGCGGTCGTGCTCCTGAGCCCGGATGACGTGGGCTACAGCAAGGTCCAGGGCGAACAGGCCGCCCGCTCGCGCGCCCGGCAGAACGTGATCCTCGAGCTTGGCATGATGCTGGGCGTGCTGGGACGCGACCGTGTCGCCATCCTTCACCGGGGTGACCTGGAGCTTCCTTCGGACATCGGCGGACTCATTCGCATCTCGTACTCGCCCGAGCATCCGGATTCCGCCAAGGTCAAGCTGGCCCGGGAGCTGAAGACCGCCGGGTTCGACGTGGACCTCAACCTCGCGCTCTAGGTGAACGGGCCCAGGTGCTCCAGGCGGACCTTCCCGGCCACCGCGGCACCAATGCGCGCCAGATCGTCGATGTGTTCGACACCGTCGAGCGCCTGAATGCGCTCCACATTGAATTGGGATCGCGGGGATCCAGCTCCACCACCTCGGGCGGGAAGTAGAGCGGCGCGGCCGTGCTCGCGCGGACGAGCTTCCAGAGCGGAATCTTCAGGTTGCTGTCGCTCCGGCCCGGGTCGTTGTACTTCGCCCAGGGGTTGTTGCTCACGGGCCAGGCGGAGTTCCCGCTGGGCGCGAGTCAGAAGGTCAGGACTTCGTGAACGGGAATGCCCGACGACCTGGCCAGGCGGGCGAAGGCCTCGGTTGCATCGTCTTCTCCTCGGGACAGTCCATCCCAGACGATGACCGCCAGGGCCGTTGTCCCCGGTTGCGAGGAGCAGAGCGCCTGCGCCTCCTGGAGGATGGTCACGTTGGCCGCCGCGTAGGCCTGAGCATCGTCACCCGGATCCGAGAGGACGACCAGCTCGCCCGCGGTCTGGACCTCCGCGAGGGTGCGATCGAACAGCGCTCCCCATCGCTCATCCGGACGATCCGTGACCGAGGTCTGCCGGAACTGCTCCGGTGCGAAGGGGAGGACGATGCGCCGGCGCAGCTTCTGCGCCCCGGCCACCTGCAAGGCGATCAGGTCCGCGCCACAGCAGGCCGAGCACACCAGCGCCGAGGCCTTGACCTCCTGGAAGAGACGCGAGAGCCGCTGCTCCACCACGCCGGCCTGCTCCAGGGGAAAGCGGGGTTGCTTGGCCTGAGGGGCATCGATTCTCCGGCCCGCTAGCGCGATCACCTGGCTCATGACGCTTCCCCGGCTCTCTGGTCAGGAGGAATAAGGCGCATCATCCCATATAAGGGCAGGTCCCAGGACATCATCTCCGGCTGGAGGAAAGGCGGCTTCTCAGCTCGACTGTCCACGCCTCGAGAAGGGCGCAAAGGTGCTCGGCAAAGAGACGCTGGAGCAGGGCAACCGCCGCCTCACGGTGGCGCTCGTGCGCACCGAGAGTGGCTCCAAGGCTGTTGATGGTTCCCGTCTGTTCGTGCGGACCCTGCTGCGGGACGCGGACGGCAAACTGGTGGAGTCCCAGTTGGAGGACATGGAGGCGCATGACGGCGAGATGTCCGGCTGTGAGGCGAGTGTGCGCCGCAAGGGGGCCGCGCTCGCCCTGCGCACCGAGTGCACCAGCGTGGTGAACTACCCTTTCTGCCAGCCGCTCGTCCGCCTTCCTGGTGCATGCGGGCGAGTCCATGTTGACGGAGGCGAAGCCCAAGCGGGCCTCCTCCCTCAGGACGCGGACTCCTCCGATGCGCGGTTCCGACTGAACCGCCTCGCGGGCACCGTCGACCGTGGCTGGCGCCCGCCCGCGCGCGGCATCCATGGTTCCCCGACCTTTTCCCTGTCACTCCCGCGAGGCGAACAGGGCAGGATGCGCGGCTCCGAGAGCACCCAGGCGAAAGGACGCGAGATGAGCACCCAGGTTCTGCCGTTTCTGATGTTCACCGGTCAGGCAGAGGAGGCGATGAAGCTCTACGTCTCGCTCATTCCCGGAAGCGAGATCATCAACATCAACCGCTACGGCCCGGGCGGGCCAGGGCCCGAGGGCTCGGTGATGACGGCCGTCTTCTCGGTCGCGGGCCAGCAGGTGATGTGCAGCGACAGCTTTGTGAAGCACGCGTTCACGTTCACCCCGTCCTTCTCCTTCTTCATCAACTGCGACTCCGAGGCGGACGTCGACCGGCTCTCGGCCTCCCTCTCGCAAGGTGGGGCCACGCTCATGCCGCTGGGCAACTACGGGTTCAGCCGCAAGTTCGCTTGGGTGAACGATCGCTACGGTGTGTCCTGGCAGCTGAACCTTCCCTGAGTAAGCTGGCGCGTACTTCGACTGAGCACCGGGGTTTCGTGACCCGGGTGCTCGGGTTGCACGCGCAAGCGGACGGAATGGCAGTTCCGAGGAGGGGGCGGGTGTGAGCACGTACAGCGTGGAGGCGATGCTCTCCGCCATCCAGGCGAGCGCCAAGGACAACATCTACATCTTCACCCCTGAGCTTCGTTACATCTTCGTCTCCGAGCAGGCAGCCCGGGTCTTCGGCATGACACCAGAGCAGATGGTGGGCGGGACCTGGGATGAGCTCCACCCTGCCGAGTTGATGGCGGCGCACAAGAGCAAGGTGGCCACGGTGGTGACCACCCGTCAGCTGTTCCATGAGGAGCTGCTCTTCTCCGGGACAGAGGGAAATCGGTACTACGACTACTTCCTGACGCCTTTCCTCGACGCGCGAGGCGAGGTGGAGCTCATCGTCTGCATCAGCCGGGACATCACCGACCGCAAGCGGGCGGAGCAGGAGCGGCTCGAGACCGAGCGCGCTGCGAAGGCCCGGTTCGAGACCCTCGCGCGTATCTCGGATGCGCTTGCCCGGGCGAAGCTGGACCTGCCCGCGGTCCTGCGGGCGATCACCGACGAAGTCGCCACCACCCTTGGGGATAGCTGTGCCATCTCGCTCCTGTCCGAGGATGGAGAGGCGCTCTATCCAATGACGTACCGGCTGAGTGACCCGAAGGCGCACGAGCTCTACAGCCAGGTCTTCTCCCAGGAGCGGTTCCCGGCGAACGAGGGCTTCACGCGCAGGATACTCGGCGCTGAGGGCGCGCTGTTCATCCCGGAGCTGACTCCGGAGCAGGTGCTGCAGGGCAGCGCCCCGAGGTACCGGCCCTTCTTCGAGCGCTTTCCTTTCTTCAGCCTCCTGGGCGTGCGCCTGCAGAGCGAGGGGCAGGTGCTGGGGACCATTTCCGCCGCGAGGCTCACGCCGGGGCGCCCCTATTGCGCCGAGGACGCACGGATGCTGGAGACCATCGCCCAGCGCGCCTCGTGGGCCATCGCCAACGCGCGACAGTACGAGGCGCTTCAAGCCGAACGTCAGCGGCTCGCGCGCCTCCAGGAGGTCACCGCGGCCCTGGCGGTCGCCAAGACACCGGAGGAGGTGTCCCAGGTGGCGCTCACCCATGGACTGGCTTCGCTCGGAGCGTCCCGAGGTGGGCTGTGGACGCTCGGCCGGGATCAGAATGTGCTCCTGCTGGCCGGCACGCGCGGGTTCTCGGACGAGTCCCTGCGGCTCTTCGGGCGCCTGCCGATAGACAATCCGGTGCCCAGTCCCGCGATCGAGGCCTTCCGGCGCGGCGAGCCCGTCTTCATCGAGTCCGAGGCGGAGTTCGAGCGGGAGTATCCGGAGCTGAAGGCCCGCACCCCGCACATCATGCGCACGTTCGCGACAGCCTGCGTGCCGCTGATGGCTGACAGCTGGAGCATGGGCGTGCTGAGCTTCGTCTTCGACAGGCCGCGCTCCTTCACTCAGGAGGAGCGGGCCTTCCTGGGCATTGTCGGCCGGCTGTGCGCGCAGGCGATCGAGCGCACCCGTCTGTACGAAGCGGAGCAGGCGGCTCGCAAGGAGGCAGAGGCGCAGCGGGCGTACCTGCACCGGCTGTTCGAGCAGTTGCCAGCCCCCGTCTCCGTGCTCACCGGGCGCGAGCTGGTCTTCACGCTGAGCAACCCCGCCTCACAGCGCCTGATTGGTGGCCGGCCCCTGCTGGGGAAGTCCATTCTTGAGGCACTGCCGGAGCTCCGGGATCAGGGCCTCTTCGAGGTGCTGACGCGGGTGTATGACACCGGAGAGCCCTACCTGGGCCTGGAGGTGCCGGTTCACTACGAGCACGGGGCTCAGGGCGAACCGCGCCAGGGTTTCTTCAATCTCGTCTACCACCCCCTGTACAACGCTCACGGTCAGGTGGAGGCCATCGTCTCCTTCGCGGTGGAGGTGTCCGAGCAGGTCCTCGCGCGAAGGCGGGTGGAGGAGTCCGCCGCCGGGCGTGAGAAGGCCCTGCGCGAGCTGGAGGTGGAACGCCAGCACCTGGCCGCCGTGCTTCAGGAGGCACAGGCCGCGGCCCGGGCCAAGGACGAGTTTCTGGCCATGCTGGGGCATGAGCTGCGCAATCCGCTGGCGCCGATCCTCACGGCCCTGCAGCTCATGCAGCTGCGCGCGGGCGGAACACTTCAGCGGGAGCGTGCCCTCATCGAGCGGCAGATCCAGCATGTCGTCCGGCTGGTGGATGACCTGCTCGATGTCTCCCGCATCACACGCGGCAGAATCGATCTGAAGAAGCGGCCCCTGGCGCTGTCGGAGATCGTCGCCAAGGCCGTGGAGATGGTCAGCCCGTTGCTCGAGGAGCGCCGGCATCAGCTCCGGAGCGCGGTCCCTCAGGGGCTCGCCGTCGAGGGAGACGAGCACCGGCTGACGCAGATCTTCAGCAACCTGCTGACCAATGCCGCCAAGTACACGGAGCCGGGCGGGCAGGTCGATGTCTTGGCACACCCGGCGGAGGGAGGCGTGGTGGTGCAAGTGCGCGACACGGGAGTCGGCATTGGCCCAGAGCTGCTTCCGCAGGTGTTCGAGCTGTTCGTCCAGGGAGCGCGCACCCTCGATCGTGCCCAGGGCGGGCTGGGCCTGGGGCTGACCATCGTCAAGAAGCTCGTGGAGCTGCACGGCGGGCGCATTCGCGCGGAGAGCGAGGGACTGGGCCGGGGCAGCACCTTCACCCTGTGGCTCCCGCTGTCCGAGCGCGATCCACGGCAATCGCCTCCGGTGGCGCCTTCCCCCCTGGGAGAGGAGGGCGCCCGTGGGCCGAAGAAGCGGCACATCCTGCTGGTGGACGACAACCGCGACGCCGTCGAGGCGCTGGCCGAAGGGTTGGAGGCGTTCGGCTACTCCGTGGCGGTGGCATTCGATGGCCCGAGAGGGCTCGAGGCTGCGGCACGCCAGCGTCCGGGGCTCGCGTTGCTGGATATCGGGTTGCCCGTCATGGACGGCTATGAGCTGGCGCGGCGGCTGCGCGAGCTGCCGGAGATGAGCACGGTGCCACTCGTTGCCGTGACCGGCTACGGTCAGGAGTCCGATCGTAAGCGGGCTCAAGAGGCAGGCTTCCAGGAGCATCTCGTGAAGCCGGTGGATCTCTGGCAGCTCAAGGCGCTGCTCCAGAAGTACCTGGAGCCCACCGACTTGCAGCCGTAGCGTGGCGGGCCAGGTGACCGTGAAGAAGACCCTCGAAGCAGTGGTGGTGGTGGCCCTGGCCGTGGCGATCACCGCGGCGGTGCTGCTCTCCTGGCGGTGGTGGCGCACCACACGCGTTCCCACCCGGGTGCATGTGCTGGTGCCCGAGGGCAGGCGCGTTCAGCTCCGAGCCGGCGCCCTCGAAGCTCCTGGCTCGATGGGTCATTTGATCCTCGAGTTGCCACAGGGCCGGCACGAGGTTGAACTGCTCGAGAACGGGCGCACGCTTCGACGATTCGAGGTGCAGGCGCCGACGAAGACCCACCGGGTGCTCCTGCCGGTGGGCCGCCAGTGCTTCGCACTGTATCCGCGAGATTCGGTGCAGCCGCTTCAGACCCTGGACTCAGAAGCGCCGATCGATCTCGAGGGCGACCTCGTCTTCAACGAGTCCGACCGTCCGCCGCTCCCTGCGGATATTCACAGGCCAGGGAATTATGCGTACGACCGAGAGAAGCGCACCTGGCTGTTGGTGAAGCCCGTGCGGTGCGGCCCTCCAGGCCGTTGAACCATCCCCTACGGCGCGCTGTCCTGCCCGAAGGCGCGCAGCAGCTTCACCAGCTCCGAGATGACCTGAGGCCTCTGCTCCAGGTCGGGGTTGGCCGGCATCACGTCTGACTTGCCCACCGCCATGCCGCCTTCGAGGATCGTCTTGGCGATGAGCTCGTCCGTCACCGACTGCTGCCACTGGCGGTCATGGTAGTTGCGCGGCTTGGGGTTGAGCGCCGCTGAAGAGGGGCCATCCCCGCGCCCCTGGGGGCCGTGGCACGGCGCGCACCGCTGGGTGAAGACGAAGCGCGCCTCTTCCGCGGCGCTGGCGAACTTCGGGCCCGCGGCGGCAGGCGCATCGGGCACCACCGCCGGTCCCGGAGCGGTGAGGTCCGCTCCCTGGGCAACCCAGGCGCCCAACAGCCGCCGCTCCTCGGAGGTCATGGAGGTCAGGTTGCCCAGCGGCATGGTGTGCGTCTGCACCGAGCGCACGAAGATGCGCTGGGCGTACGCCTTCAGCCGCTCGGGAGTGTCCAGCTTCACGCCCAGCGGCGGCGCGGTGAAGGACGGGCTGGTGGGCTTCTCGGCGTGGCAGGTGACGCAGCGGTTCTGCACGATGAGCTGCGCGGTGGCGAATGACACTTTCGGGCCGGCGGCCAGCGCGGGGTCCACGTCCACTGACTGCGGCGCCGTCATCACCGCCACTCCCACCAGCGACAGCACCGTGCCGGCGATCACCACCGGAGGCGTGCGCGTGCGGAAGTTCATCAGGTACTTCACGCCCGCCCCGGCCAGGAACAGCAGCGCCAGCACCGCCCACGGCTGCGAGGTGCCGTAGAGCACGGGGAAGTGGTTGGACAGCATGGTGAACAGCACGGGCAGCGTCAGGTAGTGGTTGTGCGTGGAGCGCTGCTTGGCCCGTATGCCGTACGAGGTGTCCACCGGGCGGCCCTCGCGCGTGGCCGCCAGCATGTGCTTCTGCGCCGGGATGATCCGGAAGAAGACGTTGGACGCCATCAGGGTGCCCAGCATGGCACCCACCTGCAGAAAGGCCGCCCGCGCGCTGAACACCTGGGTGATGCCAAATGCGGCGGCGGTGATGAGCACGAAGCCCACCGCGCCGAACACGCGGTTGTCGCGGATGAGCGGCGTGCGGCACAGCACGTCATAGATGACGACGGTGCCGAGAATGAGCCCCAGGCTGATGCCCACCGCTCCCAGGTGCGACAGCGGCGAGCCCACCTCGGTGAGCATGGCCCGGTCGCCCAGGTAATAGACGATGATGAGCAGTAGGAAGCCGGTGATCCACGTGGAGTAGGACTCCCACTTGAACCAGTGCAGCTGCGCGGGCAGCGCGTCCAGGCTCTTGCGCTTGACCACCTCGTAGAAGCCGCCGCTGTGCGCCATCCACAGCTCGCCCACGACTTCACCCTTCAGCTCCCGCTCCGGCTTCCGCAGCTGGCTGTCCAGCCACATGAAGAGAAACGAGTCGCCAATCCACATGATGGCCGCAATCACATGGGCCCAGCGGACAATGAGGTTCAGCCACTCCTGGACAACCGGACTCATCGGATCTCAGAGGGGAAAAACAAGGCGCACCCCGCGCCGTGAGGTCTACTCACCATATCCCATCTGGGGGCTGTCCACTCAGCCAAGGACGCGCACGTGCGTGGCCGGCGTGCGGTGGGGGGTGGCGCGCTCCACCACGCGCCCCAGGCGCAGCAGCAGGTGCTCCTCGTAGGGCCGCCCCATGAGGTGCACGCCCACCGGCAGTCCCGCGTTGTCGAAGCCCGCTGGCACGGACAGTGCGGGGCTGCCCGTCAGGTTGGCCAGCCGGATGAAGCGCATCAATGCGTCCACTACCGGAAGGTTCGACTCTCCAGCGGGCAGCGCCGCCTCGGGAATCGCCGGGGCGGTGGTGGCGGTGGACGGGGTGACGATGACGTCCACGTCCGCCATGAGCGACAGCAGCTCCCGGGTCAGCCGGTGCCGGTGCCGCAGCGCGTGCACCAGGTCGGTGGCCCGGAAGTGCCGGCCGATGGCGAGGTTGGCGCGGGAGTCGAGCCCGAACTCCGAGGTGCGCTGGGGCAGCATCGCCTCGGCCATCTCGCTGAGGATGATGCAGCTGTGCGTCCACAGCACGGTGTTCAGGTCCGGCGGCGGGATTTCCACCACCCGGGCGCCCGCGTCGGTGAGCGCCTTCACCGCCTCCTTGCAGCGCGCCACCACCTCGGCGTCCGCGTCCTCGAAGTAGGGCCAGCAGATGCCCAGCCGCACGCCCTCCAGGCCAGCGTGCTCGTACCCGGACAGGTGGTGAGGAGGCTGCATCCCCGAGACGACGTCATGCCCGTCGGGCCCGGCCAGCAGCGCGTACATCGCGGCCACGTCGTCGATGGTGAGGCCCATGGGCCCGACATGCCCCACGTTCCAGCACAGCGGCGGCACGCCGGTTTCGGGGATCCGGCCCCAGGTCGCCTTGAGGCCGACGATGCCGCACAGGGCCGCGGGAATCCGGATGGAGCCGCCGCCGTCCGCGCCCACGCTCAAGGGGCACAGGCCCGCGGCCACGGCGGCGCCCGAGGCACTCGAGCTGCCGCCCGTCATGTGCCCCGGGTTCCACGGGTTGCGCGCGGCGCCGTGGTGCGGGTTCAACCCGATGGGGTTGATGCCAATCTCGTTCATGTTGACCTTGCCGAGGATGACGGCGCCCGCGGCCTTCAGGCGCGCGGCCACCGTCGAGTCCCGGGTGGCCACCTCGGTGCGGAACCGGGTGCCCAGTGTCGTGGGGAAGCCGGCCAGGTCCACCTCGTCCTTGAGGACCACGGGCACGCCGTCGAGCACGCTCAGCGGCGTGTTCGCGCGCAGCCGCTCGGCCGAGGCTTCCGCGGCCCGCAGCACCTCCTCGGGCTTGCGCGCCACGAAGAGCCCCAGGCGCTGCTTGCCACTGTCGAGCCGATCGATGGCCTCGTGAATGCGCCGCACCACGGTGACGGGATCCGCCGCGCGCTCCCGGTAGGCGCGCACGTACGAGGCCACCGTCTCGCGCTCCGGCTGCGCGGGCGCCGCGGCGATGGCGCGCTGGGCCTGCTCCCGGGGCGGCTGGGGCTCGGCGGCGGGAGCTCCCTGCGGCAAGGGGTACTGGATGGGGGGCGCATCTCCGGCGGACAGCTCGCGCCAGCGCTCGATGCCACTGTCCTTCACCAGTTTGTCCAGCATCACGGACCCGATGCCGCTCTCGAGCGTGTTGACGAACGCCCGGAGTGCCAGCCCCGAGACTCGGGGCGCCTTCACCGGGTTGCGTTGATAGGTCATGGTGGCGCAGCCTACCGTTCAGGCATGCTGTCCCCAAGGGCGTGAGGCTTCATGGTCAGCCACATGGTCGCGGGTCTTCTCGGAGTCTGGGTGCTCGGCGCTCAGGCGGAGCCCCGCTACAACTTCCTGGTGCTGAGCGGAGGGCCCGAGCCGGCCAACAACGAGATCGCCCTCGAGAAAAACGCGCTCTACTTCCAGCGCACACTGCGCCTGTTCGGCGTGGAGCCCATGGACGCGAGCCTCTACTTCGCCAACGGGGATGATGGGCAGCAGACCGTGCGCTACCTGGACGAGCGGAAGAAGGAGCGGTTCAAGGCTCCGGCGATTCCGCACCTCCGGGGGCCCTCCACCCGCGGCAGCTTTCAAGAGTGGCTGGGCCGCACGCTCCAGGAGCGCCCACCCCGGCCGATCTTCCTCTACTTCACGGGGCATGGCGGGCTGAACTCCGGCAACCCGAACAACAACTACCTGATGCTGTGGGGCGATCGCTCGTTGAGCGTGCGCTCCCTGGCCCGGGCGCTGGATCGGCTCGAGCCCGAGGTTCCCGTGGTGGCGGTGATGTCGCAGTGCTTCGCGGGCTCCTTCGGCAACTTCATCTACCAGGGCGGAGATCCCCAGCAGCCGGTGGCCGCCCAGGCCCGTTGCGGCTTCTTCGCCACGGTGAAGGAGCGGCCCTCCGTGGGCTGTACTCCCGAGGCGGATGAGGCGGACTACCGCGACTACAGCTCCAGCTTCTTCTCGGGACTGAGCGGCTACAGCCGGGTGGGGCAGCCAGTTGCCTCGGCGGACTATGACGAGGATGGGCGGGTGAGCTTCGCCGAGGCCCACGCCTTCGCGAAGGTGGATGGGCGGACCTCGGACTGGCCCGTCTCCACCTCGGAGCTCTGGCTGCGGCGCCACGCGAGCAGTGACGATGAGGAGGAGATTGCCTCCCGGCCCATCCGCGAGCTGATGCGGGAGGCTCGTCCCGAGCAGCGCCACGTCATCGAGTCGCTCGGGCAGCGGCTGGGAATCGTGCTGGAAGGTTCCTTCATCGACAACGAGGAACTGCTGAGCGACGCGATGGAGCAGCAGCTCGATCAGGCCTATGTCATGCGCCTGTGGATGGAGGCGCTCAGCGTGGGCATGGAGCTGCGCCTGCGCGGTCAGGCGTCTCCGGGCAAGCTCGCGGTGCTCGATCGGCTCCAGGCGTGCGAACACAGCTCCTGGCATGAGCCTCCCTCCGTGGACGCCTTCCCGAGAGAGACGGCACCGTCAGCGCCGGCCAGCCTCTGTGTCTCGGCGGAGGAGGGCGGGGCCGCGCACCGCATCGCCACGAGGACGCACTGGAAGGCCCCTGAGTCCAGCCGCCCGTGGCCGGTTCGCTTCGAGGAGCTGTTCGAGCGGGCGGGCATGGACCTGGAGGACCCGCTGAATCTGATCTACCTCCAGGAGCATGCGCAGCCACACTCCGAGGCATACCACCAGGAGATCTTCGACCGCCTTCAGGCCACCCTGGAGGGCTGCGGCGACCAGGAGACCTGTGGTGACGTGCTGAGAATGGCCCTGCGGCGGCTGAAGGCCGAGCTGTGCACTCCCGACACGGAGCTGAGCAGCCTGGTGACCTGGTAGCCCTCAGGGCTCGGGGGCCTCGGCCAGCTCGGCGGCGTTCCGGGCCGTGAGCGACAGCTCGGCATGGTGCGCCCAGAGCCACTCCTCGTCCCGGGCCACCAGGTCCCAGCCGCCGCCTCGATAGAGGGGCAGCGTTCCTTCGCTCGCCGCCTCGAGCGCCGCGCGGCTCGCGCCGAGCGCCTCCTGGAGACGGCCCTGGCTCGCGAGGATCCGCGCCAGGCAGTCATGGGCGAACGGGTTGTCGGGCTGGGCCGACCGCCAGTGGGCACAGATGCGCTCCGCGGCCTGGGTGTCCCTTGCTCCGGCGGGGCTCCTGGCCGCGGCCTGGCGGCTCCAGACATCATCCTGCTCGGCGAGCACTCCCCAGGCCCAGGACAGGAGCCCGGGAGGCCACCGCTGCCAGACGTCTCCGTAGGGCTGCGTCAACAGGCGGGACAGGGCCCGGCGGGTGAGGAAGGCGCCGCGATCGAGCCCCATCATCCTGTAGAGCACCTGCGGCACGGCTGTGAGGTTCCCTGTCAGCAGCAGTGCGTCCACGGTGGCGGCAAGCCGTTCCAATTCGCTGTCGCCGGGGGTCTTCAGCTTACCGAGGAGCCCGCCGCGAGCAGCCTGCGCGGCGCTGCTCGTGTCACCTCTGAGCGCCTCGAGCCGTGCCACCAGTGCAAACGGCGTGTCCGGGGAGCGCTCAAGTTCACGCTCCACGGGCAGAGGTGTGTCACACGCGCCCAGGGGGATGAAGGCGTTGCGCACGGGGTGTCCATCCGGGCCGAAGATGGGGAGCGTGTGCTCCACGACTCTTCTGTCTCCACGAGAGTGGACGCGCAGGTGCACGAGCGTGGCGTCCTCGGGAATCTTCAGCTCCTGGGAGAGCAGCACGCCCTGGGCGCGCATGGGCGCGCTGCCCTGAATCCAGGAGCCCTCCGCGTGCACGTCCCACGCAAGCTGGGCCTCGGCGGGGTGCTGGAGCGAGCTGGGGGCGTAATAGATCTTCACCGTCGAGCCGCGAGTGGGGCGCTCGGGGCGGACGAGGAGCACCTGCTCCCACGTGGGGCCGCTCCCGGGCGGCACGGCGGAGACAGAGGCGCTCGGCTCCGGAGTTCCCGAAGCCCCGGTCAGCGAGTCGAGCGTCTCGGTGAGGCGGTAGAAGCTATCGACGGCGCCCAGCCACCTCCGGGCAATGTTTCCCCGTTGATCGATGATGACGTGCGTGGGGTAGCCCGTGACGCCGTAGGCCTCCGCGAGTTCCTCGGCATCGGCGACGGCGGCGTAGCGCAGGGTGCTCCTGCGGAGGAACGCTCTCAGCGCGGGCTCCTTGTCCAGCGCGAGGGCGAGGAACACCACGTCCTTGTTGTCCTGGTAGCGGGCGACGACGCGGTTGAGCTCCGGCCGCTCCGTGCGGCAAGCGGCGCACGCCGTGAACCAGAAGCGCAGGACGACCACTTTTCCCGCCAGGCCCGCCAGGGTGTACCGGTTGCCCTCCACGTCCTCCACGTCGAACGCGGGCGCGGGCGCGCTCCTGGCGAGAGCGGGAGAGGCGAGGAGGGCAACGAGCAGCGCAAGCAGGCGGGCGAGAGGCATGTCAGGCCGGGCGAGCTTAGCCCACAGCAGGGCTCCGCCGCCCGGGGCCCCCGCCGGACTTACTGGAAGCGCAGCGAGGTGGTCCGGTTGTCGAACAGGGCGGGCATGGTGCTGCTGGTGGGCGCGGCGTGCGAGGCGCCCGTGCAGGCCGGCCCGTCGAAGAAGACGGCCTTGCAGTTGGCCAGCCGGAACGAGGAGGTGCGGTTATCCGACACCGCCGGCAGGTTGATGCACGAGCCCACGCCCCCCGTCACCGGCCACGGGTCCAGCGAGGCGCCGCTGAAGTTGGGACCGTCGAGCAGGTACGCGTAGCACACCACCTGCGCGGACACCTCGCCCTCGCCTTCGGCCGGAGCCTGCTCCTCAGGCTCCAGCTCCGCTCCACCGCAAGCGGCCAGGGACAGCGCCAGACACGATCCCAGCACCTTCATGCACAGCGTCTTCATTGTGGGCTCCTCAGGTTGGAGAGGGCGTGCCTCTCGTCCTGATGAACGGAGCCCAGGGGGAATCTTCCCGAAGGGATTTATTTCGAATTTCCCCCGCTGCTCGCGGCCAGCTTGGCGATGAGCTCCGCGTCCTTCTCGCGCGCCCGAATCACCGCGGGCCGGGCGTTGAAGCGCTCGAGGTAGGCCTTGAACTCGGGCAGCTCGGGCAGGAGCTTGAACCCGATGGTCCAGCCCAGCGCGGTGCCCCACAGCACGTCCAACGCCGTGAAGGTCTCGCCCAGGAACCAGGGGCCCTTGGCGAACTGCTGGGTGAGCGCGCTCAGCACCGAGTCATAGTCGCCATAGGGCGAGGTGCCACGCGGCGCGGGATCGCGCTTCAGCGCGCGGTCCACCAGCGCCGGCTCGAAGCACGAGCCGTAGAACACCATCCAGCGCAGGTACGCGCCGCGCAGCGGGTCTCCCACGGCGGGCGACAGCTTGGCCTCGGGGTAGAGTTCCGCCAGGTACATGTAGATGGCGGCCTGCTCCGTCACCAGCGTGTCCCCGTGCTTGATCGCGGGCACCTTGCCCATCGGGTTGATCGCCAGGTACTCCGGCTTGCGCTGGTCGTTGGTGCTCAGGTTGAGCACGTGCAGCTCGTGGTCGGCGTTGAGCTCTTCGAGGAGGATCCGCACGCCCGCGGAACGGGACTGCGGGTTGTGGAAGAGGACGACGTGGCGGCTTGAGGGCATGAGCTTGGCTCCTGGGGCTGGGACTAGGGGGTGTGCAGCACGCTGGTGACGGACTCGGCCAGGGCGTAGTCCACCAGCGTGTTCAGTCGGTACGGCGTCTTCGTCAGGTCCACGCCGGGGGTGTATAGCGCGGCGATACGCACCACGTAGGATTCATTGGTGCGCAGCACCCCCCGAGGCACCTGCACCTGCCGCTGCGCCGTGAGGAAGGTGGCCACCGTCTCCGTGAACGTGACGGTGGGCGCGCTGGCTTCTTTGTAGAGCCGGAAGATGCGCAACTCGTACGCATTCGCCGTGCCCACCGTGGGCGGTTCCCAGGTGAAGAGCGGGGTGAGCGAGGTCAGGTCCCGTTCCTCCTGGGCGTTGACCCCGTCCACCAGCAGCCGCGTGGGCGGAGAGAGGCGCGCCTGCACCGGCCGCGAGGTGAAGGTGCCCAGCTCCACCTGGTCCACGAGCGAGACGCCCACCGTGCCCGTCGTTCCCGGCAGTCGCAGCGGCACCTGGTAGCGGTGCACCACATTGCCCACCACACCCCAGGTGGACGGGTAGGGGTTGCCGTACTCCACCGAGAGGGAGACGTCCTC
>DASVVJ010001160.1:0-8208 GCA_036389955.1 Myxococcaceae bacterium
CACCACCAGCGCCATGCGCTCGATCTGCCCGCCTCCGGCGAGCTCCGTCAGCTTTGGCAGCAAGAGCACCGGCAGGTTGTCGATGCAGAAGAAGCCCGCATCCTCCAGCGCCCGGATGGCCGTGGACTTCCCCGAGCCGGACATGCCGGTGATGATCACGATGTGCTTGGCAGGGGCGCTCACTCGACCTCTTCTCCCAGCGTACGGCGCATCGCCCCGTCGGCGATGGCCCGGTTGAGCTTCTCGGCGAACTCACGCGCCGAGTGATGACCTTGAAGCTTGAGCAACTGGTTGCGCGCGGCCACCTCGATGATGGTCGCCATGTTCCTGCCCGGCCGCACCGGCACCACCGACAAGGGCACGTTCACCCCGATGATGTTCAAGAACCTGTCCTCCACGCCCAGCCGGTCGTACTCCTGATTCGGATCCCACTCATGCAACTCGATAACGAGTTCGATCTTCTTCTGCTCGCGGACCGCCGCCACACCGAACAGATCCTTGATGTTGATGATGCCCAGGCCCCGGATTTCCATGTGGTGCTTGATGACCGGGTTGCCCGCGCCGTACACCGCGCCCGGCTTGCGCCGCGCCACGTCGACAATGTCATCGGCCACCAGCCGGTGCCCGCGCATCACCAGGTCCAGGGCAATCTCGCTCTTGCCGATGCCGCTCTTGCCCAGCAGCAGGATGCCCACGCCGAACACGTCCATCAGCACGCCGTGCAGGCTGCTGGTCTCCGTGAGCTGCTCCTCCAGGAAGCCCTGCACCTGCTGAATGAAGATGCTGGACAGCAGCGGCGTCTTCATCAGCGCCAGCCCCGAGGCCTCACACGACTCCACCAGCACCCGCGGCGGCTCCAGGTCCTTGGTCACCACCACGCATGCCAGGTCCTCGTTGAACAGGCGCGTGAGCACCTCGCGCTGCTGCTCCTCAGTAAGGGTGCGCAGATAGGAGACCTCCGTGTTGCCGAACACCTGGACCCGGTGCGGATGCAGGTGCTCGGTGAAGCCGGTGAGCGCCAGGCCCGGCTTCTGAATACGCGGAGAGGTGAGAAGACGATTCAAACCCCGCTCTCCCGCAACAAGGGTGAGCTGGAGGTCGTAATCGCGGTCCTCGAGGAGCGCGGAAATGCGAATGGAGCGGGAGGAGCTCATCGTCAGGAAGTGGATATCACCCGGCGGACCGTTTGAAATGTTCCCGACGTGCAGCCCGACCCTCCTCCCACCCCTGAAGACATCTCCCAGGACACCGCCGAGCGCTTTCTCGCCTGGGGTCTGCTGGCCCTCGCGCTCGCCATAGGAGCCGCACTCCGAGTGTGGCAAGCCATAGCGGACGACGGGCTGTACTGGCCAGACGAGATTTACCAGAGCCTGGAGCCCGCGCACCGGCTTGTCTTCGGTTACGGGCTTGTGGCCTGGGAGTTCATCGCCGGGGCGCGCAATTGGGCCCTGCCCGCGCTGGTGGCGGCGCTGATGGGCCTGGCCCAGGCGCTGGGGCTGGACTCGCCCCCGGGTTACCTGGGGTTCATCAAGGCGGCCTTCGGGCTGATGGGCACCGCCTGCGCCTGGGGCAGCTACCGGCTGGCGCGGGCGTATGGGGCGGTGCCACTCGCGGCAGCCACCGGTGGGGTGCTGCTGTGCCTGGCTTCCATGGCGCTGTACTTCGCCCCCCGCGCCATGAGCGAGAACGCCACCGCGCTGCCGGTGGTGCTCGGCCTGGCGCTGGCGCTCACGCCCGACGCATCGCGGCGAACCCTGGTGGTGGCCGCCTCGCTGCTGGGACTGGCGGTGCTGCTGCGGCTGCAGAGTGGCGTGTTCTGTCTGGGGCTGCTCGGTGTGCTGGCGGCGCGGCGGAAGTGGCGCGAGGCGGGACTGGTGCTGGGCGTGCTCACCGTGTGGGCCGTCCTCTTCGGGCTGCTGGACCGGCTTACCTGGGGCCAGTGGTTCCACTCGGCCTTCGTCTACTGGGACTTCAACGTCCGCCAGCAGGGCGGCAACCGCTGGGGCACCGCGCCCTTCAGCTACTACGACCGCGTCCTCTTCAACGGCATGCCGTGGGTCAGCTGGGTGGTGACGGTGCTCGGGGGGCTGGCGCTGCGGCGCGCTCCCGGCCTGGCGCTCATCGTGGGCGCCTTCTTCCTGCTGCATGCGCTCCAGCCGCACAAGGAGCTGCGCTTCCTCGTGCCCCTGTTCCCCCTGGTGGCCGCGCTGGCCGGGGTGGGCATGAATGTGGCGCTCAATGAGTTCCAGACGCTGCGCCTGCGCGGAGCCCTGGCCGTCCTGGTGATGTCGGTCGGCGCGGGCTCCGCCCTGAGTTCGGGGCACCTCACCTTCGGGGACCTGGGGCAGTACGAGGACGTCAAGCCCCGCGCGAGCGCCTATGACGACTCGGGCGCCATCAACCGGATGCTCACCCTGGCCGGGCAGCGCGAGGACCTGTGCGGGCTGAAGATCGAGCACGTGCACATTGCCTGGACGGGGGGCTACAGCTACTTCCATCGCCAGGTGCCCCTGTACCCGCACTTCGGGCCGGGACGGGACTCGGGCCGGTTCAACTACGTGCTGACCCACGCGGGCCAGGGCTTCGGGGGCGAGGTGGTGGCCGAGGAGGCCGGCAACGTGCTGCTGCGCCTGCCCGTGGGCAGCTGCGTGCCGGATCCGGACTACTCCTGGCGACTGCCGTGAGCCAACGCTTCGCCCCGCGAGGCCGTTCCCAGGCGGGCCCGGGATTGCTAAGCCCTGCTCATGTCCAACTGCCTGTTCTGCAAGATTCGCGACGGTCAGATTCCCGCCAAGGTCGTCTATCGGGATGAGGTGTGCATGGCCTTCGAGGACATCAACCCTCAGGCTCCTACCCATGTGCTCTTCATTCCACTGCGGCACATCGCCACGGTGAATGATCTGACGCCGGAGGACCGGGAGACGGTGGGGCACCTGTACACCGCGGCCGCCAAGCTGGCCCATGAGCGCGGCCACGCCGAGCGGGGCTACCGTCTGGTGATGAACTGCAACCAGGACGCCGGCCAGACGGTGTTCCACATTCACCTGCACCTGGTCGCCGGCCGTCCCATGAGCTGGCCGCCGGGCTAATCAGGTCACCAGTCCGGCTGGCAGGACCAGGGCCCACTGTCCCCCTGGCGGGCGCAGCGGAAGCCGGAGCCACAAGCCCCGGCCTGTGCGGGATCGCAGGGCTCACGACATCGGCCCAGGTGACAGACGCGCCCATCCGGGCAGGAGGGCTGTGCCTCGACACAGGCAACGGCGCAGTCCATCCAGGTCTCGCCCGGCCGCCTGGGTACGGCGCGCACCGCGCACTGCTGCCCTGAAGCACAGGGAGACTGCTGGCAATTCGTCCCGTGCACCACCCCGCACGTGGAGGCCTTTCCATACCGGATGCATTGCTGGCCCTCAGGGCAGCGACGTCCCTCACACGTCGGCTGACACGCGAAGCCGGGGTTGGCGTCCGCGCAGAAGAAACCCTCGGGACAGGCGGTGGGCTCATCCAGTCGGCACGGCCGGCCACACCACCCCGAGCCGCAGACGAGGCCTGGCTCACATGCCTCCTGTTGGTCTTTCGGCGGGCTTCGACACCCTTCACCCTCGCGCCGAACGCCCGAGGCCAGGCAGTGCCGGACCTGAGGACCCGCTCCCAGCGTGTTCAGCGTCTGGCAGGCAAAGCCCGGTGGACATTGAGCATCCGTGACGCACTGGCTGTCCGTGCAATAGCTGGCAAGGATGCTCTGGTCGAACAGGCACCCGAGTGGCGGCTCACAGTCCTCACGCCGCTCACAGCGCCGCTCGTACGTCACCCGGCGCTGACGCTCCTCGAACGAGAGCACGGGACTCACGTTCGGGTCCTGCGCACCGCCCGAGCCAGCTTTTCCGTTCGTGATGAGGACAAGGACCAGCACCAGGGGCACCGGGAGGAGCAGCCCGAGAAACATGCCGAGGCTCCTGCTCCCCTTCACTCGCACTCCTCCGGACACTGCTCCATGTTGTCCGGGTCCATGCAGTACTTCCGCCTGAGCTCCTCCGTACACTCCTCTTCCTGGAGCGCGGCTTTCGTGTCCTTGTGCATCGCGCTATCGATGGTGCCACCACGTCCCCAGCTATGAGGACAAGCCGTGGCCCCGAGAAGGCTCAGCACACCGATGAGGCTGATTCTCCAGCGCACCATTCCTCCCCAGCTCAGGCACTGGAGGGAATGCTAGTGGACTGTCTACGAAGTGCGTAGACATAGTCGCGGGCCACTGCCATCGCCGAAGTTGGCCTCCGGGCATAGGCCTCCACGGACTATGTCCAACAACTTCGTGGACACTCCACTAGCAGGCCCCAGGGCCACCGCGCTTCACCGGGTGCCGCAGCGAAGCTCCGGCGAGGCGGGCTGTCGCGGCGCGCCGGGGAAGGACCGCTCGTGCGCTGTCGGCAGCGCCAGCACCCGGGGCTCCGCCGAGGTGGGCACGCGGAGGTTCCACTCTTCGGTGAAGGGAATGCCCGGTGCGTGCCCCTCCACCGTGTAGAGGCCTGGCGCCAGCCCCTCCACCTGGAAGAAGCCCGTGGCGTCGCTCGTCACCGTCACCCGCTCCTCGGCCGGGGCGTCCGCTCGCGCCTCGTGCTCCCATGCGCTCACGTGCGGGGTGAGCGTCAGCTCCGCCCCCGCGACCGGCTGGCCTGTGTCCTGCGCCACCGTGCGGCCGGAGAAGGACAGGGGCTCCTCCATGCGCAGGTGCACCGGGGTGAGGTTCCCGTTGAGCGGGTGCACCAGCTCGCGCCACGCCGGGGCGAGGCCCTCGGCTCGCGCCACCACCAGGTAGGCGCCCTCTCGCGCCGGCATCTGCAGCCGGCCGTCATTGCCGGTGGCCCCCGCCGCCGCCATGCGCCAGTCCACCCGTCCCGTCTCCGGGATCCGTCCGCCCCTCAGGTAGAGCCGCACCTGGGCACGCGACACCGGCCGCCCGGCCGCCGTCACGCGCAGCTCCAGCAGCCCATCCGCCTCGCTGGCGGACTCACCCACCGGCAGCGTGCGGCTCTCGTTGGCCTGCGGCTCTGACGTGCTCTCGGCCCGCGGCTCTGGCGCCCCGAGCACCACGGGCTCCTCGACCTTGCGCACGGCCCGCTCCGCCGCACGGCCATACAGCGCCAGCCCGATGGCGGCCGCCACCACGCCCCACGCCAGTGCCCCACCCAAGTGACGTCGCATCTCCGCCCTCGCGGCCTCCTGGCGCCTCCACATGAACTCGAGGCCAGGATTTTTGACCTGCAACAATATGTTACGAAGGGGCTCTTCCTCTGAAATTGCGCAGGCGATCGTCGCCTGCCTGCTCTGCCGCCCGCCGTGTCCCCTGGGCCTTACGCTGGAGGGCGGGTGCTAGCATTCCGTGGGTCTCCCGCCCCTGTGTTCCCATGCCCTTCCTCAGCGCCGAGGCATCCCCCGCGAGCAAGCGCGCTTACTCCCTGCTGGCGCTGCTGCTGGCCAGCGTCGCGGGGGCGGTGAACGCCATCAGCTTCTTCGTGCTGGGCACGCACACCTCTCACATGACGGGCAACCTGGCCAACGTGGGCGAGTTCATCGCCAACGGCCGGTTGGGGTTGGCGCTCGGGGCCGGGAAACTCGTGTTGGCGTTTCTGCTCGGGGCGATGACGGCCACAGTGCTGATCGACCAGTCGCGCCACCGCCGGCGCGGCCGGCACGCCGCGGCGCTGCTGGTGGAGGCGGTGACGCTGGGGGCCGTGGGCCTGTGGGCCTCCAGTCACCCGGGCCAGCCCGAGCCCACGCTGCTGTGGGGCCTGTCCTTCGCCATGGGCCTGCAGAACGCGCTCGTCACCCGCGTTTCCGGCGCCGTGGTGCGCACCACGCACATGACCGGCGTCATCACCGACATCGGCATTCAGTTGGTGAAGATGATGACGTGGGTGCGCGATGGCGCTCGCGGCCATGGACTGGGCGGACTGGTGTGGATGCTGCGCCGCCTGCCCACCGCCGAGCAGTTCGCGCGCACCCGGCTGCACCTGGGGCTGGCCGCTGCCTTCATCATCGGGTGCATCGGTGGACCGCTGCTCTTCTTCTATTTCGGAGCCGCCGCCATGGTCGTGCCCTGCGCGGTGCTGGTGCTGCTGGTGGTGCTCGACGTGAGCCCCGCCGGGGCCTACGCCCCCCTGTCTCCCGGCGTCTGAGGCCGCGCCCAGCAACGGGCGGCAGGGGCTAATCCCCAGGACACAGTTGTTGCGCAGAACCCTCACCCCGGCCCTCTCCCGAAGGGAGAGGGGAAGGTTCGCAATATCCATGTCCAGGGGGCTAACGGGGCAGCTCTGTCGCCGCGAAGGCGTGCTCGTGCTCGGAAGCCTCGCCCAGGCGGCCCTGGAGGAACCGCTCCAGCCCCAGGCGCGTCACCACCCCCGCCCGGCCCCCATCGTCCACCGCCAGCACGTCCACCGCTTGCGCGTCGAGCGTCGCCAGTGCCTCGGACACCGGCACCTCCGCGGAGAGCACCGGCCCCGCGTCCATCAACTGCTCCACCGTGGCGCTCTCTCCCGCCTGCCGCCAGCGCTCGCCCAGTGCGCCCGCCGTCACCACGCCTCGCAGCCGGCCCTCCCCGTCCCGTACCGGCAGAGCCGCCGCCACCGAGGAGAGCAGCCGCTCGCGCAGCTCCACGGCGGGCAGCGCCAGGGCCACGGGCTCCTCCCAGAGGATCAGCTCGCGCACCGGGGTGCGCCGCGGCGCCACCTTCGCCTCGCCTGCGTGCGCCGAGCGGCGCTCCACCAGCACATGGCACAGCGCCGAGGCCAGCGTGCACGTCACCATCAGCGGCAAGATGATGGCGTAGTTCCCGCTCAGCTCGTACACCATCATCATCCCCGTGAGCGGCCCGCGCGTCATCGCCGCCACGGCCCCGCCCATGCCCACCATGGCGTAAGCGCCGCTGGGCGCGCTGATCCCTGGCAGCAGCACCTGCAGCACCTCGCCGAAGGCCCCGCCCGCCATCGCTCCGATGACGGTGACGGGGAAGAACGTGCCGCCCGAGCCTCCCGAGCCCAGCGTCAGCGCCGTGGCCGTCAGCTTGAGCACGCACCCCGAGGCCAGCAGCGCCAGGGACAGCCCTCGCACCAGCGCGTCGTTGGCGAGCTCGTGCCCCGTGCCCCACACTACCGGGTGCACCAGTGCCAGCAGCCCCACCAGCAGCCCTCCGAGCGCCGCCCGCATCGGCAGCGGCTGCCGCCCCAGAAAGGCCGAGAGCTTTCCGGGCCGCCGCCCCTGGAAGAAGGCCTCCACGCCGTGCAGCGCCTGAATGAAGGTGTAGGCCACGTAGCCGCACAGCAGCCCGAGCAGGGCGTAGAAGACGACCTCCCAGCCGCTCACCATCGTGTACGCCACGCGCTCGAGCATGGCCGCGCTGCCCATCACGCCCCGGCCCACCATGGTGGCGGTGACGCTGGCGAGAATGATGGGGGAGAAGACGCGCAGCTGGAACTCGCGCAGGAGGATCTCCATCGCGAAGATGGCGCCGGCGATGGGAGCGTTGAACGAGGCGGCGATGCCCGCGCCCGCGCCGCTGGCCATCAGGATGGACAGCTCCCGGCGTGTGAAGCCCAGGATGTGTCCCACTTCGGAGCCGAATGCCGCGCCGCCGTAGACGATGGGGCCCTCGCGCCCCGCCGAGCCTCCCGTGCCGATGGTGATGGCGGAGGCCAGCAGCTTGAGCAGCCCATCCCGAGCGGGCAACTGGCCCTCGTGCTCCACCGCGTTCACCACCTCGGGCACCCCGTGGCCGTGGGTCTCCGGCCTGTCGCGCAGGAGCCGTCCCACCAGCGCGCCGCCGAGCGCCGGCACCAGCACCACCAGGACTGGGGAGAGGTGCTCCAGGCCCCTGTGCGCGTGGCCGAGCACCGAGTTCACCGCCGCCAGCGCCACCAGCGGGTAATAGAGCGCCAGCGCGCCTAGCACCAGCAGGGCCAGCACCTCCAGGCGGCGCTTCACCACCTCGCGCCCATCGCCGGGCTTGATGAGGTAGGCCAGCCCCAGGGCCGCCAGCCCCAGTGGGACGCCGACGATGATGAACTCGAAGTGCCAGCGGGCGCCGGAGATGGCCTCGACCAAGCGCAGCCGCGTCTCCGAGCCGGTGCGCAGCAGGTCCACCAGCAGGGGGATGCCAACGCTCAGCCCACTGACGAGCGCGATGAGGTTGGAGAAGAGGCCCGCGGCCAGCCCGCT
>DASVVJ010001161.1:0-23996 GCA_036389955.1 Myxococcaceae bacterium
CTGCCGGTGGCCATCAGCGGCGCGGTGAACACGGCGGCCAAGGGCAGCTACACGGTGAGCTACCGGGCGGCGGACGCCTCGGGCAACGCGGCCACGGCGGTGCGCTCGGTGAACGTGAAGGACACGCTGGCCCCGAGCATCGCCCTGAACGGCGCCTCCTCGCTGAAGCTGGAGTGCAAGGTGGACAGCTACACGGAGCACAAGGCCAAGGCGAGCGACGCCTGCGCCGGTGACCTGAGCGGCGCGGTGGACATCAGCGGCGCGGTGGACACGGCGGCGGTGGGCAGCTACCCGGTGAGCTACAAGGTGACGGACGCGGAGGGCCTGTCCGCCTCGGTGACGCGCGCGGTGCAGGTGGCGGACACCCTGGCCCCGGTGCTGAAGCTGAATGGCTCCAGCATGATGGCGCTGGAGTGCGGCCTGGACAGCTACACGGAGCCCAAGGCGGTGGCCAGCGACGTGTGCACCGGTGACCTGAGCAGCTCGGTGGCCATCAGCGGCTCGGTGGACGCGAAGGTCCGCGGCGCCCACAAGGTGAGCTACCAGGTGGCGGACGCCTCGGGCAACACGGCCTCGGCGGTGCGCACGGTGAGCGTGAACGACACGCTGGCCCCCAGCATCTCCCTCAACGGCCTGGCGGCGATGAAGCTCGAGTGCGGCGTGGACAGCTACACGGAGCTCAAGGCGGTGGCCAGCGACGTGTGCTCGGGCAACCTGACGGGCGCCATCGTCACCACCGGCTCGGTGAACGCGGCGGCGGTGGGCCACTACGCGGTCACCTACAAGGTGACGGACGCGGCGGGCCTGTCCTCCGCGGTGACGCGCTCGGTGCAGGTGGCGGACACCCAGGCCCCGGTGCTGACGCTCAACGGTGCCAGCGCCATGTCGCTGGAGTGCAAGGTGGACAGCTACACGGAGCTGAACGCGACGGCCAGCGACGCGTGCAGCAGCAACGTGACCATCACCCGGAGCGGCTCGGTGAACACGGCGCTCAAGGGCACCTACACGGTGAGCTACGAGGCGAAGGACGCCGCCAACAACGTGGCCACGGCGGCGCGCACGGTGACGGTGAAGGACACCAAGGCCCCGGTCGTGACGCTGGTGGGCGCCGCCTCGATGTCGGTGACGCGCGGCAGCACCTTCGCGGACCCCGGCGCCACGGCGACGGACATCTGCTCGGGCGCCTTGGCGGTCGAGACGACGGGCTCGGTGAACACGGCGGTGGCGGGCACCTATACGCTGACCTACAAGGCGACGGACGGCGCGGGCCTGTCCTCCTCGGTGACGCGCACGGTGACGGTGACGGCGTCGGCCCCCAGCTGCAACACGCAGGTGAACGTCAAGCCGATGCAGCTCATCTGGCCGCCGAACCACAAGTACGTGTCCTTCACCCTGGCGGATTGCGCCTCGGTCACCACCGCTTGCCCCACGGGCGACACGGACGGCGGCGGCTGCGGCCACAACTCCCTCATCGATGAGATGGGCAGCATCCTCTCCATCTACAGCGACGAGGACGAGGACTCGGCCGGCAACGGCGACGGCAGCACGCTGGAGGACATCGTCATCACCGGCAAGAGCTCCTTCAAGGTGCGCGCCGAGCGTCAGGGCAAGGGCAACGGCCGCGTGTACGGCGTGAACTTCAAGGTGACGGACAGCTCCGGCGCGGTGAAGACGGCCACCTGCAAGTTCATGGTGCCGCACGACCAGTCGGGCCGCGGCATCGTGGATAACGGCGCCGCCGCGGGCTACACGGTGAACGCCCCCTCGTGGCTGGCGGGCCGCTAACGGCAACGAAGCGCGGGGGTTGACCCCCTCTCCCCGCGCTCCTCAGAGAACCCGGTCCCCCCACGAGGGTGACCGGGTTTTCTTTTTGCGGGGCCTGGGCTCAGGTGAGCATCGGCGGCTCGAGCTCCACCTTGAGCCAGCCGGGCTTGCGCAGGTCGAAGTTACGGTAGGCGTCGATGGCGCTCGTCATCGGCTCGACGCGCGAGAGGATGGCGGTGGGGTCCACCACGCCGGTGCGCACCATCTCCAGCAGCTTGGGGATGTACTTGCGATGGTTGCAGTTGCCCATCTTCAGCGTGAGGTTCTTGTTCATCGCCACGCCAATGGGGAACGTGCGCGCCGTCTGCGGGTAGACGCCGATGATGGACAGCGTGCCCGCCTTGGCCAGGCCCTCCACGGCCCAGATGAGCGCCTGGGCGGGGGCATCGCCGGGCACCCAGTTGTCCCCGTCCGGGTTCGTCTTGGGAGCCACCTCCTTCACCTCGCGCTTGAACTCGGCCTTCTCGGCCTTGGCGGCCTTGGCAGCGGGGCCGTGGTGCGCGTGCATTGCGTCCACGCCCACCGCGTCGATGGCCCGGTCCACGCCGATGCCGCCGGTGAGCCGCAGCAGCGTCTCCACCGGGTGCTCGCTGTCGAAGTTGATGATCTCCGCGCCCTGAGCGCGCGCCATCTCCAGCCGGTCCTCCTGGCAGTCGATGGCGAACACGCGGCCGGCGCCCAGCAGCTTGGCGCTGACGATGGCGAACTGGCCCACCGGGCCGCAGCCGAACACAGCCACGGTGTCACCGGGTTTGATCTCCGCCAGCTCCGCGCCCATGTAGCCGGTGGGGAAGATGTCCGAGATGAGGATGGCCTGCTCATCCGTGACGCCGGGAGGCACCCGCACCAGACCGACATGGGCGAAGGGCACGCGCACCTTCTCGGCCTGCATGCCGTGGAAGGGGCCGGTCATCTCCGGGCCGCCGAAGAAGGCCGTGCCCGCCTGAGCGCCGTTGGGGTTGGCCTCGTTGCACTGGGCGTAGTAGCCGGCGCGGCAGTACACGCAGCTGCCGCAGGCGATGGTGGAGGGGATGACGACGTGGTCTCCCACGCTGAAGTTGCGCACGTCCTCGCCCAGCTCTTCGATGTAGCCCACACCCTCGTGGCCCAGGATGGTGCCTGGCCGCATGCCGGGCATCGTCCCGCGAATCATGTGCAGGTCCGTGCCGCAGATGGCGCTGGCACTCAGTCGCACGATGGCGTCCGTGGGCTTCTCGATCCTCGGCTCCTCCACCTCATCGAGCCGGATGTCTCCGATTCCGTGAAATACGACGGCTTTCATGACGCGCGACTCCTTCCCCCCGGGGGCGCTGACTGGATGCGAGCCCGCCTGGACAACGGGCCCTGCGCCTTGGAGCGTGGCCATCCGCCATACCCGGGGCAAAACGCGCGGCGTTGCCTCTTCTGGAGGGCAGGGGAGGGAGCGGGCGCTACCGGCCGACGTGGAAGGCCAGCCGCTTGCCGTAGACGCTGCGGAAGTTGGCCACCTCGCGGTCGGCGTTCCACAGCTCCAGGTCCACCGGCTTGCTGGCGTTGAGGTGCAGCGTGACGGCGTCCTTCGTCTTCGCGGCCTTGAGCGTCTTGATGGGCTGCTGGTGGCTGCGGTCCAGCGAGTCCGCGACCCGGAGCAGGGTGGCGAGCTTGCGCACCGTGCGAGCCTCGGAGGGGCTCAGGCCCTTCATGTCCGAGTGCGTCGCGTCCGGAGCGCTGCGCCGGTGGTAGCGGGCCACCCGGGCCACCAGCTCGCGCTCGCGCTCGGCCAGCCCGGGGATGTCCGCGTTGTGGATGAGATAATAGGTGTGCTTGTGGTGGCGCTCGTAGCTCACCGCGTGGCCGATGTCGTGCAGCAGCGCCGCCACCTCCAGGAAGGGCCGGGTGGACAGCGGCAGGTTGTGCAGCGCCGCCAGGTCATCGAAGAGGGTGAGCGCCAGCCTGGCCACCTGGCGTGAGTGCTTCTCGTCGAAGTAGAAGCGCCGGCCGATCTCCAGCGCGGCATTCGTCAGGCTGTGGTCGTCGCGCGAGGCGTCCTGGCGGTGGAGCAGATCCACCAGCAGCCCGTCTCGCAGGCCGCGGTTAACGCTCGTCACCGCGTCCACGCCCAGGTGCTTCACCACGCCCTCGAGGATGACGGCACCGGCGACGATGATGTCGGCGCGGCGGGGATCGAAGCGCTTGCGCCGCCGCTCCGGAGGCATGTCGGCCAGCGAGTCCACCGCCTGGCTGAGCTGCCGGGCCGAGGCGTGACTGGCGCTGTCTCCCGAGGCATAGGACACCACCACGTTGATGGTGCCCGAGGAGCCCAGGGCCACCTTGGGCATCCCCTTGAGCTTTTCGGGCAGCGTCTTGCGGACGTTCTCGGCCACGAAGCTGCGCATGAGCCGCAGCTGCTTGGGCGTCACCGCCTTGGAGGCGTTGAACACCTCGGTGAGCCGCACCGCGCCCAGGGCCAGGCTCCACAGCTTGTCGGGGCGCTCGCCGGTGGCGGTGGCCACCTCGGTGGAGCCTCCGCCAATGTCCACCAGCAGCGAGCGGACTTCGGGAGGCTTGCGGTGCAGCACGCCCAGGCAGATGAGGCGGGCCTCCTCCTTGCCGCTCACCACCTCCAGGTCCAGGCCGGCCTCCTCGCGCACGCGGCGGACAATCTCGCTGCGGTTGCGCGCCTCGCGCAGGGCGCTGGTGGCCACGGCGCGCACACGGGCCTTGTGGCGCCGGCACAGCGCGGCGTAGCGGCGCAGGGTGGACAGCAGCCGATCCGCCGTCTCGGGAGGCATGGAGCCGGTGGCGAAGACGCCCTCACCGGGTCGGATGGGGTCTCGCTCCTGGTGGAGCGTCTCGAGTGCTCCGTCGGGGTCCGGGCGGGCAAGCTCCAGGCGGACGGCGTTGGTGCCAACGTCGATAGCGGCGAGAACGGGCTGAATCGTCGAAGAGGGCATAGGCAAGGCAGCCGGAGTGTAGCGGCTCAACGCGGCGGGTATGCAGTCCATGCTCCAGAACCTGCCTGGGGGGTGGCATGTGACACCTCCGTGACGTGACGAAGCCAATTCCGTGCAAGAGTCTGTGCTCGTGGACCTCAACGACCCTCTGCTGTTCATCAACCGCGAACTGTCGTGGCTCGCCTTCAACGAGCGGGTGGTCGCGGACGTGCGGGACGCCAGCCTGCCCATTTATGAGCGGCTGAAGTTCTTCTCCATCACCGCCTCGAACCTGGACGAGTTCTTCATGGTGCGAGTGGCGGGGCTGAAGCAGCAGCTGGCCAGCGGGGTGGCGGAGACGGCGGCGGACGGCATGCTGCCGGCGGACCAGCTGGCGGCGATCAGCGACCGGGTACACGGGATGGTGGACGCGGTGTACCGGCTGTGGCGCGAGGAGCTGTTGCCGAAGCTGGCGAGCCACGGGGTGGCGGTGCTGACGCGGGACAAGCTGACGGCGGAGCAGAAAACAGCGGCCCGGGCGTACTTCACGGCCTCGGTGTTTCCGGCGCTCACGCCGCTGGCGGTGGATCCGGGGCACCCGTTTCCGCACTTGCGCAACAAGTCGCTGAACGTGGCGGTGGTGCTGCGTCGCGAGGGGCCCAAGCGCAAGCGCAACGTGCGCGAGAAGTCGCTGGCGGTGGTGCAGGTGCCCAGCGTGCTGAGCCGGCTGGTGTCGCTGCCTCCGTCGCAGGGGGTGATGCTGGCGGTGCTGCCGCTGGAGGAACTCATCGCGCTGAGCGCGGCGGAGCTGTTTCCGGGCTATGCGGTGGAGCAGACGGCGGCGTTCCGTGTCACGCGCAACTGGGACCTGAACGTGGACGAGGAGGAGAGCGCGGATCTGCTCTCCACCATTCAGGAGGAGCTGCGCCGGCGGGACCGGGGTGCCGCGGTGCGGCTGGAGATCGACGCGACGGCGAGCGCGGAGCTGGAGCTGGCGCTCACCTCGGCGCTGAAGCTGAGCACGCCGGACGTGTACCGGCTGCAGGGGCCGCTGCAGCCGTCGGATCTGATGACGCTCACGGACCTGGACGTGAGGCCGGAGCTGCGGGTGGAGCCGTTCGCGCCGGCGGTGCCACCGGTGCTGCGGGACGAGGAGTCAGTGCTGAGCGTCATCGCGAAGCGGGACATCCTGTTGCACCACCCCTACGAGTCGTTTGATCCGGTGGTGCGCTTCCTGGAGGAGGCGGCGGAGGATCCGAACGTCCTGGCGATCAAGCAGACGCTGTACCGGACGAGCGGCGACAGCCCGATCGCGAGGGCGCTGACGCGGGCGGTGGAGAACGGCAAGCAGGTGGCGGTGCTGGTGGAGATCAAGGCGCGGCTGGACGAGGCGAACAACATCGCCTGGGCGCGGAGGATGGAGGAGAACGGGGTGCACGTGGTGTACGGGCTGATTGGCCTGAAGACCCACTGCAAGGTGGCGCTGGTGGTGAGGCGAGAGGGCAACGGCATCCGGCGGTACGTGCACCTGGGGACGGGGAACTACAACCCGACGACGGCGCGGCAGTACACGGATCTGTCGTTGTTCACGGCGCGTCAGGAGATCGCCGAGGACGTGACGGCGCTGTTCAACATGCTGACGGGGTACTCGACGGCGCCGCAGTGGAAGCGGCTGTCGGTGGCGCCGATGGGGTTGCAGGAGAAGGTGCTGGGGCTGATCCAGCGGGAGACGGACAAGGCGCGCAAGAAGGAGCCGGCGCGCATCGTGGCGAAGATGAACGCGCTGGTGGATCCGAGCGTCATCCGGGCGTTGTACGCGGCGAGCCAGGCGGGGGTGCGCATCGAGCTGCTGGTGCGAGGGGTGTGCTGCTTGAGGCCGGGAGTGCCGGGGGTGAGCGAGAACATCCGGGTGACGAGCGTGGTGGACCGGTTCCTGGAGCACAGCCGGGTGTTCGCGTTTGGCGAGGGGCCGCAGGCGGAGGTGTGGATGTCGAGCGCGGACTGGATGCCGCGCAACTTCGTGCGGCGCATCGAGACGATGTTCCCGGTGGAGGACCCGGCGCTTCGCCAGCGGCTGCTGGACGAGGTGCTGGGAGTCTCGCTCAAGGACAACGTGAAGGCGCGGCGGCTTGAGCGCGATGGCACCTACGTGCCGGTGGGGCAGGACGGCGCCCAGGTGCGCAGCCAGATGGTGCTGCTCGAGCTGGCGCGGCGCGCGGCGGACCCGAAGCCCATCGAGTCACTGATGCGGCACGCGGCGGCGCCAGAGCTGCCGGCCGAGACACTGCGCTCGCCGACAGCACCCGTGCCCCCCGCGAGCTGAGGCCATTCATTACGAACGGAGAGGTTGCGAGCCCGTCAAGGGAGCGCCGGGCTCCACTCTTTGACTTTGGCCTCAACCGAGGACTCCGTGGCTATCTCGCCAAGGATTCTTCTGAGAGTTCCAGAGTTGCTGCCCCCTATTGTGAACGACAGAATGCTCTCCTCTGCCGGAGTGCTGTTGCAGTGCATGGCGGCATCAAGTCGCTCATACAGTCCGCAGAAGGCCCCTGTTGCAATCGGCGTAGTAAATCCAAGGCTCTTCATCAGCGGGTCCAGGCGCGAGAGAATGGGATGCTTGCCAAGGAAGATGCCTTTGCATCGTTGAGGCAGCCCTCCCACCCGAAACCTGAAGAAGGCGCTCCAGGCCAGCATTTCGCGCAGGGACTCGAACTGGTAGTGGAGCTCGCCACCCATGGAATGCCGCCTCGCGACTCCCGCATCCTCCCGGGCTGGAAGGTCGAGATCGTAGAAGAGGTGCAAAGGAAGCAGCTCATCGGAGTCACACCCGATGAGTAGGAACCGGGGGTGTGGGTGGGCGATCTCCTCGGCGTAACAGGTCAGCACCCCCTGCGCTGAGAGGTCGTGCCGTGGAT
Source organism: Myxococcaceae bacterium (assembly GCA_036389955.1). Taxonomy (GTDB): domain Bacteria; phylum Myxococcota; class Myxococcia; order Myxococcales; family Myxococcaceae; genus DATHBR01. Next base: position 7,652 of record DASVVJ010001161.1, read on the forward strand.
AGGCCAACGCCCCCATGCTCTGGCCCATACGGCTCAAGAACCAGCGGTAGAAGGAAGGTAGTGGGCGCCCGGCGATCTGCTCCAACTGCGCGATCTCCTCGGGCGTGGCGCCCTTCCACTCCTGGGCGAGTCCTGGCACCGTTCGCAGGAGCAGCTCCTCCATCTCGGGCTCTAGTGCTGGCATGGCTCCTCCTTGTCGGCTACCGGGCAGAGCATCAGGGGGATGATGAGTTCGCAGGTCCTGCACGGCGGAACAGTCGTTCCATGATCGAACACCCTCGTCGTGACTTCGCCAGAGACCGCATCGAGGTATCTGATCGTCGCTGAAGTCGGCTTACCTTTACGGTGGTAGTACTGCTCGGTGAGCGCACCAGGGAAGGCCTCTTTGCCGCGGGCGAACACGAGAGCTTTTTGGGCCGCGCAAGCCCCGGGAGGGTAGGCGGCAGGCAGTGCTTCAGGAATTTCGCCTTTCTTCATGCTCTCCATGCTGTTCATGCTCTCGAGGGACCTCTGGGAACCTTCCCTCCAGGGCTCTTTCACGTTGTCCTCGCCAATAAGCGTTACCAGGCGCGATCGCACGCTTTCGAGTGTGGCGTTGAACGCCTTGTCTTCTAGATCCAGTTCGCCTAGCGAGAGAGAGCCCTCAGGAGCATGCCATTCAAGCTTCGCGGCAACTTCATTGAACTCCCTGAGTGTCACGCCCGAGTGGTCCGTGAAGTTCTGTTCGCACCACTTGCACTTGATGACGCCGACCATCGTCGCCAGGTGCTTCTTCTTGGCTTTGACTACCTCGTCAAGCTTCGAGACCAGGTTCGTAGCATCGGTCTTCGTCTGCGGTGTTTCTTCCAGGGCGCTATGTGGCTTGTGGCAGATCTGACATCCGTCCTCTCCCGGGACAGCCGTGACGAAGCCCGTTGCTTGAATTACTCCCATCATTGTCGCCGCATTGGCTGGGCTACCGCTTGGCCCGCAGTTGTTGAGCATCGGGTCGCCCAGCAACTGAACGTTCTTCCCCTCGATCTTGGTGTCCATGGACCCAGGCCCCACGAAGCTCGTGGGGCCCTCTACGTTCGAGGAGACGATGCCGCCGCCAGTTCCCTTACTGGCCACGTCGCCCATGGAGCCGAAGGTGGCCCCCCGGATGCCGACCTTCTTTCCTTCGATAGTGACGGTCTTGGAGTAGCCCTTTGGGCTCGTCCCGCTCTTGCCGATGTTGGGCAGAGGCGTGGGAACGAACGGGGCAGGGGGCCCCGGCATCTTGCATACGTTGGGCAGCGTCGCCGCGGCGATGCCGCTGCTCCCTTCAGTTACCGGAGTCTTGGGCGCATTCACTGAGACTTTGGTCATTGGCACCTACTCCTTATGAAAGCTGTGGGCTCTGCAGCAGCAGGGCTCCTCGTAGCCCGCCATCAGACCCTGCGACTACCAACGCCCGAGGGCCTCGCGCGTAGCCCCGGGTGAGTGCCTGGACAGCCAGGACTCCTCCCAAGGCTCCAAATGCGGCACCTACGTCGCCCCAGCAGTCGCTGGGAGCTTTGTATCCCGGTGACTTCCAGACCGATGGCGTACGCAGCGTGACGAAGCCCCATTCCTCGCTGCGGTAACGCTCGCCATTGATGTCCGTGTACAGCAAGTGGACGCCATCGCCGGGAAGATCGAGCCCTGCAACGGCGCCTTGAATGGCTTGGGTCAGCCCAACGCCAACTGAGCCCGTGTCACTGTCCCGCAGGAGGCTCTCCTGTGCGGTGCAGACTCCGCGCACGGTGGCCAGCGGGGAGAGGCGTAGGCGGCTGTACAGGCTCGCAGTTGCCAGTGCGAGGCATCCGGCTCCTTCTCCAGGAGTAAACCCACCGCGAATACCCGGCTGCGCAAACCGGTTGCCACGCTCCAGCCAGGCAAACGTATCCGCGTGATGGTAACTGTCGACTCCAGCAATCAAGAACAGGTCGTCTCTGCTTCTGGAGCATTCCTTTATCGCCTGCTCGACTGCCCGCATCGCTCCGGCATGCCCGCGTCCGGCGATCTCGACATGTGCGTGGGGGCTCTTCGCTCGAAAGCGCGCCTCCAGAGTCTTTGCAACCCAGCTTGCGTCGCCTTCCGAGAACCCCGGGCGGTTCTCTGGAAGTGCGAGCAACACGCGGAGCCTGCCCGCCTGGAGCCACGCTTGACCGAGTTTGGCCTCGACCTCCTCGAGGACACTCTCGACCATGGGCAAGAGGCGGTCTCGCCCCTCTATCTTCGGGTCGAGCAACTTATCGGCAGCGACTACGACCGGCTCACCACGGGGGTCGACGAACGGGTACTCCGCGTAGCGGGAGATCCCCGCACGTACCGCTGCCGCGCTGCTCTCCGCGGTAAATCCCACGGGAGTCCGCGCACCAACAGCGACCACTTCGAGCTGGGCTTTCATGCTACGCCCCTCCCTTCGACGATCTCTGTCTCATCGAGATAGTCCGCATCTGGAGCAGTCACACGCAGCGCGCTTTGCCACACCAGGGTCAGACGCCTTTCTTCGGGCTCCACGAGCACCAGCGTCAGGCGCGCCCCGTGCCGCTCACGCCGCGTGCCGATGCGAGTCGTGAACCCAAGTGAGATGCGCGGGAGGTCGAAGCGCAGGACCCCCTCTGGGGTCATGTTCACAAGCTCGATGCGTTCTCCACCAGCGAGGGGCTTCTCGGTCCGCTGGTCCGCGGGAGCGCTCAACGCGAAGGCAGGATCGAAGTCATCGGGCAGCAGGGGCTTCCTCGATTGTTCCCACCTTGCGTCATACGTCCCTGCCAGCCGCCGGCGCGGCAGCCAGGATGGATCAATGGGCCCGAACCCCGCTGGACCCGTGGTTGCCGGATCGCCGCTTGGATACTCGATGGTGTGGGCTGGCTTGCCGGCCAGGAGAGCGGTTCGTCGCGCGAAGCCGCGGCCGATGGGGTTGCGCTCGTCGATACCATGCTTCTTGGGATCCGGGTCCGATAGGTCGATGCCCCCGAATGCGGACTCGTACCGAATCGGGCTCCGGGTGAACGGCCGCGGCCGGGTCATCGTCATGCCGGTCAGCCCCCGGCTGTAGGCGCGCTCCCCATGCACGAGCAGAATCTTCTGGAACTGGCCGATACGGAGCGCGACGGGTACTGACTCCGCGGGCTTCCCGTGAGGAGCGTGCGCGTGCGCGAGGAGCAACACGTCCGTGCCCGGCTTGGCTGCTAGGAGATCCGAGTCGTATCGCAGGCTCGAAAGCCCTGGTTCGCCGAAGTACTCCGGCATCAGCAGGGGAGGCGGTTGCTCATCGGCCAGGACGAGCCTCCCTCCTGACGCGATGTTGAATGTCGCCTTAACCGCGACGAGCCACCAGTGGACCCCAGCTTTGTCTCGCGCCCAGTTGCGCTCTGCTGCGTAGGCCGTGCGGTTCTTGAGCGCCCACATAAGTTTGAAGCCGGCCAGGCAGCGCGGCTGAAGTAGACCCAGTCATGGGCCATTCTTCTGGCCCCCCCGTTGATGCACTCCATACCGCAGGCAGAGCCCCCGGCCTGAAGCCCTGCCAGGCGGCAACCGTCGCTATAGGACAGCCACGTTCAAAAGTAACGCCCCAGGAAGGCGTACGCCGCCAAGCCCGAACCCGGTGAGGCACTTCAACCGAGGTGCCCCTACCTGCGCCGCCGCCGGCCCATGAAGCTGGCGAAGGCCTCGGTGAAGCGCGCGGCGGCCAGCCCCAGCACATCCAGCACCCAGCTCTGCAGTCCCGAGCGCGCGCAGTCCTCCAGATAGATGCGCCGCGACTTCTCCAGGTGCTTGTCCAGCCACGCCGTGGCCTGCGCCGCGACCGCCTCGTCCTCCACGTCCACCAGCGTCTCCAGGTTCACCAGCGACAGCGGATCCAGGTTGAAGCTGCCCACCAGCAGCCGCTTCCCATCCACCACCGCCGCCTTGGCGTGCAGCGTGGAGTCCGTCCACTCGTGGATGTGCACCCCCGCGCGCAGAAACGTGCGGTACAGCCGCATCGTCGCCGCGCGCGCGAACGCCACGTCACTGCGCCCCGCCAACAACAGGTGCACCGCCACGCCCCGCCTCGCCGTCCGGTTCAGCGCCCGCATGAAGCCCCGGTCCGGCAGGAAGTACGCGTGCGCCAGCACCACCTTCTGCTGCGCCCGCTGCAGCGCATCCAGGTAGCGGTGCCTCAGCCTCCGCCCGCCCCCGAAGCCCGACAGCAGCACCTGCAGCGGCCCCGAGGCGAGCTGCACCGCGCCCGCCTGCAGCTTTGCGCCCAGCTGCACGCAGATGTCTCCGCGCAGCTCCAGCGCCAGGTCCGCCCAGCCTAGCTGCCCGTCCACGTCCATGTACGCGTCGCCGATGTTGATGCCGCCCAGGAACGCCACCCGGTCATCCACCAGCAGGATCTTCCGGTGGTTGCGCCACGCGCGGCCCGTGAAGATCGACAGCAGCGGGTTGTACACGCGCACCTTCGCGCCCGCCGCCCGCAGCGTCCGGGTAATAGGGCCACTGTCACCCACCGTCCCCCAGCCATCGACGATGACCTTCACCTCCACGCCGCGCTGGGCCGCCGCCGTCAGCTCCGCCAGGAAGCGCGAGCCCACGCCCTCCCGGTCGAACGCGTACACCTCCAGGTGCACCCGCCGCGTGGCCGACGCGATGGCCGCCAGCATCCGCGGATAGGCCTCGTTGCCGCCGTCCAGCAGCGTCACCTGCGCGCCGGTGCCTCCCTCCGGAGCAGCCTCTGGCGGGGGAGCAAGCATGGGTTGGGTCCTCAAGGCTGTTGGACCTGGAACATTTCTCTGAGGGCAGAAAGCGGCAGCCCGTCAGTCGTCGTGCTTGCGCGCTCCCTTGCCCTTGCCCTTGTGGCGGCACCGCTCGCCGTCAAAGTACTGGCTGGGCTCGCAGTCCGAGGCGGAGATCTTGTCCTTCTTGGTCTTCACCGGAACGGCGACGACTGTCTTACCGGAAGGGCTGACCACGAGGCAGCCCCCGAGCGAGAAGAGGCCAAGGACAGGCAGCAGAAGTCGGAGGTTCATGGGCTCGCAGCCTATCCAGAGTCGGTGCAATTGTGAGCGCCTGGATGCTGATTCGGCAGGGAGACGAGCGTGGCTGTCGACGGTCCGCGCACAACTCGCTACCGTGCGGGCCGTGGTTGCTCCCGAAAAGGAAAAGTCGGACAAGACGCCGCTCCGTCATCGCAAGGTGGGGGCTTATCGCGTGCTCGGAGAACTGGGCCGCGGCGGCATGGCGGTGGTCTATCGCGGGCTGCACGAGCAGATCCAACGCGAGGCAGCGCTCAAGGAGCTGCTGCCCGAAGGCCAGAAGGACAAGGAGACGCTGTCGCGCTTCCACCGCGAGGCGCTGGCACTGGCGGCCTTCCGTCACCAGAACATCGTCACCCTGTACGACCTGGTGGAGAAGAACGACAGCCTCTTCATGGTGATGGAGCTGGTGGATGGGCCCACGCTCCAGGAGCTCATCAAGGATGGGCCGCTGCCCCCGGACGTGGTGGCCGTGGTGGGCGCGCGCATCGCCAGCGCGCTGGACCACGCGCACTTCCGCCACATCATCCACCGCGACCTGAAGCCGTCCAACGTCATGCTCACCAAGGCGGGCGAGGTGAAGCTGATGGACTTCGGCATCGCCAAGGACGTGGACCTGGTGGCGCTCACCCAGCAGGGCATGGCGGTGGGCACGCCGGCCTACATGTCTCCGGAGCAGGTGACGGGGGCGACGCTGGATCCGCGCACGGACATCTTCTCGCTGGGCGTGCTGCTGTACGAGGCGCTCACCGGAGCGCGGCCCTTCCAGGGCCGGACCGCGGGAGAGATTTTCGCGAAGATCCGTGACGGCAAGTACACGCCGCTGAACAAGGTGGCGCCGCACCTGCCCAAGCCGCTGGGGAGCATCGTCAAGCGCGCGCTGGAGGTGAAGCCGGAGAACCGCTTCCCGGACGCGGCGGCGATGCGGCGCGAGTTGGACATGTTCCTGGCGCGCGAGGTGAAGGTGTCGCACCCGGCGCTGCTGGTGTCCTTCCTGAAGCAGCGGCAGAAGCTCACCGAGACGGAGGCGCTGGCGCACCTGTCCCAGGCGGAGCTGAGCATCCTGGAGGCCGGAGCCGCCGAGCGGAAGTACAGCTCGGGCCTGGGCAAGCTCAAGTGGATCGCGGTGGCGGCCGCGGCAGCACTGGCAGCCGCCACGGGCGTGTACTTCACGCAGGACTACTGGGCGCCCGCCGTCGAGCAGAAGATCAAGGAGCCGCCGCCCGCGCCGTCCGCTCAGCCCACGCAGCGTCCGTCCAACAAGCGGTAGCCCGGAGCTGAACAGGGTATAGGGCCTGTGTGCTGAGACCCGGCATCTACCTGGCCCACAAGCCCGTGGGCGACACGAGCTTCTCGGTGGTCCGGGGCTTCATGGCGGAGCTTCAGGCCGCCCGGCCCGGCAAGCGCACGCCCGTGTGCCACGGCGGCACGCTGGATCCATTTGCCGAGGGGCTGCTGCTGCTCCTGGTGGGCCAAGCCACGCGGTTGATGGACCTGATTCACCCCGTGCCCAAGCGCTACGTGGCCGAGGTGGTGTGGGGCACCGAGACGGACAACGGCGATCTGCTGGGCCGCGTGGTCCACCAGGGCAGCACCGCGCACCTCACGCCGGAGGCGCTGGATGCGGCGCTGACGCGCTTCCTGGGCTGGCATGATCAGGTGCCCCCGGCCACCAGCGCCAAGAAGATCGACGGAGAGCCCGCGTACAAGAAGGCCCACCGGGGCGAGGAGGTGGTGCTGCCGCCCTCGCGCGTGTACCTGCACGAGGCGCGCTGGCGCTCGCACGCGCTGCCGCGCTCGAGCCTCTTGGAGCTGACGTGCCGGGGTGGCTTCTACGTGCGCGCGCTGGCGCGGGAGCTCGGGCGGGCGCTCGGCTGTGGCGCGCACCTGTCCCGGCTGCACCGCACGGCCATTGGCCCGTGGGAGGATCCCGGCCCGGGCCAGCGCGTGGGGCTGCACGGGCGCCAGGTGCTGCCCTGGTGCGCCACCCGGGAGCTCTCGGACGCGGAGGTAGGAGTACTCCGGAGCGGGCAGCCCCTTGCGCGGGGCCGGCTGCTGCCGCCGGACTGGCCACTGCCCTCGGGGTTTCCAGACCCGGAGGCTCCCGTGCGCGGCTTCCATCAGGGGCGCCTGTTGGCGCTCCTGCGGGCGCGCGACGCGCAGCTCGAAGGGGTGATGGAACTGCGCGGCGGGCTCTAGGCCTTCTTCTTCTCGTGCGTCACGGTGACGATGGTGCCGATGCCGCCGCGCACGAAGAAGTCACCCACCACCGTCAGCTTGCGGGGCTTGATGGCCTTGATGATGTCGTCCGCGATGGTGTTGGTGACCTTCTCGTGGAAGGCGCCCTCATTGCGGTACGACCACATGTAGAGCTTCAGGCTCTTGAGCTCCACGCACAGCTCGTCCGGAACATAACGGATCGTGAACCGTGCGAAGTCTGGCTGCCCCGTCAGCGGACAGAGGCAGGTGAACTCCGGCACGTCGAAGGCAATCTCGTAGTCCCGATCGGAGGCCGGGTTGGGGAAGGTCTGCAGTTCCTTGGAAGGCTGAGTCGACATGGCGGGTGTCGTGTAACACACAGAATGCCGGATGCATGCTTTCCGTGTGTGTGCCTGCTTGCCCTCCGACTGTCTCCCCTCCAACGGCTGGCAGGCCCGCGGGTCGCAAAAACCAGGGGGGAGGGTTGTCGATCCTGCAGGGGCACCCTTATTTCGGAAGAGCCCCACCCATGCACCCCCTTGACCTCGAGAATGTCATCTCACATCTGCCCCAGGCCGTGGCCCGTGTAGGCACGGATCTGCGAGTGCAGTGGCTGGAGGTCGACTTCGTCAAGAAGGTGGGGGTGGCGCCGGCGCCGGGGAAGAACCTGCTCGAGGTGCTGGAGTACGGGCGGAGCCGGGACGCGCTGGAGCGAGCCATTCGGGCGGGAAAGCCGCACGAGGGGCACGTCATCACCCAGGCGATGCGGCAGGTGCGCGTCACCGTGCGGCCCTCGCAAGAGGGCGAGGCGCCGGGGATGTGGCTGCTCTTCGAGCCCTCGGGGCTGGATGACGAGAACGCCTTCTCCCAGGTGGTGCAGGAGGTGGCCCGGGCGGTGGGCGAGACGCTGGAGGTGGACAGCGTGTGCGCCGCCGCGGTGACGGCGCTGGTGCGCTGCGCCCGGGTGCGGCGCGCCGAGGTGTTCCTGTGCGAGGAGGGGGGACAGGGTGGGCTTCGCCGGGCCGCGGTGTCGGACCTGGCGGACCAGGAGTCTCCCGAGGACACGTTTGATCCGGCGGCGGATCCGTTCCAGCAGGCGCTGGGCACGCGCCGGGCACAGATTGGCATTCAGCGCGGCTACGGCGACAGCATGGGCTGCATCTTCGCCGCGGTGCCGCTGTGCGCGCCGCGGCGCACGGTGGGCCTGTTGCTCCTCTATAAGGAGCAGGGCGCCTCGTTCTCCGCGAAGGAGTTGGACCTTTGGACGGCAGCGGCCGGGCAGCTCGCGGTGGCGGTGGAGAACGCGCGGCTGCTGCGTGAGGCGCAAGCGGCGCTCCGGGTGCGCGAGGAGTTCATGTCCATCGCGTCGCACGAGCTGAAGACGCCGCTGACGCCGCTCAAGCTCAGCCTCTTCACCATGGAGCGGCGCATCAGTGCCGGGCAGCCGGTGGAGCTGTCCAGCGTGCTCAAGTCCAAGCGGCAGGTGGACCGGCTCGTGGGGCTGGTGGATGACCTGCTGGATGCGTCGCGGCTGGAGCTGGGCAAGCTGGAGCTGCACCGCTCGCCGCTGGAGATTGGCCAGTTGGTGGCCGAGGTGGTGGATCAGTTCCGCCACGCGTTCGAGCGGCCCTTCACGGTGGACGTTCCGCGCCGGCGCCTGTGGGTGCAGGGAGACCGGGACCGGCTGGAGCAGGTCATCGTCAACCTGCTGGAGAACGCGCACAAGTACAGCCCGGCGGGTGAGCCCATCCACGTGGAGATGGAGGACCAGGAGGGCGAGATCCGCATCCACGTGAAGGACCACGGCATCGGCATTCCGGGCGCGGACCAGGCCCAGGTGTTCCAGCGCTTCTACCGGGCGCGCAACGTGTCACACCGCAATTTCGGTGGGCTGGGGCTGGGGCTGTTCATCAGCCACTCCATCTGCAAGCTGCACGGGGGCAACCTCAGCCTGGCCAGCGCGGAGGGCCTGGGTTCGACCTTCACTGTCACCATGCCGTGCATGTCCCTGCGCGAGGTGCGGGAGCTGCCGCCGCGCGTGCTGCTGCTGGATGAGGACCGCCAGCAGGAGGCCGAGGCGGAGAAGGCACTGCGCGCCGAGGGCTTCGAGGTGCTCACGGTGCGCAACGGCCACGATGCGCTGCGCGACGCGGCGCACCTGCCGGTGGATCTGATCCTGCTGTCGGCGAGCGCCTCGCAGCAGGATGTGGGCATCTTCCTGGAGACGTTCGCCACGCTGCCGCGCGCCCGGCCGGTGCCGATTCTGCTGGCCGGCTCGAGGCTGCCGCCCTGGGCCTGGGAGGGCACGGTGCTGTGCTCGCGGCCGTACCGTTCGGACGAGCTGATTGCCCGGGTGCGCAACACGCTGGCGCTGACGCCGGATCCGGGCTGGCCGGTGGCCGAGGAAATGAATCCCCGGCGCGCGGAAGAGGTCAGCGCGGGGCTTTGATGTGGCTGGGGTACCCTGAGAACGGTGTCCCGTTCCCAGGGTCCTGCGGGCCGCACCAGCAGGCGACCGAGAGCTGAAGGTACCCTTCGACCAGGCGGAGCTCGCACTCCCGCCCCGGCCACCGTATTGGCTAAGCTCATGTCCTGCCGCCTGACATGACTGACACCGCCCCTCCCCAGAACCCTCCCACACCCGCCCCGGCCGGCGCGCTGGATCTGCAGGCGCGCGTCCTGCGCCTGGAGGAGGTGGTGCGGACCCAGGCGCTGCTGGCCGACAGCAAGCTGGATCTGGGCCACTTCATGCAGCTGGTCGTCGACCGGATGCAGGCGCTGACCGGCTGCAAGGGCGCGGTGGTCGAGCTGGTGGAGGGCGACGAGATGGTCTACCGGGCCGCCAGCGGCTCCATCTCCCAGCATGTCGGTGTCCGGCTGAAGCGCCGGGGCAGCCTGTCCGGACTCTGTGTCGAGCGGCGCGAGGTCCTGCTCTGCCGCGACAGCGAGAGCGACCCCCGGGTGGATCGCGAGGCCTGCCGCCGCGTCGGCGTGCGCTCCATGGTCTGCGCGCCCCTGTTCGAGAGTGGCAATGCCGTCGGAGTGCTGAAGGTCATGGCGACGGAGGCCAACGGCTTCACCGCCGAGGACGTGGCCCTGCTGGAGTTGATGGCGGGCGCACTGGGAGCGGCGCTGGGCAAGCAGGTCCTCTTCGACGAGAAGCGCCGCCAGGCGGAGCGGCTGCAGTCCCTGGCCGAGGAGCGCGACCGCGCTCGTGCCGCGGCCGAGGCGGCGAGCCAGGCCAAGTCCACCTTCCTCGCCACCATGAGCCACGAGATCCGCACGCCCATGAACGGCGTGATGGGCATGGCGCAGCTGCTGGCCGGCACGCGGCTGGACGCCGAGCAGCTGGGCTATGTCCAGTCGATCCAGGAGAGCGGCGAGGCGTTGCTGAACGTCATCAACGACATCCTGGACATCTCCAAGCTGGAGGCCGGCAAGGTCGAGCTGGAGGCCATCGACTTCGACCTCAACGCGCTGGCCGAGGGCATCGCCATGATGCTGTCGCCGCGCGCGGCGGAGAAGCGGCTGGACCTCGCCTGCTATGTCGAGCCAGGGGCGCGCGGCTCCTACCGGGGCGATCCCACCCGGCTGCGGCAGGTCCTGGTGAACCTGACGGGCAACGCGCTCAAGTTCACTGACAGCGGCTCCGTCACCCTCGAGGTGCGGAAGCTCCGCGAGCAGGCGGGAGAGACGACGCTGCGCTTCTCCGTCACCGACACCGGCATTGGCCTGAGCGAGGAGCAGCGGGGGCGGCTGTTCCAGGTCTTCAGCCAGGCAGACACCTCCATCGCCAGGCGTTTTGGCGGCACCGGCCTGGGCCTCGCCATCTGCCGGCAGCTGGTGGAGTTGATGGGCGGCGCCATCCACGTGGAGAGCGGGCCCGGCAAGGGCAGCACCTTCTGGTTCACCCTGCAGCTGCCGCGCGCCGCTGACGCGCTGGCGACCCCGGCGGAGGTGGAGACGCGGCTGCGCGGCCTGCGGGTGCTGGTGGTGGACGACATGGCGCTGCACCGGCGCATCATCTCCGAGACGCTGGAGGGGCTCGGCCTCGCCGCCGAGAGCCTGGGGGAGGCGGGCGAGGCCATGGGCCACCTCGACCGGCTGTGGCGGGAGGGAAAGCTGCCCGACATGGTCATGATCGACTTCAGCATGGCCAGCATCCGGGGCGACGAACTGGGCCGGCAGATCCGCGGCGACGCCCGCTTTGCCGACGTGCGGCTGGTGCTGATCTCCGCCTTCGGGGTGCTGGACAAGAGCGTCGGCGCCCGCGACGTGTTCGACGGGCTGCTGGCCAAGCCGATCCGGCGCCAGGCCGTGCAGGATCTGCTGGCCAGCCTGTTCCTGCGCCAGGTCACCCCCGCCGCGCCGGCCGGGAGCGCCACCCCCGCCGCCAGCGGCCGGGTGCTGCTGGTGGAGGACAACCGCATCAACCAGCAGGTCGCCCTCATCATGCTGGAGCGTGAGGGCTACCGCGTCACCTGCGTCAGTGATGGGCAGCAGGCCCTGGACGCGCTGGCACGCGACAGCTTCGACATGGTGCTGATGGACGTGCAGATGCCCGTCATGGACGGGCTGGAGGCCACCCGCCGCATCCGCGCGGCCGAAACCAGCCGGCGCTTGCCGGTGGTGGCGCTGACGGCCAACGCCATGGCGGGCATGGAGGCGCAGTTCGCCGAGGCGGGCATGGACGACTTCGTGCCCAAGCCCTTCGAGCGCCAGCGCTTCCTCGCCACCGTGCGGCGCTGGGTGGAGAACCGCCAGGGCTCCGGCACGATGCCCACCCCCACGGAGGAGCCATCGGCCCCACCCATCTTCAACGAGATGGTCCTGGGCGAGCTGGAGAAGCTGGCCGGGCCGGAGACCTTCGGCCAGCTGGTGCAGAGCATGATCAGCAACGGCGCCAAGCGGCTGGACCGGCTGGCGCAGCTGAGCGCAGCCGGCGATCTGCAGGGGCTGCGGCGCGAGGCGCACGATTTGATCTCCACCGCTGGCACCGCCGGGCTGAAGCAGCTGCAGGCGATCAGCGAGAGGCTGCACGAGGCCAGCGTGGCTGGCGACGTGCCCCGCGCTCAGGCCCACGCCGCCGAGGCGGTGAAGGCTGGCCGCGCGGCCTGGCGTCTGCTGGCCTCCCGCTTCGCCCCCGCGCTGGCGCCCACCCTGGACTGACCGGTCAGCGCTGGCCCTGGCTCGGTGGAGGCGGTGCTCCTGCGCGGGGCTCGTCGAGAACCTGGTATTGGATGGGCTTGCAGACGCCAGCGTTGGTCCCCTCGTGGGAGCAGGCTGTCAGCCCCACGAAGAGATCCAGCTCCGCTCGCATCAGCACGGAGGAGCCCGCGCGAGACAGCGGCGGAGCGATCTGGAGGATGCCCTGGGGGTCCACCGAGACGTTCATGAAGATGTTGAACGTCGTGCCGATGGCGTCAGGCCCGAAGCCGAAGCGCCCCAGGTTCCGGGCCAGGTTCTCGTGGCAGCTTGGATGGTAGTCCTCGTTGCCCGCGACGAGCTGGAACATCCGCAGGCTGCACGGCGGCATGAGCAGATCATGCCGGCCGCAGCTGTCCTCCACGATGCGCAGCATGGCCTGGCTGCGGTTCGAGTAGAGGACGTGGCCGGTGGTGAGGAAGAGCGTGTCCGCGTAGTCGATCGAGCGGCTGGCCGAGAAGTGCTCGGCCGGGTCCGCCGCCGAGAAGCAGAAGAGATCCGACACCTGGGCGCCCTGGGGATCCAACACGCGCAGCAGCTGTCCCCGCTTCAGCTCGAACGCCACGCCCGTCTGCGGAGGAATGGTCTGGAGTGGCTCTGGCGAGAGCGCCCTCACGATGGGTTTTCCGGCGGCTTGAGCCCATGCTGAAAGGGACACTTCCACTCGGGTGGGTTGTCCTTGCCCGAGAACTGGATGGCCTCCCACTTGTCCCCGTGCTGCTCGACCATGGGGTTGAGCGAGCCCTGGAATTTCATCTCGCGAGCGCGATTGCTCTTCACGGTGGACTCATAGCGGCCCTCGCGGGAGAGCTGCTCGAACTGGTCATAGAGGTTGAAGACCACCGTGGGGAACGGGAAGCGCCGCGCCAGCCGGGAGCTGTTCGGGTGCATGCCGACGATGAAGAACGCCTCGCCGCCGAAGCTCGGGCAGAACTTCGAATCGGCCGGATTGTCGCTGAAGTTCACGTCCCAGCCAGCCCCCGGCTCCTGGTGCGAGGAGACATAGGAGAGCTCTCTCCACAGCCGCTCCTCGAAGGCCGTCTCGTCGTACTCACTCTGGCCGGAGAAGAAGGCCCAGAACGTCATGTAAGCGGAACGGGACTGCTTCTGCTGCTCGCGGAAGTACAGCAGGTCCTCCAGCAGGGCCCGGCTCGAGGCTCCCGAGCCCAGCTCTCCGGGATAGAGGCCGGCGAGGTACTCCCCCAGCTTGTACGAACGCAGCGCCGGAACGCAGGGGTAGTTCTTCTGCCCCAGCAGCTCGCTGATGGCCGTGTGACACAGGAGCGGATCCAGGCGGTCCGCGTGCGAGGAAGGCTCGGGCCGGACGCGCTTCAGCTCATTGCCTTGAGGCCGGTACAGAGAAGAGGAGCAGGTGTGCATGGCTGATGGGGTCGTAACGTAGGCAGAGCCCCCCACGGAGGCAGGCTCACGCGACGGGGACCGAGGCTCTTCTCGCGCGGCGTCGTCCAGGCGACAGGCGGAATGTCCACGAGTCTCCACCCGAGTGAGGGCAGCCCGGGGCCATGCTGCCCCCCGGGCCTCCCTCATCCTTCCCGGTCCCGTGGCTCAGGGAGTGGGTGTGTACAGCTCGCAGGTCAAGTTCGCGACGTACAGTGCGCGTGCATGGTGAGGGATTGCTCTGACAAGCCATGTTTGTGCTTAGTTTCGTGCTTTCCCTTGGCGCCAACAGAGACTGACTCTCAGCTCTATGCTCGACAAACAGGCTTCTCCCGGAGGGGACATGATCGAACTCTATTATTCGCCCAGCACCGCCAGCATGGTGGTGCACTGGTTGCTGATCGAGCTGGATATCCCGCACACGCTGCGCCGCCTTGATCTCGACAAGCGCGAGCACAAGAAGCCGGAGTACCTGGCGATCAATCCGGCTGGCGTGGTGCCAGCACTGGTGATTGATGGCTACGCCATCCTGGAATCGCCCGCAATCGCTATGCACCTTGCCGATGCCTACCCAGCGGCCAGTCTGGCTCCGCCGCCCGGTACGCTGCAGCGGGCACACTACTACCAGTGGTTCTTCTTCATGGCCAACACGCTGCAGCCGGCCTATCGCGCCTGGTTCTATCCCACCGAACCGGCTGGCGAAGCCAACAGCGAAGCGAGTAAGGCCATGGCGCGAGAGCGGATTGAGACCGCGTGGCAGCGCGTGGACACGCATCTCGCCGAGAGGGGGCCTTACCTGCTCGGCGAGAAGCTCAGCGCCGCTGATTTCATGCTCACCATGCTCATGCGCTGGTCGCGCAACATGCCGAAGCCGGCGCATTCATGGCCAGCATTGGCGAAACACGCGGCGATGATGAAGGCTCGACCGGCGTTCAAGGAGGTCTATGCCCGCGAAGGGCTGAGCGACTGGACCTGAGCATGACGGGGCCTTCAAGCCCGAGCGGCTAACGGTGTGCTGGCATGGCATCACGCCTTGGGAAAGACCTCGCCGTAGAAGTCGCTCCCCTTCAGCGCGCCCTCCACGGCTCTTTCGACCTCTTGCGTGAAGGCTTCTGGCTTCAAGGCGAGGACGTAAAAGGAGAAGTAGGCCTGCGCGGAAGTCAGCCCTGCGGGCAATGGGAGGAGCCAGCGCAGGTGGACAGGCATTCCCTTGTGATGGCGGGGCAGCAGGTTCCCGAGGATGTCTCTTGTGAACCGTGCCACCTCCCGGGTCAGGGGAATGGAGTCGTCCCTGAGCATCCGCCACACCGCCTCGAGCAGGTCATCGGCGGCGCCACCGGGAACGGAGAGCACGCCGCTGATGACCTCGTTCAGCATCCAGCTCGACCACCGAGGCACTCCGGTGTCGAGGTACATCGCAAGCAGGGCCAGCCTGCACGCGCTGATGCGCTCTGACTCCCGGGGGGAACCGCCAGCCCCGATGGCCTCGGGCTGGTAGGGACACCCGAAGACCGCGAGGACAGGTCCGTACGCCGCCCGGGACTCGGACGGCAACAGGCCAACCAGGACAGACAGAGTTCCCGGGCTGCCAGCGTCGCGGCCTCGCCGTATCTCGGCCTCTGCGTGGCTCAGGAAGTCATCAGGCTGGTTCATCACCGTCACTCCGCTGTGGCCGAACCTACCTGCTACGCGTCCAGCTGTGCCTCGAGCGCCTTCTTCAACGCCGTCTGGAACACGGCGGGCGGCTGGCCACCGGAGATCGCGAACTTGCCGTCGAAGACGTAGAACGGCACGCCGGTGATGCCCTGCTCCGTCGCCTGCCGCGCCTCGGCGCGGGTGAGCTCGAGCTCCGCCGGGTTGCTCAGCAACGTCTCCACCTCTTGCGCGGTGAAGCCGTGCTGCGTGGCGATGGCGGTGAGCTCGGTCACGCTGTTGATGTTCCGGCCCTCGAGGAAGTAGGCCTTGAAGAGCGCCTCGGTGAGCGCCTTCTGCGTGCCCTTCTGCGCCGCATGGCGGATGAGGGTGTGGCCCTTGAGGGTCTGGTAGGTGTTCTTCACCTTCGTGAAGTCGAGCGTCAGGCCACTCTCACGCGCGGCGCTCTCCACCACCGCGAACATCTGCTTCGGGTCTCGGCCGTACCTGCGCTGGAGCCGGTCAGCGAGGTTCTCGCCCTCTTCGGGCGTGGCCGGATCGAGCAGGAACGCGTGGTACTGAATCTTCACCTCCACCGGCGCTGGCAACGCCGGGAGCGAGGCGAGCGCGGTCTCCAGCCGCCTGGCGCCGATGAAGCACCAGGGACAGACGAGGTCCGAGAAGACGTCGATGGTGATCTGCTTCATGGCTGCTTCTCCTCGGTCCTGCCTGGGCTTGCCCTGAGGTTAAGGAACGTCGAGTGCCTGGGGTGCGTGGAGCGTGAAGGTGTTGGCGTACAGCCGTGACGTTCCCGATGGGATACTTGCATCGAATCTTCGTCCGGACCCCCGAAGATTCGCGGCGGCATCGATAACCGGAGGCTC
>DASVVJ010001162.1:0-4059 GCA_036389955.1 Myxococcaceae bacterium
GGCGCGAGCGCGGGAGACCTGCTGGCGCTGGCGCCCATGTTCGGCCCGCTGCGGGCGCGCTTCCCGGGGTGCCAGCTGCTCCTGTCGACGATGACGGACAGCGGCTATGCGATGGCGAAGGGCCGGCTGGCGAAGGACATCGACGGGGTGGTGTACGTGCCCTACGACCTCTGGGGCGCGACGCGCCGGGCGGTGCGGGCCATCCGCCCGGACGTGCTGGTGCTGGAGTACACGGAGATCTGGCCCAACCTCATCCGCGCGGCGAAGCGAAGCGGGGCCCGCGTGGTGCTGACGAACGGGCGCTTCTCGCCGAAGAACGAAGGCAAGTACCGGCTGTTCTTCTCGCTGATCAGCAACCCGCTGCGGGACATGGACCTGTTCCTGATGCGAATGGAGGAGGAAGCCGAGCGGGCGCGGAACTTGGGAGCCTCGCCGGAGCGGGTCTGGGTAACGGGCAACACGAAGTTCGACGCGCTCGCGGCGGCGCCAGCGAAGGAGGACGAAGCCCTGCGGCGAGCGTTGAGACTGACCGAGGGCGCCAGGGTGCTGATGGCAGGCAGTACCCACGAGGGAGAAGAAGAGCACGTGCTGGCGGCGTACCAGCGCCTGCTGCCGACGCATCCAGATCTGCGGTTGGTAATCGCACCGCGGTACATCGATCGGGCAGGACGGATCGCGGGGCTGGCAAGGGAGGCGGGGCTCACGGTGGGACTGCGCTCCCAGGAGAACAGGGAGAACGGGCAGGTGGTGGTGCTCGACACGATCGGCGAGCTGGCGAGGGCCTACCGGTTGGCGACGGTGGTGTTCGTGGGAGGCTCGTTCACGAAGCGAGGAGGGCAGAACATCCTGGAACCAGCGGGGCAGGGGAAGCCGGTGCTCTACGGCCCGCACATGGACAACTTCCGGGACAGCGTCCAGGTCCTGGAGGGGCATGGAGGCATCCAGGTCCAGGACGCGGAGGACCTCTTCAACCGACTGTCGAAGCTACTGGCTCAGCCAGACCAGCTCCGCATGTTGGGAGAGCAGGCCAGAGCCACAGTGAGCCAGATCTCGGGCGCCAGCCATCGAAACGTGGAGCACATGGCCAGACTCTTCGAGCCCCACCCCTCTCCCGCCGGGAGAGGGACAGGGTGAGGGTGCCATGTCCCTGGTAATCCACCCGCACTTCCACCGGAGAGCCACAGGCGTCACGCGCCACGTGGAGAGCGTCGTGCCGCAACTGGCGCAGGAGTTCGAGACACGGACCATCGGCTCGAACCTGAGCCAGTCCGTGCCAAGAATCCACTGGGGCGCTCTGCTCAGTCGGCTTCGACGCGAACCGGTCATCTGGCACGCCCACCGCAACAACGAGCTCCTGGTAGGGCTGCTGCTGCGGCTGCTGGGCCGGAACGTCAAAATCGTCTTCACGCGCCATACCTCGAGCCTGCCCAGCAACTACACGCGGTGGCTGGCGAAGGGCGCGGATGCGCTGGTGGCACTGACGGGCGACGTCAAGGAAGCGATGGCGATGCCCTCGACCGTCGTCGGGCACGGAATCAACCTGGAACGTTTCCAGCCACCGCCGGATCGAGAAGAAGCCTGGCGAAAGTTGGGGCTGGGAGGGCGATACGGAATCGGAGTCATCGGCCGGGTCCGCAAGGAGAAGGGGCAGGGAGACTTCATCGAAGCAGTGCGGCCCTTGCTGTCCGAGCACCCAGAGTGGAAGGGAGTGCTGGTAGGGCTGGTGAAGAGAGCCCAGCAGCCATGGATCTCATCCTTGCTCGAAGGGCTTGGAGATCGGCTGGTGCTCGTGGGGGAGCAGGAGCAATCAGTCATCCACCCCTGGTACCAGGGGCTGAGCATTCTGGTGCAGCCCTCGTACTTCGAGGGGTACGGGTTGGTGCATCTGGAGGCGATGGCCTCGGGGTGCTGCGTGGTGGCCAGCCACCTGAAGCACGTGGAGGCCTGGATCGAGCACGGCCGAACGGGCTTCTTCTTCGAGCCAGGAGACGTGAAGGGTCTCCGGGAAGTGCTCGACATGCTGATGCGTGACCCGCAGCGGGTGAGGCAGGTGGGCCAGAATGCGGCCGAGCACGCGCGGAGCCACTTTGGCATCGAGCACGAGGTGCGCGCGTTGCGCGAGCTCTATCTTTCACTCCTGAATGCCCAGGACAGATGAGCCGCAAGGAGGCGAGCGGGAAGGCCATGCCGATGAAGATCCTGCACCTGCTGGCGAGCCCCTCTTGGAGCGGGCCCGCGGAGAACGTGGCGCTGCTCGCGCTCGCGCAGCGGGAAGCGGGGCACGAGGTGACGGTCGCGGTGGACCGTCGGCGAGGGAAGGTGGAGTCGGAAGAGCCTGCGGTGCCAAGGTTCGAGGCCATGGGGCTGCTGGACACCGGGGAGCTGGAACTCTCTGTGAAGTCACCGCCCTGGGCTGTCTGGCGAGACATGCGCAGGTTGCGCAAGCGGAGCGTGGACGTGGTGCATGCCCACTTCAGCCATGACCATTTCCTCGCCAGGTGGGCCACGCCGCCTGGGGCAGTGCTGATCCGCTCGGTGCACGCCCCACGCTCGATCAGACGCTCACTGCCACGGGCGGATGCGTACACGGTCCCCGCTTCGACGGAGGTGCCCCGGCTGATGGGGCAACGGGTGCAAGTGCTCCCACCGCTGGTGGACGCGCGCTTTCGTCCCGCGGAGAACCGCGAGGCGCTGCGCAGGGAACTGGGGCTGACGGGCTCACCGCTCATCGGAATGGTGTCGACCTTCCAGGCTTCACGCAGGCACTCGCTCGGAGTGGAGGCCTTCACCCAACTGCGGCGCACGCGGCCAGAGGCGCGGCTGGTCCTGGTAGGGGACGGCGTGCTGGTAGCACCAGTCCAGGAGCAGGTGAGACGGCTGAGCCTGGAAGAGCACGTCACCTTCGCGGGCTACCAGCAAGGAGACGCGTTCGTACGGTGGCTTCAAGTGCTGGACGAGGTGTGGATCCTGGGGCTGGGCAACGACTGGAGCGGCCGTGCTGCGGCGCAGGCCCGGGCGTGCCAGGTCAGAGTCGTGGCGGTGGAAGAAGGCGCGCTCCCTTCACTGGCGGACGTGCGGATCGAGCAACTGACACCGGAGGCGGTAGTAGCGGCCTCCATGTCTCAGGAGCGGGCTTCCATGCGGCATCCGACCAACCAGCGGATTGCCGAGGACGTGCTCGCGCTCTATGAGCGAGCGCGGAGCGCGAGGTGAGTTCCGAGCTGACGCCCAAAGAGCCAGCGGACACCCCCACGACGGTGGAGCGGCTCTTCTATCCCTCCAGTCCGGAGCCCTGGGATCGGCGCACGCTGCTGTCGCCGGTAACGGCGCTGTCCTGGGGCTACGGGCTGGGAGTCCGGCTTCGGGGGGCGCTGTACGACGCCAAGCTGCTGAGCACGGAGCGGGTGGAGGGGCTTCGAGTCATCTCGGTGGGAAACGTGAACGTGGGAGGCACAGGCAAGACGCCAGCGGTGTTGCACCTGGCGGAGCTGCTGGTGCAAGCGGGGCGGAAGGTCGGCATTCTCACGCGAGGCTACGGCCGCCGCTCGAAGGAGCCGCTCACCTTCACGGGCCAGGAGCCGCTGCCCACTGTCGAGGAGGCAGGGGACGAGCCGCTTCTGCTCGCGCGCCGCTGTCCTCAGGCCCGGATCCTGGTGGGTGCCGACCGGCGAGCCCTGGCGCGGCGGGCTCGGGACGAGTTCGGCCTGGACGTGGTGCTGCTGGACGACGGCTTTCAGCACCGGAGGCTGGCACGAGACGAGGACATCGTGGTGGTGGATGAAGCGGTGGGCTTCGGAAACGGCCAGATGCTGCCAAGAGGCCCACTCCGGGAGCCGCTCTCCGCGCTGCACAGAGCCACTCTCTTCTGGGTGCGCGCCACGCCGTCGCCCGTGTCCCACCTCCCGACGCTTCCAGGCCCACAGGTGCGGACGCGTTATCACCCCACAGCCTGGGTGGATCCCGCCGGCACCTTGCATCCACCCGGGGCTCTCTCCGGAGTGCCCGTGCTGGCGCTGGCGGGACTCGCCCGGCCGGGAGGCTTCCTCCGGACGCTGCGGC
>DASVVJ010001163.1:0-8830 GCA_036389955.1 Myxococcaceae bacterium
CGGTTGCCTTGCAGGAGGCCATCGCCATCCAGGATGACGCCCAGGTTCTCCAGCGTCACCGCCTCGTCCAGTGGCACCGCCCGTGTCCTGCGCCCAGGGTGCTGTACGACCAGGCCCTTGGTTGAGAGCCTCAGCAGGGCCTCTCTCACGGTGCCTCGGGAGACTCCGAAGCAGCGCGCCAGCTTGTGCTCCGAGGGCAGCTCCCTGTCCTTCGGGAGCAGCTCCAGCGACAGCATCTTCTCCAGTTCCGCCTCCACCTGCGAGACGAGCCCCATCCGTTCCATGTCCGCCACCCTTCCCGTTACTGGTGCCGAACATCAAATCACACGGGGCTGACATCGACTCGAGGCTCCAGGCTGGAAACACGGAGGCCGGAGGCCCCTGACAGCGTCAGCGGCTTCCGGCCCCGGGCTCAACAGCGTTGGCGGCTTGTCAGCTGCCCAGGCGCGAGATGAGCAGCTTGCGCTGCAGCATCAGGGCCTCGGGCGCCTTGGTGCCCAGCTGCTCGAAGAACACCTCTTGGCTCTTGAGCTCCGACTTCCACTCGTCCGCCTTGATGGAGGTGGCCTCGCCCATCGCGTCCGGCGAGATGTCCAGGCCCTGGGTGTTGATGTCACCCTGGCGCGGCACCCAGCCCAGCAGCGTCTCCTGCGTGGGCACCCGGCCGTGCACCCGGTTCACCACCCACTCCAGCACGCGCATGTTGTCGCCGAAGCCCGGCCACAGGAACTTGCCGTTCTTGTCCTGCCGGAACCAGTTCACCTGGAAAATCTTGGGCAGGTGGGTGATCGACTTCTGCATGTCCAGCCAGTGCTGCAGGTAGTCGCCCATGTGGTAGCCGCAGAAGGGCAGCATCGCCATCGGGTCGCGCCGCACCACGCCCACCTTGCCGGTGGCCGCCGCCGTCGTCTCGCTGCCCATGGTGGCGCCCAGGAACACCCCGTGCGTCCAGTTGAACGCCTGCAGCACCAGCGGCACCGTGTTCGAGCGGCGCCCGCCGAAGATGATGGCGCTGATCGGCACGCCCTGCGGATCGTTCGCCTTGGGGCTCAGCACCGGGTTGTTCGTCATCGGCGCGGTGAAGCGGCTGTTGGGGTGCGCCGCCTTCTCCGCGCTGCCCTTCTTCCACGGGCGGCCCTGCCAGTCGGTGAGCTCCTCCGGCACCTCGCCGTCCTTGCCCTCCCACCACACGTCCCCGTCCGCCGTCATGGCCACGTTGGTGAACAGCGTGTCCTTGGCGATGGTCGCCATCGCGTTCGGGTTGGACTTGTTGTTGGTGCCCGGTACCACGCCGAAGTAACCCGCCTCCGGGTTGATGGCGTACAGCCGGCCGTCCGGGCCCACCCGCATCCAGGCGATGTCGTCGCCGACCGTCTCCACCTTCCAGCCCTTGTACTCACCGGGCGGAATCATCATCGCGAAGTTCGTCTTGCCGCACGCCGACGGGAACGCCGCCGCCACGTACGTCGTCTGGCCCTTGGGGTCCGTCACGCCCAGGATGAGCATGTGCTCGGCCAGCCAGCCCTCCTCGCGGCCCAGGTAGCTGCCAATGCGCAGCGCCAGGCACTTCTTGCCCAGCAGCACGTTGCCGCCGTAGCCCGAGCCGAAGCTCCAGATGGTGTTGTCCTGCGGGAAGTGGCAGATGTAGCGCCGGTCCGGGTTCACGTCGCCCGTGCTGTGCAGGCCCCGGTTGAAGTCATCCGAGTCGCCCAGCATGTCCAGCGCCGCCTTCCCCATGCGCGTCATGATGCGCATGTTCAGCGCCACGTAGACGCTGTCGGTCAGCTCCACGCCGATCTTCGCGTAGGGGCTGCCCAACGGGCCCATCACGTACGGCACCACGTACATGGTGCGGCCCTTCATGCTGCCGTCGAAGAGCTGGCCCAGCTTGGTGTACGCCTCCTCGGGGTCCATCCAGTTGTTCGTGGGCCCGGCGTCCGTCTTGTTGGGCGTGCAGATGAACGTGAGGTGCTCCACGCGCGCCACGTCATTCGGGTTGGAGCGGTGCAGGTAGCAGCCCGGCCGCTTCTCCTGGTTGAGCGGAATCAGGATGCCGTCCTTCACGGCCTGATCCGTCAGCCGCTTCTTCTCCTCCTCGGAGCCATCACACCAAACGATGCGGTCCGGCTGCGTCATCTGGGCGCTGCGCGCCACCCAGGCCAGAAGGGCCGCGTTTTTCGTCGGCGCGTTGCTCACGGCCGCCATCTGCGTCGAAGCCATGGAAGTTTCCTCGTGTCGTCTCAAGTGAGTTCCCCCCTGCTGCCGGGTTCGGGCCAAGGCCGGGCAACCTAGCAGCGGGACAGGGCGAAACTGCGAGAAGGGGACCCCTGAATGCAACACCCGTCGGGCAGTGAACCTGCCGGGTGAACAGGGCCCGGCTTATTTCACTTATCAGCCACCAGGCTTCTGGAAGTGGACGCCGCAGTGCGTCGAGGACTCACCGTCCGGCGCACCCGCCACCACGTTTCCGCCGCCGCTATGACCATCGTCATCGTCCTGGGAATCGTCCTTATCGCGCTGGTGCTCTTCGCGCTCGACACCATTCCCATCGAGGTGAGCTCGCTCACCATCGTGTGTCTGCTGGCCATCACCCGGGTGCTCACGCCCGAGCAGGCCTTCGAGGGGTTCAGCAACGACACGGTCATCTTCATCTTCACACTGTTGGCCATGACACAGGGGCTGGCCTCCACCGGGGTGGTGCAGCTGGTGGGACAGCGGCTGGCCTTCTTCGCGCGCTACGGCCACCAGGTGTTCGTGCTGGCGATGATGGGGGCGGTGGCGGCCTTCTCTTCGATCATCTCCAACACGGTGACGACGGCGGCATTCCTCCCGGTGGCCATTGGCGCGGCGCACCGCGCCAAGGTGCCCAAGAGCAAGGTGCTGCTGCCGCTGGCATACGCGTCGATGCTGGGAGGCATGATTTTTCTGTATGGCACCTCCACCAACCTGGTGGCCTCGGCGGCCATGCAGAAGATGGGAATGCAGCCCATCGGGGTGACGGAGCTGGCGCCGGTGGGGCTGCCGGTGGCGGTGGTGGGCATCCTGGTGGTGGTGCTGCTGGGGCCGCTGCTCTTGCCCGCCCGGGTGGGCGACAGCGGCGTGGAGGCGTGGACCCTGCGCGACTACCTCACCGAGGCGGTGTTGCCTCCGGACTCGCGCTACCAGGGCAAGGAGCTGGCGGAGCTCACCGAGGGACTGGGGCTGCGCGTCATCGGGCTCATCCGCCAGGGGCAGTCCATCTCCGCGGTGCCCAGCTACCGGCTGGTGGGCGACGAGCGACTCATCGTCGAGGGGAAGCGCGAGGACATTCTCCGGGTGAAGGACCTCAAGGGCATCGAGATCCGCCCGGACGTGAAGCTGGCCGATGGGGAGCTGGGCTCCCGCGAGGCGATCCTGGTGGAAGCCAGCGTGCCTCCGGGCAGCCCGCTGGTGGGGCGCAGCCTCAAAGAGGTGCTCTTCGTGGAGCGCTACGGGATGGTGGCCCTGGCGCTGCACCGCAAGCCGGCCATCCAGCGGCTCACCAAGCTGCAGATGCTGGGGCGCATCTTCGGCGAGCAGTCGCTGTCGGCCATGCCGCTGTCGGTGGGGGATGTGCTGCTGTTGCGCGGGCCCCGCTCGCGCGCGGCGGAGCTGGCCGACGGCACCACGCTGCTGGTGCTCAGCGACCGGGAGTATCAGCCGCCGCTGTACACCAAGGCGCTCCTGGCGGTGTGCATCTTCCTGGGTTCGCTGGCGGTGGGCACGCTGGGCCTGATACCCATGTCGGTGGCGGGGCTGGCGGGCATGCTGGCGATGATCGTCACCGGGTGCGTGGACGCGCGCATCGCCTTCCGGGTGGACTGGCGGGTGGTGCTGCTCATCGGTTCGATGATGGCGCTGGGGCTGGCCATGGAGGTGAGCGGGGCGGGCAAGTACCTGGGCGGCCAGGTGGCGCAGCTGGGCGAGTACGGTGGGCCGCGCACGGTGCTGGGGCTGCTGATGGTGCTGACCATCCTGCTGTCGGCGCCCATGAGCAACCAGGCCGCGGCGCTGGTGGTGCTGCCGGTGGCCGTGAGCGCGGCCGCGCAGCTGGGCGTGGACGCACGGCCGTTCGCCATTGGCATCACGCTGGCCGCCAGCTGCTCGTTCATCACCCCGCTGGAGCCCAGCTGCGTGCTCGTCTACGGCCCAGGGCATTACCGCTTCACGGACTTCTTCCGGCTGGGCACGCCGCTGACGGCCCTGCTGGTGGCGGGTCTGGTGTTCGCCGTGCCAGCGGTGTGGCCCTTCCACGGCAAGGTGCAGGGCCCGGCGAAGCGCGGGGCCTCGGTGAGCCTGAACGCTCCTGCTGCCTCGCCTTGAGGCCGCCGTAGAACGGATCAGCCTCACCCGGTGTCTTCGGGGAGACAGAGCACCTTGTACGAAGGATGAGGGGGCATCACGTTCCAGCGCCTTCTCCAGAAGGTGCTGACGTTCCTCTTCTCATCAGGATCTTATGGCACTGCGCAAGTCTCCGAAGAATGTCCCCAATGCGAAGTCCGAGAATCTCGAGCCCTTCCGTGAGCGTCCGGCCGACTCGGTGCTCACCACGGATCAGGGCATTCCCATCTCGGACACGGACAACTCGCTGAAGGCCGGCGTCCGCGGGCCCACGCTGCTGGAGGACTTCCACTTCCGCGAGAAGATGACGCGCTTCGACCACGAGCGCATTCCCGAGCGGGTGGTGCACGCGCGCGGCTCGGCCGCCCATGGCTATTTCCAGGTCTACAAGTCCCTGGAGAAGTACACCCGGGCGAAGTTCCTCACGGATCCGTCGCTGAAGACGCCCGTCTTTGTCCGCTTCTCCACCGTGGCCGGCTCGCGCGGCTCGGCCGACACGGTGCGCGACGTGCGCGGGTTTGCCACCAAGTTCTACACGCCCGAGGGCAACTTCGACCTGGTGGGCAACAACATCCCCGTCTTCTTCATCCAGGACGGCATCAAGTTCCCGGACGTGGTCCACGCGGTGAAGCCCGAGCCCCACCACGAGATGCCCCAGGCCGCCTCGGCGCATGACTCATTCTGGGACTTCGTCTCGCTGGTGCCTGAGACTGCCCACATGGTCATGTGGCAGATGTCGGACCGCACCCTGCCGCGCAGCTACCGGATGATGGAGGGCTTCGGGGTGCACACCTTCCGGCTGATCAACGCCGAGGGCAAGAGCCACCTGGTGAAGTTCCACTGGAAGCCCTTGCTGGGCACCCACTCGCTGGTGTGGGACGAGGCGCAGAAGATCTCCGGGAAGGATCCGGACTTCCACCGGAGAGACCTGTGGGAGGCCATCGAGACCGGTAACTTCCCCGAGTACGAGCTGGGCCTGCAGATCATCGACGAGGCCGACGTACAGAAGTACGGCTTCGATCTGCTGGACCCGACGAAGGTGCTGCCCGAGGAGCAGGTGCCGGTGCAGCGGGTGGGCAAGCTGGTGCTCGACCGCAACCCGGACAACTTCTTCGCCGAGACGGAGCAGGTGGCCTACTGCGTGAGCAACGTGGTGCCAGGCATCGACTTCACCAATGATCCGCTGATGCAGGCGCGGCTGTTCTCGTACCTGGACACGCAGCTGACCCGGCTGGGCGGGCCCAACTTCGCGGAGATTCCGATCAACCGGCCGGTGGCGCCGGTGCACAACCACCAGCAGGACGGGTTCCACCGGGACACCATCAACACCGGGCGCGCCAACTACCACCCGAACTCGTTGGGTGGCGGGTGCCCGTTCCTGGCCAGCCAGGGCCAGGGCTTCATGCACGCCGCTGAGCGCATGGAGGGCCAGAAGGTCCGCTACCGCAGCGAGAGCTTCAACGACCACTTCAGCCAGGCCACGATGTTCTTCAAGAGCCTGACGCGGCCGGAGCAGGAGCACCTCATCGCCGCGCTGGAGTTCGAGTTGGGCAAGGTCGAGCGCCCGGAGGTCCGCGAGCGCGTGGTGAGCCAGATCCTGGCGAACATCGACACGGAGATCGCCACCCGGGTGGCCCTGGCGATAGGCGTGCCCGCGCCCAAGGCAGTCAAGCCCACCAAGGCGGACAAGAAGCGCAAGATGCTCGAGTCCGCGCCCTCGCTGAGCATGGAGAACTCCCCGAAGGACTCCAT
This sequence comes from Myxococcaceae bacterium, assembly GCA_036389955.1. Classification (GTDB taxonomy): domain Bacteria; phylum Myxococcota; class Myxococcia; order Myxococcales; family Myxococcaceae; genus DATHBR01. Next base: position 6,112 of record DASVVJ010001163.1, read on the forward strand.
CCGCACGCGCAAGGTGGCGGTGCTGGTGGCGGACGGGTACTCCTCGAAGGAGGTGGACGCGGTGAGGAAGGCGCTGATGGCGGGTGGCGCCATCGTGGACCTGGTGGCACCCAGGCTCGGCCCCATCAAGAGCGACGAGGGGGACGCGGAGACGACGGTGAAGACGTTCCTCACGGCGCACTCCGTGCTGTATGACGCCGTCTACGTGCCCGGCGGGCAGAAGAGCATCGCCACGCTGAGCCTGCTGGTGGACGCGGTGGACTTCGTTCGCGATGCCTACCGGCACTGCAAGGCGGTGGGCTTCTCGGGGGAGGGCACCCAGCTGGTGGAAGTCGCGGGCCTGGGCAAGATGGGGACGAAGCAGCCCCTGGACGCCGACCCGGGCGTGGTGCAGAGCCCCAAGAGCGACATGAAGAAGTTCAACAAGGCCTTCATCGCCGCCATCGCCGCGCACCGCAACTGGGCGCGCGAGGCTCCGCCGCCCGCATAGCGCCTGTCCTGGCTCCCGGGGCTCCCGGGAGTCGAGCCGCCTTGCGACCCGTGGGCCGCCAATCCCTCAGTGGATGGCGGCCCTCAGGCCTACGGCGGTGACTACCTCCGCCTCGCGGGCCAGCAGCTCCTCGAGCCGCTCGCGCACCGCGCCCTCGTCTCCGTGGGCCGTCACCGCCAGCCGGTAGAAGAGCGACTGGTGCCCATCCTCCGACTGCGCCAGCTCTCCGTAGAAGCGGCGCAGCGCCGGGTCCTCCAGCCCCTCGGCGAGCAGGGAGAGCCGCTCACAGGAGCGCGCTTCAATCACCGCCGCCACCAAAAGCCGGTCCACCCGCCGCTCGCCCGAGGGGGTGCGGATGAACTTCTGGAGCCCTTGCGCGTACGGGTCTCCCGCATCCCGGCTGAGCGTGAGGCCTCGGGCGGCCATCAAGTCGAGCACCTTGGCCAGGTGCGCACTCTCCTCGCGCGCCAGCCGCGCCATCTGCGCGGGCAGGCCCGGCAGGTCCGGGTAGGACTGCAGCAGCGAGAGGGCATTGGCCGCCGCCTTCTTCTCGCAGTGGGCGTGGTCCACGAGCACTTCGTTGAAGCGCTCGAGGGCAAGCGGCAGCCAGCGCGCATCCGTGGGCGCGTGGAGCAGAACAGGGCCCTCTCCGGAGAGCGGGCGGCGGCTGGGAGTCGGACGGGACATGGCGCTACTCCAGCAGTACCACGCGCTGCAGCCGGTAGGACAGGTAGCCCACCTTGCGGGCCATGCGCGCCGTGCTCTCGTCCTTCTCGTCCACCCGCAGCACCAGCCGGGGCAGCGAGGACAACAGGTGCCGGGAGATCTGCCCCAGGCACAGCGTGGCGTGGCCCTTGTTGCGCTCCTGCGGCGCCGTGTACAGGCCCTCCAGCTCCGCGCCGTGCTGCGAGCGGCTGCCGATGTCCACCTTGAAAATCAGGGAGCCGTGCTCCTCCAGCACGTACGTGCGTTTGCCCCGCACGCGCTGCATCACCCGCGCCTCGTAGCCCTCCGGATCCTCCGCCAGCGGATCGCGCTCCATCATCTCGCGCACCGCCCCCAGCGCCAGCGGCATCAGCCGGGGCACGTCCTCCTCGCGGGCCAGCCGCAGGGTGGGGTTGGTGAAGGGCCCCAGGTCATCCGCGGACACGGCCAGCAGCTTCTGGTTGCGCGACAGCCGCGGCTTGGCTCCGCCACCCAGGCTGCGCACCAGCGCGTCCACCACGGACTTCTCGCCCAGGCACGCCTTGAGCCGCACCTTCGAGGCCAGCGCGTCGGCGATCTCGGTGATGTGGGCCGCATCGCTCGCCGAGGGCACCACCAGCCCGCCCTCTCCACCCACGAAGAGCGCGGCGGTGAGCTGCTTGTTCTCGTCCAGGCGGCCGTGGAAGGCGAAGCGGGCTCGCCCGGCGCGCGGCACGATGCCGAACTCCTCGAAGAGGCCCAGCAGATAGATGTTGTGCGTCGAGTCCTTTGCCAGGAACGCGCGCAGAGCATCCGCGTGCTGAGGGCCGAGCTGTTCGATGGTGGCGGTCATGCGAACGAGTCGAGTCGCACCTTACGGGAAACGGGGCCTCATCTTCCAGCGTCTGTCCTGGGCACGAACCGGAAAGGGTAGGTGATGGTGACTCGGCCCCCCCCGCTGGGTGGTGGAAACCGGACATCCAACAGGGAATCCACGAAGCAGGCCAGGGCAAACGGGTCCCGGATGGTGCTCTCCACCACCTCCCCGTCCCGGAAGTGGCCGGTGAGCCCCTGGCCCTCGATGGTGAACTTCAGCGTCACCGACTGCGTGCCGGGGTAGCGCTCCACCGTGTCCAGGAAGCACTGGCGGATCAACGGCACCACGGTAGCGATGGCCCGGCGCACCTCCTCCTTCTCCACCGTGCCGGTGCGGGCCTCCTCCTGGGGCTCGGCCTCGGGGATGTCCACCGTGATGGGTGGCGGAGAGAGCGAAGGGAGGGTGGAGCCCATGCGCCGGGGCGGAGGAGGCGCCGTGGGCGGTGACTCGATCGGAGCCGCAGGCGGCCGGGTTGGCTGGGGGGCAGGAGGGGAGGGAGGCGCCACGGTGGGGGCCTGGGCCCGCGGCGCCGGGCGCACGGGCTCGGCGGTGGGCCGGGTGAGCCAGAGCGCCAGCGCGCACAGCGCCACGAAAGGGACACAGACCCAGAGGATGATGGAGCGGCCCGACACGCCTTGAGGATACTCACGGCCAAAGCGAAGGCCCCT
>DASVVJ010001164.1:0-6182 GCA_036389955.1 Myxococcaceae bacterium
GAGAGCGAGTCCGCGGCCTGGTAGACGGTGCCCATGCCACCTCGGCCCGCGGGCGCCAGGACGGTGAAGCGGCCCGCGATGACGGTGCCTTCGGGGACATGGGAAGACAGCGGCCCCGCTGCCGGAGCCGGGTGGGGCCGGGGACTGTCCATGCGCCCAGTGTAAAGCCAGACCCCGCAAGCGGCCTACCCTGTCCTCAAAGAGAGCACCCTCGGTTACCTGGCTTCTCCCCGGTAGCGGTTTTCTGGCAGGGTGGGCGCCGTGTGCCGCCCAGCACACCCAGGAGCCAGAGATGTCCGAGCAACTCACAGCCCTTGCCAACTCGCTGCATGCCGCAAAGCACTTCGAGCACGCCGCGCTCGCGATCCTGAAGGCATTGCTGGTGATCTCCGAGCAGACGCTGGCGGCCAGCCCCTTCGCCCGCAAGGGAACGCTGCTGCGCGCAATGGTGCACCTGCGCCCGGCGGATACCTACCGACGGCTGGTGGCCCTGGAGCGCGAGGCGGTGGAGCGCGGGCTCCAGGAGCAGGAGGCGCTGCTGGCGGCGGACGGGACGCGGATGGCGCTGCTGGCCTCGGCCTCTGCCTGGCGCGCGGTGGTGGAGCACGGCTGCGCTGTCTCCATCGACGTGGGGCAGGGCACCCTCCAGCCCTACGGTGAATCGGCCCGGAGCCTGCCCTCGTCACGCCCGGCCGAAGCCTTCACCCAGGAGAGCCAGCAGCGCCTCTTGAAGCGCCAGGCCACTCACGTGTGCGTCCTGCCACTGCGCGTGCCCGGCGGCCGCATCGATGGGATGATCTCCCTGGAGGCCAACTGTCTGGCGGCGCTCGGCCAGGAGTTCATCTGGCCGCGGGTGGTGCCCCAGCTTCAGCTCGCGGTGGATCTGGCCGCTCCCTACCTCTCGGGCCTGCCGCCACACCCGGGAGGCCTGCCGGAGACGGACGAGCACCTGCCGGTGGTGGGCGCCTCGATGGCCAGCCTGGTGGCGGTGCTGCGCGTCTTCGCCCAGCAGGACGAGACGCTGCTGATCAGCGGCCCCACCGGGGCGGGCAAGTCCCGGCTGGCCCGCTGGTGTCACGAGCGGTCCCACCGCCGGCAGGGCCGCTTCGAGAGCCTGGACCTGATGATGGTGCCGGAGGAGCTGCAGATGGGCGAGCTCTTCGGCTGGCGCAAGGGCGCCTTCACCGGGGCGGTGCGGGACAACCCCGGCTGCCTGGCCCGGTCCGAGGGCGGCACGCTGTTCATCGACGAGATCGACAAGCTGTCCCTCAAGGCGCAGGCGGGCCTGCTGCACGTGCTGGAGGAGCGCACCTACCGGGCGCTCGGGGAGGCCGGCAGCGAGCAGCGCGCCAACGTGCGCTTCATCATCGGCACCAACGCCAACCTGCTCGAGTCGGTCCGCCGGGGCACCTTCCGGGAGGACCTGTACTACCGCATCAACGTACTGCCGGTCCGGGTGCCCCCGTTGGATGAGCGGCGGGACGAGCTGGGCGCCTGGGCGCGCTACATGCTGGAGCGGCACCACCGGGAGAAGAACTCCGCGGGCATGGCGCGCCTGGCGAGCGAGGCCGCGCAGCGGCTGGAGCAGGGAAGCTGGCCGGGCAACCTGAGGCAGCTCGACAACATCATCCGGCGCGCCTACACGCTGGCGATGGTGGAGCAGGGGGGCGTAAGCCAGGACGTGGAGCTGCGCGAGACCCATATTCAGCAGGCGCTGGCTTATGAGGCAGGACGGCAGAACGCCTCGCTGGTGGAGGCCCTCTGCCAGGCCGCGCGCTCCTTCGTCATGGAGGCGCAGCGCCGGCAGGCTCCGCTCGACATCGACCTGGCCGAGAGCTTCCGGGGCTTCGTGCTGGCCGAGGCCGTTCAGCAGGTGGGGCGCGAGCAGGCCTTCCGGCTGGTGGGCCGCGAGTCACTGGTGAAGAGCCGCAACCACCTCAAGGCGCTGCGGCAGGAGCTGAAGAAGGCCGAGGCGCTGTGCGGTGAGGTGAACCAGCCGGTGCCCCCCTCGGTGGTGCAGGCGGGCAGCGGCGAGTCCTAACCCGCCGAGGACGGCGTCAGCTTGTCCACGAAGCGCACCTCGGTGAAGCCCACCGAGAGGAACAGGGCGCGCAAGGAGCGCTCGGCGGACGACCGGGCCCGGTCCTTCAAGCGCGGGTCGGCACGCACCTCCTTCTCGAAGGCGAGGCGGGCGCGCTCCAGCAGGTGCGCGGTCTCCTGGCTGTCGAGGTTGGAGTCGATCACCTCCGTCTCCCCGGGCCGCAGCTCCACCTTCACCTCCAGCGGCGGCAGCACCACCTCCACGCGGGAGCCCGACACCCTGAAGGACGAGGTGTCGATGCGCTGGAAGTCGTAGCCCAGGTGCGCGTCGGCGAAGACGATGGCGCGGCCCTGGGGCTTTCGGATGGAGTAGGCCGCCCAGTTGATGACGTCCTTCCACGTCGTGTCGGCGGCGGTGGGCTCGGGGCTGAAGGTCACCTTCTTATAGAGGGCGACATCCAGCGTCTCCAGCCGGGCCACCTCGCGCATCTGCGTCACCAGGGCGGGAGGGTCCGGCAGCGGCCGGGCCACGGGGCGCAGGGCGAAGAAGGTCCCCACCGCGCCCAGGGCGACGGCGAGGACGAACAGGAGCATCCGCAGAACAAGGCCCATGCCGGCAGTCTACTCCGGCTGACAGCGCGCGGCGTCTGGGGCACGGTGCGGGTGAACAGATGGAGCTTTCGGACGAAGAGATCGAAGCGCTGGGCACCCAGGGCTTCTTCACGCGGGCCGCCTTCCTGGGGGAGGAGCAGGCACGCGCTGTCCACGCCGAGGCGCTGGTGCGGGTGAAGCAGGGCACGCTGCGCCCCGCGGGCATCCGGCGTGGCGCGGACCGGGCCGAGGACACCTCCGTGCGCGGAGACTTCATCACCTGGGTGACGCCCGAGGAGCGAGGCCCGGCCCTGGGCACGCTGTGGGCGGCCTTCGAGGCGTTGGGCCGGGCGCTCTCGGCGGGAGCGTACCTGGGGCTGGGGCGCTTCGACCTGCAACTTGCCCACTACCCGGGCGAGGGAGCGCGCTATGTCCGCCACCGGGACGCCTTTGCCGGCCAGGCGAACCGGAGGGTGACGGCGATCTTCTACGCCAACCCGGACTGGCGGCCGGAGCACGGGGGCCAGTTGCGGCTGTATCTGAAGGAGGGGACGTTGGAGGTGGCACCCACGTTGGACAGGCTGGTGGTGTTCCTCAGCGAGCGGCTGGAGCACGAGGTGCTGCCCACGCACGCCCCACGGCTGGCGCTGACGGCCTGGTACTACGGGAGCACCGCGCCGTGAGCGCTCCGCTCTGGAATGCCATCGTCGAGCGCACCGCGAAGGCGCTGGCCAGCGGCGCGCTCGTGCCCATTCACACCGAGGTGGAGCTCGTCGAGGACGGCGGTGTCCGGTTTCTCGTGCGCGTCTTCTCCAGTCTGGAGCGTAAGGCCCGGGCCGCGACGCCTCCTTCCGCCGGAGGGCCCCCGAAGAACCCTTTCCTGCCTCCTTATGAGGAGGACCTCTACGTGGGCCCGCTGCCTCCCGCGCACGAGTGTCTGCTCAACAAGTTCAACGTCTTCGACCACCACGCGCTGATCGTCACCCGGGACTTCGAGTCGCAGGACTCGCTGCTCACCCCTGCGGACTTCGAAGCGCTGCTGGCCGGCATGGCCGGCTTCGACGCGCTGGCCTTCTACAACGGAGGCCGGCTCGCCGGAGCCAGCCAGCCGCACAAGCACCTCCAGCTCGTCCCGGTGCCGCTGGGCGCGGGAGCCCACCGCACGCCCCTGGACGAGGCCATTGCCCAGCGCCGGCTGCCGTTCCGCCACGCTCTGGGCCCACCTCCCCGCGAACCCGCGCAGGCACACGCCACCTATAGGGAGTTGCTGCGCCAGGTGGGGTGCGAGCAGCCAGGCGAGCCCTACAACCTCCTGGCGACACAGGACTGGATGCTGGTGGTGCCCCGCTCTCAGGAGTGCTTCGAGAGCACCTCGCTCAACGCGCTGGCCTTCGCCGGATCGCTGCTGGTGAAGAATCGCGAGCAGCTCGAGCGGGTGCGCACCGTAGGCCCCATGGCGATGCTGTGCGCTGTTACCGCCCCTCGCTCAACGTAAACCCCTGAATTTTAAGCGCTCCCACCCAGCGCCAGGAATTCCTCTATTCCGGGTAGGCGGTATCAACGGAAAAGTACACCAATAGCGTTGACCTTTAGGTCCGCTTAATCCATAAATACAGGAAGTTTCCGAGGCGGTTGGAACCCCCCACCCCCCCCGTCAGCAGCCCCGGAGAACCGCATGAATCGCGCAAATCTGTGGAGAGCATCGCTGGTGATGATGGTTGCCCTGGCCGCTTGCGGCGAGGAGCTCCCGGTCGAGCAGCAGGCGAGCAGCCTGGCGACTCGGCAGGACGAGGTGTTCAGCAGCAACAAGGCGCTCATCCTGGGCAGCACGGTGGCCGGTGGCACCAACAGCCCCGAGGCCGCCGCGGTGCGCAAGCTGGGCTACGCGGTGCAGGTGGTGACCGAAGCGGAGTGGTCGGCGATGACGGCGGAGCAGTTCGCCACCTACCGCGTCCTCATCCTGGGCGACAAGGGCTGCAGCCCGCTGAACGCGGTGTCCGCGGCGGTGGCCAACCGCGCGGTGTGGGGCCCGGTGGTCAACGGTAACGTGCTGATCGCGGGCACGGCCCCCACGGCCAACGGCGCCAACCTGGTGACGGAGCGGGCGGTGCGCTTCGCCGCGTTCTCCGCGGGCAAGACGGGCCTCTACGCCTCGCTGAGCTGCTACTACCAGAACGCCGAGCCGAACACGCACGTGGAGCTGCTCGAGCCGTTCGGTGACTTCAAGGTCCAGGACGGCAACTGCCACAGCGAGGCGCACATCGTCTCCAGCCACTCGGCGCTCAACGTGCTGACGGACGCGACGATGTCCAACTGGCCCTGCTCGGTGAGCACCTCGTTCACCCAGTTCCCGATGGCCAACTTTGCCCCCTGGGCGGTGGCGGCCTACCCGGTGCCGGAGGCGGGCGCCGAGGCGGGCTCGATGGGCCCCGGCGTGCAGCAGTACGTGGACGGCTCGATCGGCGCTCCCTACATCCTGGCGCGCGGCGCCACGCTCAACCACTGCGGCGACGGCTGGGCGATGCTGATCGAGCAGTGCGACCTGGGCGTCGAGGTCAACGGCATGCCGGGCTCGGCGTGCTCCCTGACGTGCCAGCTGAACTGGTGTGGGGATGGCAAGGTGAGCGCGGGCGAGGACTGCGACCCGAGCGCTCCCGGCATGGCCTCGTGCCCCCGTTCCTGCCGCCTGGTGATGGCGCCCCCGCCCCCCCCGCCCCCCACGAACCTGCCCCCGGTGGCGGTGTGCAAGAACCTGACGCTCAACACCCCGAACAACGCCTGCGGCGCCAGCGGCTCGGTGGACAACGGCTCGTATGACCCCGAGGGCGGCGCGGTGAGCTGCACCCAGAGCAAGACGTCCTTCAACCGCGGCCCGCAGAGCGTGACGCTGACGTGCACGGACGCGCAGGGCCTGACGGCTTCCTGCAACGCCCACGTCACGGTGGTGGATGTGCAGGCCCCTGAGATTGCCTGCCCGGCGGCCAGCAGCTTCGAGTGCGGCGTGGGCTCGGCCTCCCCGGAGCAGAACCCGGCCACGGCGACGGACAACTGCGGTGCGCCGTTCATCTCCTACACCCTGGAGGGTGAGAGCTTCTCGGTCGGCGCGGCCCGCGGGGTGCGCTGGAGCGCTCACGACGGCACCAACGAGGCGACGTGCACCAGCGAGGTGACGATGGTGGACACGCTGGCTCCGTCCATCTCGCTCAACGGTCCGGCCCGGCAGCGCCTGGAGTGCAAGGTGGACGGCTACACCGAGCAGAGCGCCTCGGCCTACGACCTGTGCGCGGGCGACCTGTCCGAGCGCGTGGCCATCACCGGCGCGGTGAACACGGCGGCGGTGGGCCTCTACCCGGTGTCCTACCGCATCTCGGACGCCGCGGGCCACGAGGCGGTGACGGGCCGTGAGGTGGAGGTGGCCGACACCCTGGCCCCGGTGCTGGCGCTGAACGGCGAGGCCTCGATGGCGCTGGAGTGCGGCGTGGACAGCTACACGGAGCCCAACGCCAAGGCGAGCGACCTGTGCGCCGGCCCCCTGCCGGTGGCCATCAGCG
>DASVVJ010001165.1:0-2800 GCA_036389955.1 Myxococcaceae bacterium
AGTCCGGGTGCAGCGGAGCCCCCTCGAGAGCGCGCTGAATGGCGGCCAGGGCCAGCTCCAGGTCGGGCTCGGATCGGCGCGCCAGCGCACGGAGTGACACCGTGCGCAGCTCCACCGCGTTCGCCTTCCGCCAGGGCCCGATCAGCCGGGCGATGTCCGCGCGCAGGCCCGGCGAGAAGCGGAGCGCCTCCGGGCATTTCGCCTGCTCGCACGCGCTCAGGTAGTCGTCGAAGAAGACCAGGGGACCCTCGGCCGGGTAGGCGGACAGCGCCTGGGCGCCGTACACCGAGGCGATCCGCTCCGCCATCTGGATGCCCACCCGGATGAACAGGCGATCGGCCTGGGGCTGGTGGGCCCCTTTCAGCTTCTTCTGCGCGGCGCGAGGGTTGGCCGAGAGCGCTTCTCGGGAGAGCAGCTGTGACACCTCGGCGAAGGCACGTGGGAGCGAGCCCGGCTCGGGCGTGGTGCCGAAGCCCGCCCGGTTGAACGTGTACCAGGCCCGGCCGTAGGTGAAGAGGCGGAAGAGCCCCTCGTGCAGCACCTCGTCCGCTGGATCCTGCGCGTAGACGCCTCGCCGCCGGGTGCCTCCCTCCAGCAGCAGCTCGGTGAGGGTCGTAATCACGTCGCGCACCAGGTCGTCCTGGGCCTCGACGTTCATGGCCACCGCGATCACCAGCTGCTCGGCGGGGATCATCAGCAGGAAGGTGGTCGTCTCGGGCTGGCCGCCCGCGTGAGCGACGATGTAGTGGCCGCGCGTCGGGTAGACGGCGAACCCCATCCCGTAGTCGGTCAGCCGCCCGTCCCGTGTCTCCATCGACACCTGCATCATCCGGCTGGTTTCAGGGGTCACCAGCGTGCTGGAGACCACCGCGCGCCCGAACGCGAGCAGATCAACGACCGAGGCGCGCGCGCCGCCACCGCCGAAGCGCGAGGAGAGATCCAGCTTGTGCGAGCGGGCGAGGCCGCTGCTCACGGGCCGGTAGCCCACCGCATGCCAGGCATCCCGCGTGCGGTAGTCATCCAGCGCCGAGTGTTTCATCCCCGCGGGCGTGAAGACCTTGCGCTCCAGGTACTTGCCGAATGGCATTCCCGAGGCCCGCTCGACCGCCGCCGCCAGCAGGTTGAAGCCGTAGGTGGTGTAGGCGTACTCGGTGCCGGGTTCGACCACCAGCGGCCAATCCTTGAAGATCGCGATCGCCTCGGCGGTGGTCAGCCGCTTCATCTGGCGGTTCTCGGTCGCCGGATTCTGGTAGTGGCTCACGCCGCCCAGGTGCCCCAGGAGCTGCCGCACCGTGACGGGCCAGGGCTTCTCGGGGAACTCCGGCACCCAGCGGCGGATGTCGTCGTCCAGTCCCATGGTGCCCGCCTCCACCAACTGCATCACGGCGATGGCGGTGAACGACTTGGCCACCGAGGCCGTGCGGTACGTTGTCCGCGGCGTGGCCTTGAGCCGCTGCTCGACGTTCCGGAAGCCGAAGCCCGCCGTCCACGCGAGGTCTCCCCGCGCCACACCCACCGAGAGCCCTCCCAGCAGCCGGCCTTCCAGCTGCTCACGGACGCGGGCCTCCAGGGCCTGGCTCACCTCGGGCGGGAACGCCTGGGCCCGGGGCGGAAGCTGAGCCGGCGCCGCCCGCTGCCGGGGTTCGGCGGAGGCCACGCCGGCCAGCAGCACTACGATCGCGAGGCACGCGCTGCGGGGAAGCCACCCACGCTTCGTCTGGATCAATGCTGGCTCCGTGCCGCCGCGAGGGAGTCATGCCGGGCAATCTCCGCCAGCAGCCATGCGCCAGCCGCGACGCCCCGGAGCCGGGGATCCTGCAGGTCCGGTGGCAGCGGAGGCAGCGCCACCGCCAGGCACGGCTCTCCCTCAAGGAGCACCCCACCGTGAGAGACGAGCGCCGCGCAGCGCCGCGCCAGGGGCCCGGCCTGAGCGATGGAGCGGGGCACCTGCCGCGTGGCCTCGGGCTCCAACACCAGCCACCGGGCCTCTTCGGCGCGGGGAGAGCGGGCCAGAGACGCGGCGAGCACGCGCCGCATCCCGGTCACCACGGGATCCGCCGAGTCCTTGGACAGCATCAGCGCCACCGCCGGCGCCTGTCGCCACCGCGGAGCCTCGTGGGGCAGGAGATCGCCGCCAACGAGCGTGGCCCACGCCTCTTCCAGCGCATAGGGCTGCTGGATGCGCGGCGTATCGGACCACACGTGCAGCAGCGCATCGCTCAGCATCGCCCCCAGCACATCCAGCCCCTTGCCGCGCGGGTGCACCAGGTCGTCATGCACCAGCCCCCGGCCGTGGAAGCGCTGGAGCGAGCCCGTGCCGCCCATGGCCGCGAACATGTCGAAGAACGCGCAGCCTTCTTCCTGGGCGATGCGCCGCTCCAGCTCGATCACCTCGAGCAGATCCGCCCGCTGCTGGAACGGCCTCGATGAATCCGGGCCCAGCACCGCGTCCAGCGGCCCCACCACCAGGCAGGCCGAGCCGGGCGCTGCCTGCTTCACCCGGTGGATGAACCCGCGCAGATCGCGCTCCACCTTGTCGATCGTCGAGCGGCCCCACTGTAGCCGCTTCACCTCGTTACCCCCCAGCATCATCATCACCAGGGCGGGGGAGCGCGCGCGCAGTTGCTCGGTGACCATCTGCTCCTCGGCCGTGAGGAACAGGCTCGCGTCCGCCGCGGGCACCCCCAGTGTGTCCAGCACGAATCCAGGCTTGGGCCCATCGAGCGCCAGCCCATGGATCATCGTGCCGCGCTGAAGGGCGATGAGGTCCAGCGTCTTCGCGTCCGCTGGCAGCGTGAAG
>DASVVJ010001166.1:0-3611 GCA_036389955.1 Myxococcaceae bacterium
GATGGGCGCGGTGGACTTCATCCACAAGCCGGCGAGCGCCCGCGAGCTGCTCGCCCGCATTGACCGCGCCCTGCGCGAGAGCGAGCAGCAGCACCGCCTGCGGGTGCTCGCCCAGACGGACGCCCTCACGGGGCTGGCCAACTTCCGGGCGCTGTCCATCCGGTTGGACGAGGAGTTCAAGCGCGCCAACCGCTACCAGTACCCGATGTCGGTGGTGGTCATCGACCTGGATCACCTCAAGGCCATCAACGACGGCATGGGCCATGACGTGGGCAACCGGGCGATCCTGGCGCTCGCTTCGCACCTGAAGAGCAACCTGCGCGACTCGGACTTCGCGGCGCGGTTCGGCGGAGATGAGTTCGTGGCGCTGCTGCCGCACCAGACAGCCATGGAGGCGGCCGCCTTCGCGGAGCGCATCCGTACGGGGCTGCGCAACGTGATTGTCCAGAAGAGCGATGGCCGGCCGGCCCCCTTCGGACTGAGTGTGAGCGTGGGCATCGCGGACTTCTCGGTGGACTCACCGAGGGAGAACACGGACGCGCTGCTGAAGGCGGCGGACGCGGCGCTGTACGTGGCCAAGCGAGAGGGGCGCGACCGGGTGGTGGTGTACGGCGCCTCGATGGCGGTCCACCTGTCGGCGGTTGCACAGAGGCACTGAGACGAGTCTGGAAGCGGGCACGCAGCAAGGGCGAGGGCGCGGATGAGCGGAAGCAGGCTGGTGGGCGGTTCGAGGGTGGCGATCATCGGGGGTGGCATCGCCGGCGCTGGGTTGGCCGCTTCCCTGCTCTTCAACGGGCGGGCCCGGGGGATCGCGTTGGACGTGCGGGTGTACGCGCACGGTGAGCCGGAGCGTGTGCCGCCGCCGGTGGTGCTGACGCCGGAGTGCCGCTCGCGCCTGGCGGCGCTGGGGTGCCGGGTGCCCATGGACTGGCGGGCGCACGAGCTGCGCGGCGTCGAGGTGCTGGCCCAGGGCCGGCGCGAGCTGCTGCCTGCTCCTCCGGGAGGCCTGTGGGTGGTGGACAGTTGGCCGAACGGGCCTGGCGGGCTGTCCGTGGTGCGCGAGGCGCTCGTGGCTGCGGCGACGGCGCAAGGTGCCCGGTTCCTGGATCGCCATGTGGAGCGGGTGGAGAACCAGCTTCCCGCGCCGGATGCGCCGGCGGCGGTGCGCAACAGTGGCCCGCTGGTGGTGCGCGCCCAGGGCAGCGGTGAGCGCTTCCATGCGGTGGCGCTGGCCACGGGGGCCGGGTCTTCGATGGGGGATGCGTTCTTCCCGGGCTTCCAACCGGCGCCCACGGTGGCGGCGGTGCAGGCCCGGCTGCGGCACGGGGCGTCGCGGCTGACGATCGCGCCGCTGGCCCGGCTGTGGATTGCTCCCCTGCCCACGGTGGATGGACTGTTCCTGCTGCCCGGAGCGGGCTCGGTGTACGCGCTGGCGTTTGGCCCGGCGGTGACTCCGGCGGACCTGTGCCAGGCGCTGATGATGGCGGCGCGGGATGGCCTGGTTGAAGAGGGCTTCGAGCTGTCGGCGCTGGAGACGACGCGGTTGCCCTTCGGTCCGGGCCGCTGTGTGGTGGCTCCGGGCCAGGTGGCCGTGGGTCCGGCCGCGCTCGGGCACCCGCTGCAGGTGGGGCTCTCGGAGACGCTGGCCACGTGCAGCCGCGCCGCGGTGGGGCTGCTGGACGGAGGGCTGGAGGTCTCCGCGCTGGAGCGGCGCTATGTGCGCGAGGGGCTCTCGGAGCTGATGGAGGATGCGGCGGCGGGGGCGCGTTCCATCGCCTGGCTGAGGCGGGCCGGGCGGCGGGCTCCCGAGGCGTTCCTCGCGGCGCGCCGCCGGGGCTCGGTGGGCGGCGTGTACAGCGGGGGCGTGCTGGGCCTGGCCGCCCCTACCCCGTTGGCGCTGCTGGCCTCGGCGCGCTGGGCAGGCATGCGCGAGGTGGTGGGCTCGTGGCTGCGCACCACGGTGGAGCCGGTGCCCACGGCCATTCCCGCGCTGGAGCCGGACCTGTACTACGTGGTGGATGACGATCCGGATCAGCGCGAGGCGATGACGCAGCTTCTGGAGTCCACGGGAGCCACGGTGGTGTCCTTCGCGGACGAGCTGGCGCTGTTCTGCGCGGTGGCGCGGCGGCCGCCCACCGCGATCCTCCTGGACGTGGTGCTGCACTGGGTGGACGGATTGCGGCTGTGCGAGGGGCTCAAGCAGCACCCGCTGACGCGGAATACGCGGGTGGTGGTGATGAGCGGGCTCAACCGTCCCCACGTGCGGCAGCGGGCGCTGGCAGCAGGCGCGGAGGCGTTCCTGCCCAAGCCCGTGGAGCCCGAGCGGCTGCTGCGCCAGCTCATGGGCCAGCTCCCGGTGGCCGCTCCCACGGCACCGGCCCGGCTGCCGGAGAGCCCCGAGGCCGTGGAGTCCGATCGCTACGCGTCCTGAACGCCCCTCTCCCTTCGGGAGAGGGACGGGGTGAGGGTTCCGTGCCCGTTGCTCAGGACCCCAGGTTCCGCAGAGTGTCGTACGGAGGGGCCAGGTGCACGGCACCGGGCTCCTTGCGAAACCAGGTGAGCTGCCGCTTGGCGTAGCGGCGCGTCTCCTGGGCTGTGTCCTGAATGGCCTCTTCCCGCGTCATCCGGCCTTCGACGACGGCCCGGGCCTGCACATAGCCCACGCTGCGCATGGGAGCCGCGTCCGCGTACCCGCGCGCCAGCAGCTCCCGCGTCTCTTCCACCAGGCCCCGCGCGAACATGGCCTCGGTGCGCTGGTTGATGGCGCGGTAGAGCGGCTCGCGCGGCGGCTCCAGGACGAACAGCCGGAACGGGTAACGGTCCGGCAGGAAGCCGTGCTCCCGGCGCCACTGCGAGGCGGGCACCCCCGTCTGCGCGTGGATCTCCAGCGCGCGGATGATGCGGACGAGGTCCTGCGTGGGCAGCTTGGCCGCCGTCTCCGGGTCAATCTCCGCCAGCTTGCGGTGCACCGCCTCGCGGCCCTCAGCAGCGGCCAGGGCCTCCAGCGAGGCCCGAAGCGCGGGATCCGCCCCCGGCGCCTCCACCACCCCGTGGAGCAGGATGCGCACGTAGAGCCCGGTGCCTCCGACCACGAACACGGGACGCCCTCGGGAGGCAATGTCCTCAATCGCCGCGACCGCCCGGCGCTGGTACTCCGCGGCGGAGAACGGCTCGAGCGGATCCACCACCGAGATGAGGTGGTGAGGGACCGCGGCCAGCTCCTCCGCGGATGGCTTCGCGGTGCCCACGTCAAAGAAGCGGTACACCTGCTGCGAGTCGGCGTTGACGATCTCTCCGCCGGTACGCTGGGCCAGCTCCACGGCGAGCGCTGTTTTCCCCGAGGCTGTCGGGCCCGCGATGATGGTCAGCAGAGGCTTCATGCGCCGGTGGCTTGGACGGGCGCTTCACCGCTCAGAGCCCGCTCGATAGCCGAGACCACGAGTTCCGGAGCATCGAACCACGGCCCGTGGCCAGCGTCGGGGATTCGCACCATGCGTACCCGTGGATTCATCGAGGCAACCGCCTCGCCCAGTTCGGGAGCGCCCCACTTGTCCTGCTCTCCCCAGACGAAGGTCGTCGGGACCGAGAGGCTCTTCCAGCGATCTCCGATG
>DASVVJ010001167.1:0-10157 GCA_036389955.1 Myxococcaceae bacterium
CTGCTCATGCTGCCGCTGGCACCCTTCGCGCTGCGGTCCGTGGAGACGCTGAGCGCGAGCCTGACCGCGCAGGGCTGCGTGGTGTACCTCGCGCTGCTCACCTCGGTGGTGGCGTACCTGATCTGGTACTACGCGCTGTCGAAGGTGCCGGCCTCGAAGGTGGCCATCTTCTCCAACCTGCAGCCCGCGGCCACCGCCATTGCCGCCTGGGCCCTGCTGGACGAGGCGCTGCACTGGGCGCTGGCGATCGGCGGTGTGCTCGTCATCGTGGGCGTCCGGCTCACCCAGACGGCCCCCGTGCAGCCTCCCCCCGCGTCCGCTCAGCGCTGACTGCAGCGTAAGCCGGCCTACCAGATGATGTAGAGGATGGCGCCCGCCAGCGTGACGAGTACCCCATAGAATATCTGCCGGTCGCGTCGTTCGAGTCCGCTGCCTTCATAGAAGTCGGGACGCAGGCGGGCCTCGGCGATCTTCGCCACGCCCAGCCCCAGGCTGAACATGAGCAGCACCAGCCAGGAGCGGAACAGGCTGGAGCCCGTGCCCTTCGGCAGCTCGCGGCAGAGCGCCTCATGGGTCGCGCTCCTCGGAGGCGCGGGGACCTTCTTGAAGGCGGGCAGGCCCATGCCTCCGGCACCCTGCTGTGGCGGCTGGACCGGGACATAGAGGTCTGGAAGGGGCGGGCAGAACCGCTCCGCCAGCGCCTTTCCCCACCCGGACTCCTGCGGCGGAGCCAGGGTCTGCTTCTCGGAGGCCCCCTTCTCCTTGAGCGAAGCGCGGTAGAGCTTGTCGGCATCGTCCACCGCGTGCGCGGGCAGGCCCGGCTGCTCCAGGGCCAGCGCCGTGAGGAAGTTGAGCCCCTTGAGCATGAAGTTGCCCGTCTGTTTCTCCAGGGACGCGCCCACCACCGACAGCACGGCCATCACCACCACCAGCAGCGCCGCCCCGCCCATGGGCGCCAGCGGCTGAGGCGACTCCTCGCTGCCCCAGAACAGGCTGTAGGCGATGCCCAACAGCGTCCACCAGCCCAACAGCCCCCACGCGTAGCTCCACGCGAAGTCTCCGTTGCCCTGCCAGCCAATCCCCGGCAGCAGCAGCATCGGCACCGAAGCCACCGTGGCCAGCACGCCCACCAGCGCGCCCCGGCCCACCCTGCCGTAGAGGTCCGCCTCGCTCGCGTCCGAAGTCAGCCCCATCGTGAACACCACACCGGCGGGCAGGAACGTCACCACGCTGATGCAGAAGGGCGTCAGGTACGCGCTGAGCTGATCCCCCATGACATTCAGCGCGATCGCTACCAGGAACCCTGCGCCGAACTTCCCCGCGCTGCTGCGCCTGCGGCGTAGCGGGCGCGTCGCCTTGCCGGCGGCCCGCTGCCGCTTCTTCTTCCGCTTCCCCTGGCCCTGCTCCGGCGAAGGCTCCTGCTCCGCTTCGACGCCGTCGTCGTCCTCCCGGGCGGCGGCCAGGTAGTCGCGGAAGAAGTCGTACACCATGCCCACCGCCGCACCCACCAGCGGCGACAGGAGCACCACCTTGGGCACCTTCACCGCCGTCTGCATCACGAACCACAGCAGCCACCCGAGGCTGACTCCCGCGCTGCCCAGCACCCCGCCGTAGAGCCCCCGGCGCCAGAGCACTCCGTGCTCACTCACGATGCTCTCCGTGTGCCATCGGCCCGGTGCCCCTCCGTGTCCCACCGAGCATACCGGAGGCGTCCTCCGGATGACGCCCGGCCGCCAGGCCATGCACTTTTCACCACTTCGGGGCGCCTGGGAGATTAGGTTTTCTCCCATGAAACCTGCGCACAAGGTCCTGCTCTGCATCCTGGATGGATGGGGCATCCGCAAGGAGCGCGAGGACAACGCGATCCTCCTGGCCGGTACCCCTCAACTCGACCGCATCTCCCACGGCTCGCCATTCACCGAGCTTCAGACGTCCGGCCTCGCCGTGGGCTTGCCCGAAGGGCAGATGGGCAACTCAGAGGTCGGCCACACCAACATCGGCGCCGGCCGCATCGTTTATCAGGACCTGGTCCGCATCAACCGGGCCGCGGAGTCCGGCGAGCTGGGCAGCAACCCCGTCATCCGCGCCGCCATGGACAAGGCCAAGGCCGACGGCAAGGCCTTCCACCTGCTGGGGCTGGTGTCCCCCGGTGGCGTGCACTCCTCCATGGAGCACCTGTATGCCCTGCTCAAGGCGGCCCGGGAGCGCGGCCTGCCGCAGGTCTACATCCACGCGTTCCTCGACGGGCGCGACACTCCGCCCCAGAGCGGACTGGGTTACGTGGAGGATCTGGAGCGGTTCCTCAAGGAGACCGGCGCCGCGCGCATCGCCACCGTGGGCGGGCGCTACTACGGCATGGACCGCGACAAGCGGTGGGACCGCGTCAAGCTCGCCTATGAGGCCATCGTACACGCGCAGGGGCCCAAGGCTCCC
This sequence comes from Myxococcaceae bacterium, assembly GCA_036389955.1. Lineage (GTDB taxonomy): Bacteria > Myxococcota > Myxococcia > Myxococcales > Myxococcaceae > DATHBR01. Next base: position 2,434 of record DASVVJ010001167.1, read on the forward strand.
GACGCGCTGTCCGCCATCCGCGCTTCCTACAACGAGAAGGTGACGGACGAGTTCGTCATCCCCACCGTCATCACCCAGGGCGATGGCTCGCCCGTGGGCCGCATCCGCGATGGCGACGTGGTGATGTTCTTCAACTTCCGCGCGGACCGTGCCCGCGAGCTGACGCGCGCCCTGGCCTTCCAGGACTTCAAGGAGTTCGACCGCGGCGGGCTCACGCTCGGGCGCTACATCTGCATGACCCAGTACGACGAGACCTTCAACCTGCCCGTCGCCTACGGCCCGGATCAGCCGAGCGACATCTTCCCCGAGGTGCTCTCGCGCGAGGGCCTGCGCCAGTTCCGCACCGCGGAGACGGAGAAGTACGCCCACGTGACGTTCTTCTTCAACGGTGGCCGCGAGGTGGTCTACCCCGGCGAGGACCGGCATCTGGTGCCCTCTCCGCGCGATGTGAAGACCTATGACCTGAAGCCGGAGATGGCCGCCAGTGAGGTGACCGCCGAGCTCGTCAAGCGCATCGACTCGGGGCAGTACGACTTCGCGCTCGTCAACTTCGCCAACCCGGACATGGTGGGCCACAGCGGCAACCTGGATGCCGCCATCAAGGCAGTGAAGGCGGTGGACACGTGCCTGGGCCAGCTCGGTGATGCGTGCCGGCGCAACAACTGGGTGATGATGATCTCCGCCGACCACGGCAACTGCGAGCAGATGAAGGACCTGGTCACCGGTGAGCCACACACCGCGCATACGCTCAACCCGGTGCCGCTGTACCTGATTCACCCGGACTTCCGGGGACAGAAGCTGCGCCCCGGGGTGCTCGCGGATATTGCCCCCACGCTGTGCAAAGTGATGGGTCTGCCGCAGCCCAAGGAGATGAACCGCCAGGGCGTACTCTGAGCCAGCGCTTGGGCCCGGTCCGTACTTGCGGACCGGTGTCCCGGGGTTTGGACGGTGGGGCGCGGGAACCCTCACCCCGTCCCTCTCCCGAAGGGAGAGGGGTTGTTGGCCCGTGAAATGCTCCCCCGGTTGGGATGCGTGCTTCGGTCTCGGCCTCCCTTCGTGGACTGCTGGAGTTGCTGTACCCGCCCTCGTGTCTGGCGTGCGCCAAGGTGCTGTCCGCCCGCGCCCCCTTCTGCGAGGCGTGTGACACCGCTCTCGAGCGTCTGCCTCCCGCCTGCTGCCGCACGTGCGCCGAGCCGGGCACCTTTGCCTCCGGCCGCTGTCCCCGCTGCCACTTGCAGCCGCCTCCCTTCACCCGGGCCTGGGCTCCCTTCGCTCATGAGGGACCTGTCGCCCGCGCCATCCACCGCTTCAAGTACGAGGACCACCCCGAGCTGGCCGCGCCCCTGGCCGAATTGCTCGCCGAGGAGGCTCGCTCCTTTCTCTCCCGCGCCCCCGCCCTGCTCGTGGCACTCCCGCTTCACACGCGCCGCTTCCGCGAACGCCGGTATGACCAGACTCAGCTCCTGGCCGGTGCCCTCGCCACGGCCACCGGCCGCCGCGCACCCGTGGGCCTCCTCACCCGGACCCGGGAGACCCGGCGCCAGGTCGGCCTCTCCGAAGCCGAGCGGGCAGGCAATGTTGCCGAGGCCTTCAGCGCGTCCCCTGCCGTCGAGGGCCAGGCCCTGCTCCTCATCGATGACGTCTTCACCACTGGTGCGACCACTCGCGCCGCCGCTCTGGCGCTGCGTGAAGCAGGCGCCGTGCATCTCGAGGTCCTTACCATCGCCCGCGCCTACCGCCTGACTTGATGTCCTCTGGATCAGGTCCACGCAGACTCATGAGGTGTGGTGCCCCCAACTTGCTTCCCCCCGAGTCCTGCTGACTCAATAGATGAATTCTTCAGGGGGGCTTCATGCTGAGACACTTCCGGATCGGTCCCCGCCTCACGGCGGGCTTCGCCTCAGTGATGGCGCTCGTCGCGGCCATGGCCATCACGGGTTACCTGGGCCTTGCCCACGTCGCGCGCCTGACCCACTCCCTGATCAACGAGGAGGGTCAGACCTCGGGGCTCGCCGATCGCGCCCGGGCCGAGTCGCTGAACCTGCGCCGGTTCGAGAAGGACTATCTGCTCAACATGGGAGAGCCTCAGGAGCAGGCCGGCTATCTCGAGCGCTGGAAGGAGGAGCGGGCGCGGCTCGAGCAGACGCTGACTCAACTGCGCGAGCAAGCCCTGGCTACCACTGATCAGGAGGACACACGCGCCCTGGTGCAGGCGCTCGGCACCTATCAGGCCGGATTCCTCGCGGTGGCGGCCGCCACTCAGCGCGGAGCACTGCGCACGCCGCAAGAGGGCAACTCCGCCCTCTCCGACTACAAGGACGCCGCCCGTGCCCTGGACCAGACCGCTGCCACCCTGTCCCTGCGCCACCAGCAGCAGCTTCGCGAGAAGGAGTCCTCCGTCCTCGCCACCTTCCAGGCCATCCAGGACCTCCAGCTCATCGCCTTCGGCCTGGCGATGGTGCTGGCCATCGCCGCCTCCGTGCTGCTCACCCGTTCGCTCACCGGCCCCCTGCAGCGCGCCGTGCACGCGGCCTCGCGCCTGGCTTCGGGAGATCTGCGTGAGGCTGTCCCCACCGATGGGCGTGATGAGCTGACCCTGCTCCTGCGAGCCCTGGACGACATGCGCCAGCGGCTCACCGAGGTGCTCCAGCAGGTCCAGACCGGGGCCTCCTCGCTGTCGGTCACCGCCCACCATGTCTCCAGCACCTCGCAAGGCCTGTCCCAGGGCACCTCCGAGCAAGCCACCGCCGCCGAGGAGACCTCTTCCCATCTGGAGATGCTGAGCGCCTCCATCCGCCAGGCGGCGGCCAACGCCCGTCAGACGGAGCAGATCGCCCTGCAGGGCGCCAAAGCCTCCGAGGAGAGTGGCGCCGCCGTGAGCGAGACCGTGCTGGCCATGCGGACCATCGCCGAGCAGGTGTCCATCGTCGATGAACTCGCCTACCAGACGAACCTGCTGTCCCTGAACGCCTCCATCGAAGCGGCCCGCGCGGGCGAGCACGGACGGGGCTTCGCGGTGGTCGCCGCCGAGGTACGCCGCCTGGCCGAGCGCAGCCGCACCGCCGCGCGGGAGATTGCCACCCTGGCCAGCCGCAGCGTGGCCACCGCCGAGCGCTCCGGACAGCGGCTCTCGCTGCTGGTGCCCTCCATTCACCGCACCGCGCAGCTGGTTCAGGAGGTCGCCACCGGCGCCTCCGAGCAGGCCTCCAGCGTCACCACCGTGAGCAGCGCCATGCAGCAGGTGAGCACTGTGACGCAGCAGAACGCCACCGTGGCCGAGGAGCTGTCCGCCACCTCGCAGCACCTCACCGAGCAGGCCGCCACGCTGAAGCAGCTCGTGGACCTCTTCCGCCTCCCCGGCACGGGGGCTCTGCCCCGGCACCTACCTATGCCCACTTCAGGCGCCCACTTCGCTCCAAGCCCTTGATGTCTCGAAGAGACGAAGATTACTTGTTTTCGAGAATTTTAAGGCATATACATTTTCACAGTCTCACTGTTCTTAGCCGGTCAGTCCCTATTGACCGAGGTGACATATGACACTGGCACTGGTGCCAGATCAGGCCGAGCGGTACTCCACCTTCCTGCTGGGCGGCGAGCACTACGCCGTCCCCGAAGGCTGTATCCGCAAGACGCTGCACGACACGGCCGTGACACACGTGGCGGCCGCTCCCCGCTTCATGCGCGGCTTCATCAACGTCAGCGGCCGCGCGGTGCCGGTGGTGGACCTGGGCAGCCGGCTCGGCCAGGCGTTCTGCTCCACCGCGGCGCGCACGGGCGTGCTCGTCGTCGAGGTCGAGCGGGATGGCCACTCCATGCTCCTGGGCCTGACGATTGACTCGTTCGGCGCTCCGGTGCACCTCAGCCCGCGGGATGTGGTGTCCGCCCCGTCCTTCGGCGTCGCCAGCCAGACCGACTCCTTCATCGCCGGCATGGGCCGCCATGGCGAGGGGCTCGTCCTGCTGCTGGACGTGGACCGCATCCTCTCCTCGTCCGAGATGTTGGCGGCCGGGGAGCTCGCCGCCTACGCGGCGCCTCCCCCCAGCCGCGCTTCCCTCGCCGGGCTGCGCAGCGTCTAAACCTCGTCCGGCTGCTCTCCAGCCAGGAAAGCCGGGCTTGCCCGGCTTCTCGCCCCGGTCGGTGCCCTCCTCGTCCCGAGGAGCGCGGCGCCACGGGGCGCTTTCTTTTTCACGCTCCGTGGTGTTTTCGGTTGCCTGACTGCCCTTCAGGGCCGCATGCAGGGGAAGGCGCTGCTCACGGCGCCTGTTCATGGGCGTCAACCCCCCTAAGGGCTTGCTGCCCTCACTTACCGACGGACGAGGAAAACGACGGATGTCGCGCTTCACATGGCTGGCCGCAGTCTTCGTGCTCACCTGCCCTCTCCTCGCGCTCGCGACGCAAGCGGGCTCCACCCCTGAGCAAGCCCAGGCGGCCGCGGCGAAGGCCGTTGAGCTCGCCTCCTCCCCCCGGGGCACCGCCCACCTCATCCGCCTGCACGGCATGGTGGACGATCTGGAGGACATCACCCCGCTGGCCTCCGCCTACGCGCAGATCGCCAGCCGCCGCGGCGCGGATCCGGGCACGCGTGCCACCGCCGCCATGCTGCTGATGGACCTGGAGCGCGCCCGCGGCCGCACCGTGCGCGCCGCCGAGGTGCAGCGCTCGTTGGGCTTCATCGGCGACTACTATGTCGTCGGCAGCTTCGAGAACGAGGGCAAGAGCGGGTGTGACACCGACTTCGGCCCCGAGGCGGCCACGGTGGACCTGGGCGCGAAGTTCGCCGGCACCAAGGGCCGCGAGGTCTCCTGGCGCAAGCTGGCCGTGTCGCCCACGGATGGGTACGTGGACCTGGCCAGCGCGGTGCGCCCCACCCGCGAGGCGGTGGCGTACGCGCTCACCTGGCTCGAGGCGCCCGAGGAGACACGGGTGGCCCTGGGCGTGGGCACCTCGGGAGGCTTCCGGCTGTGGGTGAACGGACAGCTGGCGGCCGGAGAGAACCGCTACAACCTGCCGCGGCCGGACCAGACGCGGGTGTCCGTGCGCCTGCGCAAGGGGCTCAACCGGGTGCTGCTCAAGGTGTGCCAGGAGACGGGCCCGCTGGGCTTCTACCTGCGCCAGGAGCCGCAGGGCGGGCGCGGCGTGGTGCGCGCGGTGCTGCCGGCCACGCCTCCGTCGCTGGAGAAGGGCGTGGCGCCGGCGCCTCAGCCGCTGCCCACCGTCACCTCGGCGCTGCGCGAGCTGGTGGCCAAGAAGCCGGAGGACACGCAGCTGCGCGGCGAGTACGCCACGGTGCTCAACTTCTTCCGCGCGTATGACGAGCGCGAGCACACCGCCACGGTGGAGGCCGAGCGCGCGGCGCGGGCCACTCCCGCGGACGTGAGCCTGCAGCTGCTGGCGGCCAGCACCCAGCGCGACGACCTGAACCTGCGGCGCTACTTCATCGAGGCGGCCCTGAAGGCCGAGCCCGGGTCCGCTTCGGCGGCCGTGGCGCTGGCCGAGCACGAGCTGGAGCGCGGCCACCCCGAGCGCGTGCTGCCGCTGCTGACGCCCCTGCTGGAGAAGAAGCCCGAGTCGGCCTCGGTGTGGCTGACGCTGGCCCGCGCCCACGAGGCGCTGGGCGAGCACGCGAAGGCCCACCTCATGGTGGAGGAGGCCTACCGCCGCCTGGGCAACCTCCCCCGCGTGGCGCGCGCCGCCGCCAACGTCTCGCGCCGGCTCGAGCGCCACCAGGAGGTGCTGGAGCGGCTGCGCAAGGCGCTCGCCCTGCGCTACGACGACTCGGGCAGCCGCCGGTCGCTGGCCTCGCAGCTGGCGGACCTGGGCCGCCACGAGGAGGCCGTGCAGGAGTACACCCGGCAGCTCACGCTCAACCCCTTCGACAATGACTCGCGCGTGCGGCTGGCCGAGCTCCAGGCCTCCAACGGCAAGCTCGAGGCGGCGCTGAGCCACTTCGCCGAGGCCAAGGCGCTGTCGCCGGACGAGCCCGAAATCTATGAGCGCGAGGGCCGCGCGCTGATGGCCGCCGGCCGCCGCGAGGAGGCGCTGGCCACCTTCGAGCGCTCGCTGGTGCTGCGCCCCAACAACCCGGTGCTCAAGGAGGCGGTGCGCACGCTCAAGGGCGAGGTCGGCCTGGGCACCCGCCACCTGGTGGACATCACCCCGCTGCTGAAGGCCGCCGACGGCTACACCAGCGAGGACGCGGTGTACCTGGTGGAGAACACCTACGTGCGCGTGCAGAAGAACGGCCTGCAGAGCCGCGTGCACCAGATGGTCATCAAGATGATGAACCAGCGCGGCGTGGACAACTTCCGCACCTGGCCCCTGTCCTGGTCTCCGGACCGGCAGGAGCTGCGCATCCTGCGCGCCCGCGTCATCAAGCCGGACGGCTCGGTGGTGGAGAGCTACGGCGAGACCGAGCGCCACATGAACGAGCCGTGGACGGGCATGTACTACGACGCCCGCGCCAAGATGTTGAACTTCCCGGCGCTGGCGCCTGGCGACGTGCTGGAACTGGTGCACGCCGTCGAGGACGTGGCGCAGGAGAACCTGCTGTCGGACTACTACGGCGACGTGGAGCACGTGCTGAACGTGTACCCGAAGGTCCACTACCAGTTCCTGGTGGACATGCCGAAGGAGCGCCCCCTGTACTCCAACACCCAGCTGCACCCGAACCTCCAGCACACCAAGGAAGAGCAGGAGGGTAACCGGGTGCTGTACCGGTGGACGGCGAAGAACGTGGAAAAGGTCGTCACCGAGCCGGGCATGCCGGGGTGGACCGACTCCGTCACGCCGCTGCACGTCTCCACGTACAAGACGTACCAGGAGGTGGCCCGCTACTGGTGGGGGCTGGTGAAGGATCAGCTCACGCCCAACGATGAGATTCGCCAGACGGTGGAGCAGATCCTCAAGGGCGTGGACCGCACCAACGACATGGCGGTGGTGGAGGCGGTGTACAACTGGGTGGTGACCAACACGCGCTACGTGGCGCTGGAGTTCGGCATCCACGGGTACAAGCCGTACCGGGTGGACCGGGTGCTGGCGCGGCGCTTTGGCGACTGCAAGGACAAGGCGAGCCTCATCCACACCATGCTGAAGGTAGCGGGGGTGGACAGCCGCATGGTGCTGTTGCGCATGCGCAGCCTCGGCTCGCTGACGGACGAGCCCGCCAGCCTGGCGGCCTTCAACCACGCCATTGTCTACATCCCCAAGTACAAGATGTTCCTGGACGGCACGGCGGAGTCTCACGGGCCGCGCGAGCTGCCCAGCGCGGACCGGCGGGCCAACGTGGTCATCGTGGAGCCGGACGGCCACAGCTACTTCCAGACCACGCCCGAGGCGACGGCGGAGGAGAACGCCACCACGCTGACGATGAACGTGGCGCTCAAGCCGGACGGCTCGGCGGTGGTGAAGGGGGACAGCACGGTGAGCGGGCAGCAGGCGCCGGAGTACCGCCGGGCGTACCGGGCGGAGGACACGCGCAAGAAGACGTTCGAGCGCGCGTGGGCGCAGAGCTTCCCCGGGCTGACGGTGCACCAGGTGGGCATCAACGACACCTCGAAGCTGAGCGACAACGTGACGATGGACTTCCACATGTCCATCCCGCGCTACTCGGAGGTGCTGCCGGGCGGACTGCTGCGCTTCCTGCCGTTTGGCACCGGGCGCACCTACCAGCAGGCCTACGCGACGATGCCGGATCGCCGGTACGACCTGCAGATGCAGGGCCCGTG
>DASVVJ010001168.1:0-5288 GCA_036389955.1 Myxococcaceae bacterium
CTGCCGGTGAAGCTCGAGCGCATTCAGATCGAGCTGGAGCGGATCATCCTCCAGGGAGAGACGAAGAGTTCCAAGGAGATCGACGCCCTGACCAAGGCCATCCGCGAGCACAGCTGCTTCAAGGAGATCAACCAGGGCAAGGTGGAGAAGACGCGTGACGGGCAGAACGTCACCTTCCGGCTGGACATCCAGGTGAGCTGCCCCGGGCAGCCTGGGGCGGAGACCTAGACCATGAATCCCTTTCGGCAACTGGCCACGGATGTGCGCTCGCGCTGGGACGCCATCAGCCCCCGCGAGCAGCGGCTGCTGATGGCGGCGGGCGGGGCGCTCGTCGCCTTCATCCTGTTCATCACGCTGATCAGCTTCTCCAACACCGCCAATGGGTACCGCACCCGCACGCAGGAGAAGCTGGCCAAGCTGGCTCAGGTGCAGGAGCTGGCCGCCAGCTACAACCAGGCCACCGCGGCGCGCAGCGCCATCGAGGCGCAGCTGACGGGCAACGACGTGTCGCTGCTCACCTACATCTCGGACAAGGCCACTGCGGCGGGGCTCGAGGCCCCCAACATGACGCCCAAGGGCGAGCAGGGCATCGGCGATGGGAAGATCCTGGAGAGCACCATGGATCTGACCTTCACGGACGTGGACCTGCGCAAGCTCACGGAGTTCCTTCGCTCGGTGGAGAGCGGCCCCGGCATCGTCAAGGTGAAGTACCTGCGCCTCGAGCCGCGCCCCTCCTCCGACACCCTGACGGCGTGGACCACCGTCGCCACCTACAAGATCAAGCAGCAGGGCGGCAGCCCGAGCGGCGATTCCCGGTAGTGAAAACCATGGCCTCTCAGAGCAAAACCTCCGGCTTCAAAGTCTTTGTGGGCTACGTCGCCTTCGGGCTGGTGGCACTCATTGCCTGCTTCCTGCTCACTTTCCCGTACGGAGCGCTGCGCGCACGCATCGCCACCGAGGCGCTGAAGTCGGGCTACGTGGTGCGCATCGACACGCTGCGGCCAGGCCTCATCGGGCTGACGGCCAAAAACGTCCGCATCAGCCAGCCGCCCGAGCCGCTCAACGCGGACACGCGCGCGGCGCTGGTGAGCGGGGATCCGGACCAGGCGAAGATGTTCGGCCCGGCGGAGCTGGGCGAGCCCCTGGTGGTGGACTCGCTGTTCCTGCGCCCCACCCTGTTTCCTCCGGGCGTGGCCTTCCGCGCCGAGGTGATGGGTGGCGAGGCGCGCGGCTCGTACGGCGGCTGGAAGAACACCTCGGTGCAGGTGCGGCTCGAGGGGTTGGACCCTTCGAAGGGCAACCTGAAGAACTTCACCGGGCTGGATCTCGAGGGCCGGCTGGGCGGCTCGCTGGTGCTGACAATGCCGCCGGCGGTGGCGGGCGCGGGCATCAAGGCCGGAGAGCCGGACCTGTCCCAGGCCGACGGTGAGCTGGCGTTGGATGGAAACCTGCAGCTCAAGGGCAGCGTGGCGGGCACGGGCGTGGCGGGCACGGGCATCATCGCCGCGGCCTTCCCGGGCGGCCTGCCCGCCGTTCCACTGGGCGAGGTGCAGGGGCTCATCCGCTTCGAAAAGGGCCAGGGCACGGTGGAGACGTTCCAGACCAAGAGCGATCAGGTGGAGCTGCGGGCCACGGGCACGCTGAAGCTCAAGCAGCGGCTGCAGTACACCGAGCCCGCGGTGGACGTGAAGCTGCGCGTCGAGCCGGAGCTCACCAAGAACCTGGGTCCCGCTGGGCTGGGCCTGGCCATCCTCCCGGCCGACAAGGAGGACCCGCGCTTCCGCGCGGCCCAGCTGAGCGGCTCGCTGGGCAAGCTCGCCTTCCGGCCCAAGAAGTAGCAGGGTGGCTCACCGCCTCCAGGTCCCGAGGCGGTCGACGCGACGGTAGTACTCGTAATCCTGAAAGAGGCTGGCGAGGAACTCTCCCCCATCGATGTCTCCGAGAGTTCCCCAGCCTGGCTGGCCGTTCCTGCGCCGCATCTGAGAGACGTGGCGCTCCAGGGCTGAGCGCTTCTGCGCAAGCACGTCCTGGACGGCGACAGAGGTTCGAAGCTCCCGCAGGAACCTCAGGCTGCGGACCGTCGCGGGCCAATGCCGCCAGCTCCACACGGGATACTCCAGGAGCGTGGCTGGAAGCCCTACCCGGCCGATGGCCTCGTACACGATCGTGTTGGTCGCGACATGATCGGCATGTTCGCCCCGGGCGTAGGGAAGAAAGAGCTGCTCGGGCCGGTAACGCTGGAGCAGCTCGCCGACCCGGAGCGCCGCCTGCGGGCGCCATCGGCCCAGCTCCCCATCGGGGAACCCCAGCCAGGAGACATCCGAGGCCCCCAGCCCCAGGACCTCCACGGCCTCGAGCGCTTCTCTGTGCCGCGTCGTGCTCAGCTCGGCACGGGAAGTCAGGTGCGCATGTGAAGCGGCTCCGTCCGTCATGAAGACGATCCGCATCGAGGCGCCCGCTCGTCGCTTCTGGAGGATGGTCCCACCACAGCCCAGGGTCTCGTCATCGGGATGTGGCGCGAAGACCATCGCGGAGCACCTGAGTTCCTGCTCGCTCAGAGGCGTGGCCAGGCGTTCCATCGCGGAGCGAAGCAGTTCCTGGGAAGCCCTGCGCAGGAGCGCCCGTCTCCTCATGGCATGTGCCTCTGCTCGAGGACGGCTTGATAGATGTCATGCAGCCGCTGGGTGACGGCTTCCCAGGTGAAGCGCCTGCGCACGAGGGCGGCCCCTGCCTCGGCCGAAGCCCGCAGCCGCGCGGGGCTGGACAGGCATTGGCGCAGCATGGCGGCCCACGCTTCGACTTCGAGGGTCGGCACGCTGAGCCCCTCCTCCCCGATGGCCTGGACGAGGTCCGCCAGCCCGGAACGCACTCCGGCGAGCACCGGGCAATCCGCGGCCCAGGCTTCCAGAACGATGAGCCCGAACGCCTCGTGCTCCGAAGGCACCATGACGAGCTTCGCCAGTGCGAGCAGGTCCGGGATCTCCACCTCAGGGTCCAGGTTCCCCAGCACATGGGCACGGGACGCCACTCCGCACTCGGCAAGCTCCCGCTCCACAGCGGCCCGGTAGACGGGGTCCACCACGGCTCCAGCCAGGACCAGGTGATGATCAGCGGGGGCACCTCGGGCGAAGGCGCGCACGGCGAGCAACTGGTTCTTCTGCGGATGCAGCCGTCCGATGACAGCCACGATCGGCTGGCCAGCCCACCGCGGCCACCGCTGGCGCGCACGATCGACGCAACCGGACCGCAGGCGTTCGCGGTTGACCCCTTGCTCGAGGCGGACCACGCGAGGACCGATGAGTTCGCTCAAGGCCTGGCGCTCCTCTTCATTGAAGACAATCACTCGCGCGGCGTCGTGCAGCACACGGCGGGCGCCCAGAAGCGCTCCGAAAGGCCGGCCGAGGTCGACGAGCCCCGAGAGGCGCCGCGACATCTCCGCCTCCAGCCACGCGCGCCTCGCGAGCAGGGGCCCGTGGACGGAGACGACATAAGGCCTGCCCGTGAACCGCATGGCGGTCCGCACGGCGCCCCCGATACGCCCCGCCGTGTGAAGGTGCGCCAGGGAAGCACCCCGATCGCGAATCAGGCGGATGGGCTCATCGAGCGTCACCAGATTGCCCGCGTTGGAGCGCAAGGCCTGCCGCTTGCCCGCTGCTCCCAGAAAGGGGTTGAAGCTCCGGTAGCGCACCATCCGGACGCGGGGATCCAGCGAGCGATCCGGTGACGTGGGCCCCCGGGGGGCGTGGACCTCGCAGCCCCAGCCCATTTGCACCAGGTGCCGCGTCACCTCCACGACATGCGTCTCCGTGCCCCCCCACTCCCGTGGGTCGTACTTGCGCAGGACGTGGACCACGCGCCGCCCGTCCCCCGCTGTTCTGGTCATGTCCACCTGCCAGGCAATTCCCAGACCAGCAGCGCGCTCTCGCCCCTAAGCCCCTGGACATGGAGGTTGCACACCTCCCCTCTCCCTTCGGGAGAGGGCTGGGGTGAGGGTTCCGCGCCACAACCGTGTCCTGGGGATTAGAGCTCCTCTGCCTCATCGGGAGACCTTTCTCATCTCAGTCTGAGACACCTGAGACGAGCCGATGGCCGCCCCCCAGGGAAATAGAGGGGAGGACGGTCGGCATGTGCTCTGCACAGGCGTTGCAGCGACGATGGCGCGTGACAGTTCCCCCCTGGCGATGACCGCCGACTTCCTCTCGGTGTGCGCCAGGCATGCAGCGCAGACCGTTGCGGGGCTGCTCACGATCTCCCTGGTGGTGCGCACCCTGGGACCGGAGGGGCTGGGCGCCTGGGCCTTGCTGGGAACGACGGGCTTTCTCGTGGGGCTCTCGGATCTCGGGCTCAGCATCGCCGTGCAGCGCGCAGCGGCCCGGCCGGACGATGCCGTCACGCACAGGCTCATCCGCCTGACGATGGGGGTTGTCCTCATCGTGTGCCCCTGCATGAGCCTGGGTGCCTATCTGCTGCTGCTTCGCCTGCCGGCAGAGCTGGGCACGCTTCAGGCCGAGTTCACCCACGCCGTGCTCCCCACCCTCGCGGCAGGGCTCCTGGGCTCGCTCGTGGCACCGCTTCGCTCGCTCCTTCTGATGCGCGGAGCCTTCAGCTCGCTCGCCTGGGCCCGGGCAGCCGCCTCGACGGTCCAGGTCGCGCTGACCGCGGCGGGGCTGGCCCTCTCCCCTTCACTGCTCGCGCCGGCCATGGGCGTACTCGTGGGCACCATCCTCGAGGCCACGCTTCTCACCCGAGCCGCGAGGCAGCTCTCCCCGGGCCTCGAACTTCGTCCGGGCTGGCCGAGAGAGGCCTCCGAGGTCCAGGACGCCTTTCGCCAGGGCATGGCCGCCCTCGCCATCAATGTCGGGGTCGCGGCGGCGCTGAGAGCAGACATCCTCATTCTCTCGGCCTACCTGCCCCTGAGCGCGGTGGGCGCCTACCAGGTCGCCTCCCGCTGCGTCGATCAGCTCTTCTCATTGGCCAAGCAGGCCAGTGTGTGGCTTCTCCATCGCCTGGGCGATCCGGAGGGCCGCCCCGGGGCAATGCGGCTGGGGACAGCGGTCCTGGGAGGGCTGGTCACCAGCGGCATCGCGGCGCTGGCGCTGGATGGCTCGGCGCTCCTGGAGGCCTGGGTGGGACCGCTGGCGCGGGATCGGGTCGTCGTGGTGGCCGTGGCGCTGCTGGGAACGGCCGCGATCATCGCCGCCGCCGAGGAGATCGCCGCCGCCGCCCTGACGGTGAGCAGCACCAGCACGTGGGAGGTCGCGCGGCCCATGCTGCTGGGGCACGCCTTG
>DASVVJ010001169.1:0-1586 GCA_036389955.1 Myxococcaceae bacterium
CCGCGAGCCCGTGCGCACGCCCGCCCCGTACTTGGACAGGTGCAGGTAGCACGTCTCGAAGCCGTTGGTGTGCCGCACGCAGACGGTGTTGCCGCCCGCGCCCGTGTCGCCCACCTTCGTCACCGTGCCGTCCGCCACCGCCCACACCGGAGTCCCAATCGGCGTGCCGTAGTCCACGCCGTTGTGGTTCTTCAGGTACTTCAGCGTGGGGTGAATGCGCGAGCCGAAGCCGCTCGTCACGTGCGCGAACTTCAGCGGGCTCTTGAGGAAGGTTTTGCGCGCGCTCGAGCCGTCCTCCTGGAAGTAGTTGGCCTGCTCCTTCGGTGGCTGGTAGCGGAACACCCGCTTGGTGCCCACCAGCCCGCCCTCGTACGCCGCCGCCAGCACCTCGCCGTAGCGCAGCACCCGGCCCTTGGAGACGAACTTCTCCACCAGCGCCCGCGCCTTATCGCCCTTGCGCGTGTCCCGGTAGAAGTCGATGTCCCAGGCGAACACGTCCGCCAGCACCACGCCAATGCCCGGATCCTCGCCCGCCGCCAGCGCCGCCTCGTACAGCGAGGTGGAGATCTCCAGCGAGACGAGCTCCACGCGCTTCTCCACCTCGATGGTGCGCTTGCTGCCCACGTACTTCTCGCCGTCGCGGCGCACCTGCCACTCGTCCACCCCGCTCTGGCGGTAGTCGAAGAAGTCCAGCACCCCGTCTCGCATCACCAGCCGCAGCTGATCGCCGGGGCGCGACTTGCGGAAGTCGAACACGCCCTCCAGCGCGGAGATGATGGCCTCGACCTGCGCGTCTGGAAGCGCCGCGTCATGAAGCGCCTGAGCGAGCGTCTGCCGCGGCTCGATGCGGCGGTTCTTCACCTGGTAGGTGACGGAGGCGGAGGCGAGCGGAGCGGCCAGCAGGGCCGCCAGGCAGAGCAGGGGGAAGAGGGTTCGCATGGGCGCTGATACAGGAGTGTAGAAGAGGTTCTCCGGCGGGGCCAGATTGTGGCTGTCACACGAGAGGTCACCGAGCAGGCGGCCATCTGAGGGTGGAGGAGCCCCTGCCCAGTCCAAACCAGGGTCCCGCTTACTTCCCGCCAGCGATCCTCAGGTGCTCCAGCGTGGCAGTGCCCTGGCCGTGGCCGCTGGCGATTGCCTCCACCGGCAGGCCCAGCCGCACGACCTCGTCGTAGAGCTCACCCGACCAGGTGGCGTAGCGTCCGAAGCCCGGTTGCCCATTGGTGTAGGGGTTGGGGATGAAGAGGTCCGTTTCGAGCAGCAGCTTCGTCTCGGGCACGTAGACCACCAGCATGTCCTCAGAGTGGCTGGTGGCCACCTTGTGCAACTCCACCACCTTGCCCGCGGAGTCGGTCAGCCGCTCCAGCGTGGAGACGGCCCTGACGGTGACGGGCACCTTGTTGAGCTCGTACCGATCCGGCGCCACGGTGTGCGGCCGCTCGAGCACCTCCTCGACGAAGCCAGCGCTGATGTTGTGTACCAGCACGGTCACATTGCCCTCGGCGAGGAACGTCCGCAGGCCGCCCGAGTGGTCATAGTGGAAGTGGGTGAGCACGACGTAGCGGATGGGCTTGGTGGGGTAGCGC
>DASVVJ010001170.1:0-2735 GCA_036389955.1 Myxococcaceae bacterium
AACGTGAAGTTCACCAGCAGCTCCTGCTCGGAGCCGTTCGCCTGGTGGATCCTCAGCGGCAGCTCTGGGGCGGTGATGGGCTCTCCGGTGGAGTAGACACGGTCGAGAATCGCCGGGAAGCCCTGCGCCTCGGTCTCCGGGAGCGCCTCGCGCACCGGCTTCCCCAGCAGGGCGCGCTTGCCCATCAGCGTGTCGTAAGGTGGATTGGACAGGCTGTACACGTGCTGCGGCCCGCGCAGCAGGGCCACGCAAGCAGGGGCCTGCATCAGCAAGGCGTGGAGCCGGGCCCGCTCGGTCTCCGCCTCGCCATGGGCGGCGCGCTCGCGCTCCAGCAGCCGGGCCCGCTCGGCATGGGTCCTGCGCAGCGCCACGTTCAGCCGGATCACCAGCAGGGACAGCAGGCCGAAGATGCCCAGGGTCAGCACATCCCCAGCGCTGGCCTCGAGGGAGTGGAGAGGCGGCAGGAAGTAGTAGTTGGCCGACAGGAGCGACAGGCCAGCGGTCAGCAGCCCCGGGCCCCAGCCCCCCCACCAGGCCGCCAGGATCACCGCCCCGTAGAAGAACAGCAGCGGGCAACTCGACATGAAGGGCCAGAGCAGCCCCTGGAGCGCCGTCGCCAGCCCGACGATCAGCACCGAGCCAGCGTACCTGCCCAGGGGCGACGCCGTCAGGCGGTGCATCCCCGAGGGCGGAGGCATGGGCGGGAGGACGCTGGGACGTGACGGCTCGGTCATGGCCGAGGGGGCCACGATCATGGACGGCTCTACCCCTGGAGGCTCGCGCGTTGCCACGGTGCTCGGTTCCAGCTCGTGGCATAACACCACCCTGGAAGCCCCTCCGAGCCGATTTCGGCGGGGCTACCAGTACTCAACGACTCGCAAGTCGCCTGCCTGGCTGATCGCCCTCATTTCTTGCCCAACCCTCACGGCTGAGGTAGGGCGCGCCGGCTGGCCGGCTACCTGCGCAGCAGGGTGCCTTCCAGGAAGAAGGCGGCGCACGCGGCGACGATCAGCCATGTCCATAGCGGCACCTTGGGCCGCTCGGCATCACCGCTCGAGGCCTTCACCGTCTCCTCGCCGAAGTAGGCGGTGAGCGTGTCCGAAGGGACGCGCGTCATGTCGCTCTCGGCTGGATCCAGCGTCACCGCGAAGCCCAGGGCGGGCAGCGGCTTGCCGTCCTTGTCCAGGACCGCGTAGGCGCCCGGCTCACCCAGGGGGCCGGCCACCACCGTGCCGTCCTGCTGGGCCTTCACCGGCACCTCCACGCCGTCCGGAGCGCGCACCGCGGAGAGCACCTGGCCGGACTCCGGCCGCAGCGTCACCGACTCGCCCACGCGCACGCGCAATTCCTCGCGCTCCTCCAGCGAGCCGGTGAGGTACGCGGCGAAGCGCTGCATCAGCGGCAGGAAGCTGGTGCGGATGGCGAAGTCGCTCCAGTCGCGATCCACCGTGCTGGTGAAGAGCGCCACGCGCCCTTTGCCCCGCCGGGCCACCGCCACCGCGGGCGCGCCATCCTCATAGGTGGCCAGCACCTGGCTGGCCCCGGCGGCGGCTCCGGGGCTGTCCGCCTCCAGCAGCATGTAACGGTAGAAGCGGGCCCCCACCAAGCCCTCCTCGGCGCGGCCGGTGAAGGGCGAGAAGAGCGGGTGCTCCACCTGCACCTGCGCCAGCTTCGCCGACTTGGTCTCGGCGTCCGGATCCTCGCGCTCCACGCTGGTGCGCACCACGCGCATGGGCCGGGGCAGCAGCGGCCCGAGGCGGCCGTTGTACGCGTCCGGATCCACCTGGTCACCCATGCTGACGAAGAGGCCGCCACCCGCATCCACGAAAGAGGCCAGCCGCGCGGCGTCCTCCTTGGAAGGCGCCGGCACGTTGAGCAGCAGCACCAGGTCGTACGTGGAGAAGTCCTCGCGCAGGCCCGCCTCCGCGTCTCGCACGGAGGCCTCCACCGGCGAGCCCGGAGCGGACAGGGCCGCCTCGACGAAGAAGGCCTCGTCGCGGTAGCGCGTGGCGTGGGGCGAGCCGTTGATGACCAGCGCCTTGAGCGCCTTGGGCACCGGCAGCACGAAGGACCGCTGGTCATCCGGCGGTAGCGCGTCCGCGGCCAGCGTCACCGCGCCCTGCACGGTGCCGCCCTGGGGGAAGCGCACGGTGAGCGTCTTCTGCGCGGTGCCGTTGGCGGGCACATCCACGAAGCCCTTGGCCAGCGCGGTCTCTCCCACGCGCACGCCGGCCTCCAGGTCCTTGATGGGCTCGGGGCCGAAGTTCTTCACCGTGAAGGTGAACTGGAAGGCGCGCGGGCCCGCCTGCAGCGCGGGTTCAATCTTCAGGTCCACCAGGGCGTGGTTGGGCAGCGCCTCCTTGCCCGAGGCCACATCGCGCAGCACCACCTCGGGGCGGACCAGCTTGCCGGTGGGGTCCTTCACCGAGGGCGGCGGGGCCTCCAGCCGGAAGGCGGCGGCCGTCATGTCCGAGACGATGACCAGGCGCTTGCCCGCCATGGGGCTGTCCTCGAGGGAGCGCGCCGCCATGTCGATGCAGCGCGACAGGTCAGCGGCGGCAAAGGTGGGCTTGGCCTCGTCGATGAGGCCGCGCAGCCGGCCCCGGTCGAAGCCAGGCGGAGGCGGCGCCGCGGGAGCGCTGGTGCACACCAGCACCGTGGCGGGCTCTTCGGGCAGCAGATCCTTGAGGGCATCGCGCGCCTCCTCCTGGCCCTCCTCGAAGAGCGAGCCACCG
>DASVVJ010001171.1:0-18477 GCA_036389955.1 Myxococcaceae bacterium
AGGGATATCTGACGAAGGTCACGCCTATCTTCGGTCAAGGTCCCGTGGACTCGCTCATGAATGCGATGGTGTTCATCAAGCGGTTCAACGACGAGATGCGTGAGGTCGTGTCTGAAGCAAAGCCACGTAAGGCTGGGAAAAGAAAGGTCCAGCGGAAGACACCTAGGAAGGCTGTTCCGAACAAGATACAGCAGAGGCGCTCCCGCGCTGCCTTGCCCTCAAAAAGATGAAGATCGTGAAGAGTCACAAACTCCTGAGGCTTTCATTCCTGCGCCTCATTTCTCTTGCTGGCTGTAATCCTCGGGTAATTTGGTAGGCGAGTGCCAAATGAGCCAGCGGAGTTCCTTTGGAAACTCACAGAGGTCATCATCTGGAAGCGTAAGTGCGTCATTTTTGTAAAACTGAAGCAGCCTTGCTCCGCCTTTGACTTTATCTCTTTCGACCCACGCAATGCGCTCTTCGAAGCCTGTTAGTACTTTGTGCTTGAGGTCTTGAAGATCGTTGAGGTGCGCAAACCGGAGGATGTTGTGAAGTAATTTTGCTCCTACGTTGATCAGAATGATGTCGTGCAAATAGCGTGTGGCCTCGTAAATCAGGTCTACTGCCTTGGACGCGGCATACTGAAGTAGAGCAACCTCCTGTGTTGCCAGTGGCCTGGTTTTGCTTACAAGAGAATGCATGGGCAGAATCTTACGAATCAACTCGAAACCATGCTCCGCAACGTCGTACGGAACGCCCACGCGAGCAAAATCAAACGGTGTATGCGCTGCGTAAAGAACCGCTTCTTTTACAGTAAATCCATAGGGATACTCGACAGCATACTCCTCCAGTTCTTCTAAGAGCGCCCGAATTTCTGGCCAGCTAATCTTGCTTCGCTCAAGCCGATGCTGGATTCTCAGAACGGCCGACTTAGCTTGGGCATCTATGCGCCGGTTCTCTTCTGCAGCATGGTCGCCATGGAAGTCCTGCTCGATTTGAGCATACGTCATTGGGCGCTTGCTTTTACCCTCGCGGATCCAAAACTCAACGAGGTCGTCGTTGATCACGGCCCGTGGACTCCCAGGGCGCGCCTGACTAACTTCGATTACAATGACCGCGCGCGTTGAATCCTTAGGATCTCGGAGGATACGCACATCAAGGTCACCTTCGAAAGGTGGAGAAACCTCGTGACTTAGAACTTCCGTTACAAAGCTTTCGGAGGCTCTCAGGTTTTCGACGGGCACGATCTGTACGGCTTGGCCCATATCGTTTTCCCTAATTCCCAGAACGATAGCGCCGCCTGCTGCGTTGGAGAAGGCAGTCATGTCCCGGCGTAGTTCAAGCTTGTCTTTCTTCTTTTTTTCCGGGGACTTGTTGGGGTGCGCATAAGGCTCTTCCTTGAAGTCAAGGTAGGACGATTCTTGAGCCCCGTCTTGAATTAATCGCTCAATTCTTTCCCAAGATGCCAAGTCGCTTTGTGTTTTCTCTTTCAATGTTTTGCTCCTGCATACTGCCTCGTCTCTCGTGCTCTCGGGAAAGGAGGAGGCTGTCCCTGATCAATTAGGGCCAGCCCACGCAGAGTTCTCATCCAGAGGCAGTAGGGCAGTGTCCGGTTGCAGCAGGGCTCACACGCCGCGCGCGGTGAAGTGCGCCAGCACGTTCTTCACCTTGGCCAGCTCGTCCGCGCGTCCCTGCTCTTCGTAGAGCGGAATCAGCGCTTCAAACTGCGTACGCGCCGCAGGCCAGTCCTGCTGGTAGTAGCAGGACAACCCCAGGTCCCACCGCGCCCGTGCCTCGAAGACGTGGTCGTGCAGCTGCTCGTACAGCGCCACCGCCTCGAGCAGGTG
Organism: Myxococcaceae bacterium; assembly: GCA_036389955.1. Taxonomy (GTDB): domain Bacteria; phylum Myxococcota; class Myxococcia; order Myxococcales; family Myxococcaceae; genus DATHBR01. Next base: position 1,827 of record DASVVJ010001171.1, read on the forward strand.
AGGGCGCGCTGCTTCGTGGTTGCCCAACAGCCCCTCTGACTCGCCCAGCAGGAGCTGGCACTGCGCCAGCGGCTCCGGATCCTCGCTGTGCTCCAGCAGCGTCAGCGCCTCCAGGAAGCGTTCCCGGGCCTTCTTGTAGTCCCCGGCCTCCATGCGGATGTCGCCCAGATCCATCAGCAGCGCCGCCACCCGCTCCGGGTTACGCGTCTGCCGGAACAGGATCAGCGCCTCCTGGTACTTCTCCTCCGCGCCATCCGTGTGCCCCAGCGCCCGCAGTGACTCGCCGATGCAGGCCCGGCACAGCGCCTCGCCCTCCCGGTCCTTCACCTCGTTGTAGAGCATCGCTGCCTGCGCCATGCGCTCGATCGAGCCCTTGTGGTCCTCGAACTGCGCGCGCGCCACGCCCAGCCCGTACAGCGCCTGCGCCTGGCCGGCCTTGTTCCCTGCCTTCTGGAAGTGCTCCAGCGCCTCTTCGTAGCTGCTCCGGCTCGCGGCGTGGTCCTCCAGCATGCCGTGCAGCTCGGCCATCTGAATCAGCCCCTGGCCAATCTCCGCCGGGCTGCCGGTGATGCGCAGCGCGGCCAGCGCGTCACGCTGCTTCTGGAGGGTGGCGAGAATGTGGGCGCGTTCGGTATCCGTCGGGGTCATCGGCAAAAAGCTCCTTCAGCTCTCGCCCCCCTTGTTGCGGCGCCGGGCCTGCTTGTCCAGCAGTTCCTGACGGGCATCCGACCCCCGCTCCCCCTTGCCCGCCTCGTGCACCAGCAGCGGCGAGAAGAAGCAGTCCTTCTTGGTGTATTCGTCGAACGCGAAGGCGAACCGGTAGCTCGCTGCCGCCCGCTGGTTGCAGTCCGTGCGCTCGCAGAAGCGGCACGTAATCCCCGTGGCCACCGCGTCCTTGCGCAGATCGTTCGTCGGCAGGCCGTACGCCAGGTACTTCGCGTTCTCCGCGTGCGTACCCAGACCAATCGAGTACGCCGTGCCCTTCACAATGGAACCCTCGATGGGCTGCAGCTGCACTTTGGCGAAGCAGAAGTACGCCGTGCCGTCCGGCATCATCGAGTACTGCCGCGTGAGCTGGCCCGGGTTGAGGAACGCCAGGTGCACCGCCCACTTGCCGCACGAGCCGCCGCCCGAGGCGAACTTCAGCCCCGTGCCGCTGTAGCGCTTGGAGATGTTGCCCGCGATGTCCGAGCGCAGGAAGTGGAACGGCAGCCCCTGACGCTTCGGATCCGACAGGTTGCACAGCCGGTGCGCCACCGTCTCGTACGTGGTGCCGAAGATGCTCTTGAGCAGCTCCACGTCGTAGCGCGTGCGCTCCACTTCCTTGAAGAAGTCCCCGTAGGGCAGCATCAGCGCGCCGGCGAAGTAGTTGGCCAGGTTCACCTTGATGAGCCGCTGTGTCTCCGCGTGTCGCGTGCGGCTGCCGCCGACAATCCGTTCCACCAGCTTCTCCTGGTCCATCAGCAGCAGGCCGATGGACGCCGCCAACTGGAACTTCAGCGGCTGCTCCGTCAGGTCCGGCGACAGCGTCAGGCGCTGCTCCTCCCGGTCCAGCCGCCGCACCACCGACGAGCCGCTCGGAGCCTTCTCGAAGCTCACGCGATAGCCCAGCCGCTCCTCCAGCAGGCGCACGAGCTGAGAGCTGGTCAGCAGCCGCTCGAGCTTGAAGTCCCGCCGCAGCGCGTCCGCCTGCTCCTCCAATTCGGGGAAGTAGTTGCGGTGCGACTCCAGGAAGTCACTCACCTCGTCGAAGGGCGAGTAGTCCAGCCGCATGCCCTGGCTGGCGTCGTTCCCATTGGGCGCCTGCGCCCGGGCCCGCTCTTCCGCGGACAGCTGCGCCAGCACGTTCTCCAGCTGGGTGCGCGTGTTCTTGTAGAGGTTGAACAGCGCCGCCACCGTGCCGGCCAGCTTCGGCTCCGCCGACAGGCTCTGCAGCGACTCGGAGTCGATGTCCAGGCTCTTGAGCAGCGGCTCGTCGAGCAGCTTCGCCAGCGCCTCGTCCACCCGGCCTTCACCCAGCGTGGACATGAACTGCTCAGGGTCCTGATCGAAGTAGCGCAGCGCCTTCCACAGCAGCGGGAAGGGCATCACCCGCTTCCCCTTCTCGATGAGGTTCAGGTACGCCGGAGACACGCCCAGGTCCTTGGCCGCATCCGTCTGCTTGATGTTTCGCGCCAGCCGCAGGCCCCTCAGCTTCAGGCCCACGTTCGCGTTGAGTGCGTTCTCGTTCATTCCCTGTCCCACAGAGCGGCACTCCCAGGCCCGCGCCGCCCATGCGGACGGCACTGTGCAAACCGATTTACCGATTTGCAATCAACGTTTCGCGGGAGCCGCGCCCCTGTCTCGGGGGCAACGGACAGCGCCCCCCTGCACAGTCCCATAACGTTCAACGCCTGGATTTTGTAGGAATGTACAGGGTTCGTACATGGGAGCACGGAGGAGGGAGCCTCCACCTTTGACCGCACTTGTCAACGTTTTACTGACACGGTGCGCCATGAAAAAAAGAAGGTGCTCGCGTCGCCAGGATCTTTGGGCCAGCCTGTGGGGCTCGGACCCTGACCTGGAGTGACTCCCTTGGCTGAACTTCGCCCCTTTCGAGGTGTTCGCCCTCCGAAGGACCTGGTGCTGCAGATCGTGGCGCCTCCCTACGACGTGGTGAACACCGAGGAGGCGCGTCAGTACGCGCTGGGCAACCCGCACAGCTTCTTCTGCATCTCGCGTCCGGAGATCGACTTGCCGCCCGGCACGGACGAGCACGCGGACGTGGTGTACACGGCGGGCCGCAAGAACCTGGAGCGTTTCCAGGAGAAGGGCCGGCTGGTGCAGGACGCGCAGCCGTCCTTCTACCTGTACCGCCAGAAGATGGGCCCGCACGTGCAGACGGGCGTGGTGGCCGCGGCGAGCGTGGACGAGTACGACCAGGGGCTCATCAAGAAGCACGAGTTGACGCGCGCGGACAAGGAGGACGACCGCACCAAGCACGTGGACGTGCTGGGTGGCAATGACGAGCCGGTGTTCCTCACCTACCGGGCGTCGGCGGCCATCGGCCAGCTGGTGGAGGAGGGCACCCGGGGCAGGCCCGAGTACCACTTCACCACCGAGGACGACATCAGCCACACCTTCTGGGTGGTGCGCGGCGACCTCAATGAGCGGCTGCAGGAGGCGTTTCGCGCGGTGCCGGTGCTGTACATCGCGGATGGGCACCACCGTTCGGCGGCGGCCTCGCGCGTGCACGCACTGCGCAAACAGCGGGGCCAGGCGGGCAGTCACGACCGGTTCCTGGCGGTGGTGTTCCCGCACGATCAGATGCAGATCCTCGACTACAACCGGGTGGTGAAGGATCTGAACGGGCTGACGCCGGAGCAGCTGCTGCAGCGGCTGGGCGAGCGCTTCGAGGTGAAGAAGGGCCCGCAGAAGAAGCCCACGCAGGTGCACCAGTTCGGCATGTACCTGGGCAAGTCCTGGTACCAGCTCACGGCGAAGCCGGACACGTTCGAGCAGACGCCCACGGGCGTGCTGGATGTGACGATCCTGCAGAAGAACGTGCTGGAGCCGGTGCTGGGCATTGGCGATCCGCGCAAGGACGCGCGCATCCACTTCGTGGGCGGCATCCGCGGGATGGAGGAGCTGGAGCGGCTGGTGGACGAGGGCGCGTACAAGGTGGCCTTCTCGATGTTCCCGACGGGCCTGGAGCAGCTGATGGCCATCGCGGATGCGGGGGAGATCATGCCGCCCAAGTCCACGTGGTTCGAGCCGAAGCTGCGAAGCGGGCTGGTGCTGCACCTGTTCTAGCCAAGAGCCCCTCTCCCTTCGGGAGAGGGACGGGGTGAGGGTTCCCATGCCCACCATGGCGAGACTGTGGTGCCTGGTGCTCACGGCGGGCCTGAGCGCCTGTCAGTTGCAGGCGGTGCGCCCGCACCGGCCCGCCGAGCATCCCGCGGCCCTGCGCTACAACGTCACCTACGAGCGCGAGCCCGAGCACGCGCTCGAGGTGGAGGTGGTGCTCGTCAGCGGGGCGCCGCGAGACTTCCTCTTCACGCAGCACGGAGGCGTGCAGACGGTCTTTGCCCACAAGGAGTCGGGCGAGGTGGTGGAGCTGCCGGTGGAGCGCGACGGCATCGAGGTGCCAAAGGGCACGCGCTTTCTTCGCTACCGCTTCGCGCTGGACGCGCTCGTGCGCCGGCGCGGTGCGGACTTCTTCGCCGGCCTGCCCCACGGCGAAGCGCGGCTCATCACCGGGCGGACCTGGCTGATCCGTCCCCGGGTGGCGTCGCCGGACCTGCGCGTGGAACTCTCCGTTCAGGGGGTGAACGCGCTGCTGCCATGGCGGCGGGGGCCGGGGGGCATGTACCAGCTCCGGGGGGATGACCTGGTGGACTCGGGCTTCCACGGCTTCGGCGGGCGGCGCTGCGAGGTGGTGCTGCCGGATGTGGCGCTGCAGGTGGGCATCCTCGGCGAGATGACGCACATGAAGGATGGGCAGCTGTGCGATTGGCTGCGGCGCACGGCGGAGGAGGTGCGCACGGTGCGGCCCGCCTTCCCGTACCCGCGCGTCACCGTGCTCATCTACCCCGTGCCGGGCCGCGAGGAGGCCGATCTGTTCGGCATGGTGATGTGGAGCTCGGCCCCGAGCATCGCCCTGCTGGTTGGGCAGGACGCCGAGCCCTCTTCTTTCCAGGGGGACTGGGTGGCCATCCACGAGATGCTGCACCTGACGCATCCCCCCTTCAAACCGCCCACCTCCACCCGGTGGATCACTGAAGGCCTGGCCACCTACTACACGGAGGTGGCCAGGGCGCGCTCGGGCCGGCTGACGCCGGAGCAGGCCTGGCACGAGCTGCTGCGGGGTTTCGAGCTTGGCAAGGCCCAGTCCTCCGGGCGCACGACGCAGGAGATGATCGACGAGAATGATCCGCCCGGCATCTACTGGGTCGGCGCTTACTTCGCTCTGCGCCTGGACGTGGAGCTGCGGCGGGCCACCGGCAACCAGCGCGGGCTGGAGCACGTGCTGGAGCTACTTGCAGTCCAAGGCAGTACCACCACCATGAAAGCCTACAGTGCCGCCGTGGACTCCGTCGCAGGGCGCCCCCTCTTCGAGGCGCTGCTGGCGAGAGAACTGCGCGAGTCTGCTTTTGCTGGACTCGGAGGTTTGTTAGAAGACCTGGGCGTGACGGCCACTTCGGGCGGAGTCAAGCTGCAACCGGCCCAGGACAGTGCGGTGCGTGAGGCACTGTACGGATCCCGCGTCAGGAGTGCCCAGTAATGAACGCGAGAGGAAATTCTGGCGTGTAACTGCTGCGGGTGCTCGTGCGTAGACCATGCATCCACAACGCTTCCGGTTCCGTAGAGAGGTTGTCATGTTCACCCGTCGCGCCGTGATGTGGGTCGCCGTGCTCCTGCCCCTGGCCGCGAGCGCGCAGCAGGCCCCGGCTCCCTCCTCGCAGACGTTCAACTTCAATGACTCCCTCAGCCGCGACACCGTGTCGCTGATGCTGGATGCGCCGCTGGAGGTCATCAACGGGCTGTCCAACTCCGTCAAGGGCACGGCGACGGTGCAGGGCACCAAGGCCTCCGGGCGCTTTACGGTGCCGGTGAACACGATCAAGACGGGCAACGAGGCGCGTGACGGCCACCTGCAGAATGATCGCTGGCTGGACGCGGCGAAGCACCCGGAGATCGTCTTCGAGTTCAAGGATGTGGCGCTGCCCGGGCCGCTCGAGCCGGGCAAGCCGCTGAAGATCAACGCCCAGGGCAAGTTCACCATCAAGGGCGTGACGCGCGAGGAGCCCGTGGAGGTGACCGCGATGCTGTTCAAGGAGAGCGCGGAGACGAAGAACCGCGCGGCCGGAGACCTGCTGCGCCTTCGCGCCAAGTTCAAGATTCCGCTCGAGGCCTATGGCATCAAGCGCACCGAGGCGCTGATCCTCAAAGTGGGAGAGGTGGCCGAGGTCAGCGTCGACGCCTGGGGCTCGACGCAGTTCAAGCTGTAGCAGTACCGCATGCAGTCCCCGCAGTAACGGTAGTACGCAGTGCAGTACCCCCCAACGCAGTCCCGAAAGGAAGCATTCGATGAACGTCAAGGCTTTTGCCGCTATCGTGGGTACCCTGTCTCTCGGCGCGCTGGCCACCGGCTGTGCGTCCAACAAGGCGGCCGAGGGCTCCGCGACCACCGAGACCCAGGGCGCCCAGGCGTCGTGTGGCGGTGACAAGGCGGCCACCGGCGCGGCGGCTTCTTGCGCTGGTGACAAGGCGGCCCCGACCGAGCAGAAGGGCGAGGCCGGTTCGTGCGGCGCCGGTTCCTGCAGCACCAAGAAGTAAGCATCCGCTGGTGAATCTCCGGGCGGTGGGAAGAGCACTTCCCGCCGCCCGTGTTGTTTCAGGCTTAGGAGTTTCCGGTGTCCAAGAGCTACGCGCAGAGGCATGGGCTGACATCACTCGGGGCGGGCATTGGCCTGCGGCGCGAGTTCTACGAGACGCTGCCGCTCACCGAGCGCACGGTGGACTGGCTGGAGATCATCCCCGAGAACTTCCTGACGCTGGGAGGGCGTGCGCAGCGCGTGCTGGACGCCTGTGCCGAGCGCTGGAAGGTGCTGCCGCACGGGGTGGGGCTCAACATCGGCGGGCCGGACGCGCTGGACGAGGACTACGTCACCCGGCTCACGGCGTTGGTGCGCAGGTTGGACTCGCCGTTCTTCTCGGATCACCTGTGCTACTCGCGGCTGGGCGGGGTGTACCTGCACGACCTGCTGCCGCTGCCCTTCAACGAAGAGGCGGTGGAGCACGTGGTGCCCCGGGTGCGCGAGGTGGTGGAGCGGGTGGGGCGGCCCTTCCTGCTGGAGAACCCCAGCTACTACGCGCGGATGCCGGGCGGCACGCTGGCCGAGGCGGACTTCCTGCGGCACGTGGCCGAGCAGGCCGACTGTGGCCTGCTGCTGGACGTGAACAACGTCTACGTCAACGCGCAGAACCACGGGTATGACCCGAAGGCCTTCCTGGATGCGCTGCCCATGGAGCGGGTGGTGCAGATTCACCTGGCGGGGCACTTCCGCCGCGAGGACGTAATCATCGACACGCACGGCGCGGAGGTCTGCGACGAGGTGTGGGAGCTGTACCGCTACGTGCTGAAGCGCACCGGGCCGGTGTCCACGTTGATCGAGTGGGATCAGGACATCCCGTCGATGGAGGCGGTGCTGGACCAGGCGGACCTGGCGCGCGGGGCGATGGGGGAGGTGGCGCGATGAAGCCGGGGCTGAAGTCCTTCTTCGACTCGATGGATGCCTACCTCGCGGCGCCGGGCGGGCTGCAGCGCCTGCGCGCGGAGCACCCGGGGTGGGATGCGGCGCCCGGGCGGGTGGCGATCTACGGGGACTTCGTGCGCTACCACGTGCGCTCGACGCTGGAGAAGCTCTTCCCGCTGACGGTGGCGAGCGTGACGGCGGAGCGCTGGACGGAGTTGGTGCGTGACTACGACGCCACGCGGCCGGGCCGGCACTACGAGATGAACCGGATGGGCGAGGGCTTTCCGGGCTTCCTGGCGGACGTGACGGCGGCCCGGGGGCTGCCGGAGTTCGTGCCCGCGCTGGCGCGCTTCGAGTGGGCCGATTGGGCGGTGTACGTCTCGCAGGAGCAGGTGCCGCCACGGGTGGAGCGGCTCACCGTGAACCCGACGCTCACGGTGCTCCAGCACCCGTTCCGGCTGGTGCCCTACATTCACTCGAAGGGCCAGGGCCCCACGCCGGAGCCGGGCGAGGAGATGGTGCTGCTGTGGCGGCACCCGGAGCAGCTGCGCACGTGGTTCATGGCGGGCAACGAGCGGGCGCTGCTGGCGGTGAAGATGGCCCTGGAGTGCCTCACGCCCCGGGACGTGGTGGCGGCCACGGGCGTGGCGGAAGAGGTGGTCCAGCAGGCGCTGCGGGAGTGCACCGAGAACGGGTTGCTCCTCGCGCCGTGAGCCGGCCGGACTTACTCGTGCGGCTGGCACACCGTGCCGGCGGTGGACGCTTCGCACGAGAAGGAGTCCGGGCACTCGTGGTCTGAGGTGCACGGGTAGGTACAAACCCCCGCGGCACACAGCCCGTCGACGAGCCCCAGGCTCCGGCAACGCGCGTCCCCCTCACACGTGGCACCGATCCGGCGGAAGGCGGGGCAACCGCCCTGGAACCGGGCCGTATCGGGCAGGCACTGGCCGGCCTGGCATGTGAAGCCTTCCTCGCAGTCGTCGCTGTCCGTGCAGCGCTCCACGCAGGCAAAGCCACCCTCGGGCAGGGTCTGGCAGCTCGTGCCGGAGCGGCACTTCCAGTCCCCGTCACACGGAGTGCACACCGCTCCAGCCCCCTCGCAGCGGAAGCCACGGCAGGTGAGGCCCGTGCCGCAGTGGCTGTCCTCGAGGCACTCGAAGCATTGGCCATTGGGCGTGCAGTGCAAGCGGCCCTCGGGGAGGTTCACCTTCACCTCCTTGGTCTCTCCCGCACTCACGCACGTCTCGGAGGTCACGTCCGGCACGTCCTTCAGCGAGAGGATCAGCGTGTAGCAGCCATCGGGAACGGGGCCGATGAGCAGCTCGCCTTCTTCGTCCAGGTCCAGCCGCTGCAGGGGCGTGCCCACCAGGGACACCTGCGCCTTCTCCACCTCCTGCTCCTCGGGCGCCTTCACCCGCAGGGAGAGGAAGCTGGCCTCCAGGGGTACCAGCTCGCCCAACGAGAGGGACTGCCCACCTGGCACGGTGAGCGGCACCCGCAGGGCCCGGTTCGCCGAGGCGACGATGAACAGCTCGGCGGGGCCCGCGGGCACGTCCTCGAGGGTGAACTGGCCCTCCTTCGTGACATGGCTGCGCAGGCCGGGCGAGCCCAGCACAGACACCAGCGCCACCTTCTGGTCGCTCTCGGTGAGCTGGCCGTGCACGGTGCCCGTGCGGAAGGGGTCGTTCTCCAGCTCGCCACACCCGCCCAGGCTCAGGGCGAGGAGGACAGCCATCGCGATGTGCAGTGTGTGGCGCATCAGAAGCGATACCCCATTCCAGCCCAGCCGCTGGTGAAGCCCACCGCCTGGCCCTGTCCGTCCACCACCACGTACGTCAGCATGAGCTGCATCTGCGAGGTCAGCTCCCACCGCTCACTCAGGCGCCACACCACACCACCCACCACGCCCGGGTTCACGGTGAAGTACTGCTGCCCACCGGTGAAAGCCTCCACCTCGAAGGACCGCCGCAGGTACAAAGCGGCCACGCGCGGCCCGGCATACAGCGACAGCCGCTCCCAGCGCCACAGGTAGGGCATGGCCACGCCCAACGAGAAGGTGGCGTAGCCGAAGGGCACCTCGGTGCCCGGCGCCACCGCCAGGCTGCGCCGGCCCGCGCTGCCGCTCACGTCCAGCAACAGGCCGAAGTCCTGGAGCGGCCGGTCCTCCAGCCTCAGCACCACCGCCAGCTCGGGCGAGGCCGGCAGCAGCTCGGTGCGGCTGCGCGCGTCCACGAAGGAGAACATGCCGCCCACCAGCGAGAGCGAGCGCCGCGGGAAGGTCTCCGCCAGCAGCTGCTCCAGCGGCAGCCTGTCGCCCGCGGCCATCTCCACCTCGCGGCGCATCAGCACCGAATCGCCCTTGGTCAGCTCCAGCGTGCGGCGGCCGGGCGGCACGGCCGTGCCTCCGGGCAGCTCTGTGCGCGGCTCTCCGTCCACCTTGAGGGTGAAGCCGTCCAGCCGCGGGTTGTAGGAGAACAGCTCGGGCCGGCCCACGCGGTTGATGCTGCCGGAGAGCACCACCGGATCGGCGCCCACTTCCAGAATCTCCGCCGAGGGCCGCTGGCGCCCCTCGGTGAAGGCGAAGGTGCGGCGGCGCGCGTGGTCGTGCGCCTCGGTGGCGGTGACGGCGCCGTCCGCGTTGCGGTCCGCCGCGCCGTTGAGTCCCTCGATGAGGAAGTGGGTGTAGATGTCGTTGCGCAGGCCCTCGTCCTCGCGGGCCGTCTCGCCCCAGTCACACGCGGCGAACACCAGCGAGGCGCGGCTCGACTCCTCCAGGGGCCGTGCGTAGAAGCCGGACTTCACCCCGGCCAACTCCGCCTCCAGCTCCTTGGGCAAGAGCGACTTGCCGCTGCCGCTGTGGCAGGTGGCCAGCACCAGCAGCCGGCGGCGGCTGGGCAGCTTGTCGAACTCCGCCTTCAGCACGTCCATGGACAGCGCCGTCTGCGAGATGGCGCGGTAGGACGCATCCCGGGTGACGAGGTAGCGCTTGAGCTCGCCCTGGTGGTCGCGCGCCAGCGTGCCGTGCGCGGAGAAGTACACCACCACCACGTCATCCGGCCGGGTGGCCTCCTGCTGCAACTGGCGCACGGCCGAGAGAATGGACGCGCGCGTCGTCTCCTCGGGCGTGGTGAGCAGGCGCACCTGGTCGAAGCGCCCACGGGCGGGATCCTTCAGCGCGGCGGCCAGGTCCGTCGCGTCCTTCCCCGAGTAACGGAGGTTGCGCCACTGTGGATCCTGGAACTGGGAGATGCCTACCAGCAGGGCGATGCGCCGGGGAGCGTAGGCGTTGGACAGCGCCGTCTCGTCGAGCTTGAGCGGCACCAGGCCGCCCTTCTCCTGGGAGGAGGGCGCCGCGCAGGCCACTAGGGCTCCCAGCAGCATGAGGACGAGGCGCTTCACGGTTCAGCGTGGATTCTGGCCGTTCTGGACGAAGACGTCGAACCGGGCCACGGACAGCGGGTTGCCCTCGCGGAGCGTTCCTCCCACCAGCGCTTGCTGGACCTCCTCCGCCGACAGCTCCTCACCTGGAACGGAGGCCACCAGCCACAGCGTCACCGCGCCCGCCTCACCCGAGAGGCTCACGCCGGCCAGCCCCTGCGGCCCCTGGAGATCATGCGTCCCCGCCTGCAGCGGGAAGCTGCCGAGCAGCTCGGGAGTACCGCCCTCCCGCTGCTGAAAGAGCAGGGCGCTGCCGGCCTCAGTGGCGTGGTAGCGCAGCAGCAGCACGTCCTCCGCGGGCACTGCGGCCCCCGCATCCAGCCGCCGCAATTGGCCATCCGCGCTGCGGGCCACGGCCGCCAGTTCCAGGGCGATGCGGCTCGAGCCCTTCACCCCGTCATACAGCTCCTGGGTGGGAATGCTCGGCTGGGGGTTGAGCAGGCGGGGAACGAGCACCACACCCAGCAGGCAGGCGGCCAGCGCCGTGGCGGCCGCGGCCCAGCGCCCGGCGTGAGAGCCTCCGCGCAGGCGGCGCCGCAGCCGCATCCAGCCCACCTCGTCGCGGGGAGCCTCGCGGGGCGGGGCAAGCCCGAGCAGGAGCGCATCCACCTGGCCATCGAGCCAGTCGGTGCCGGGGTGCTGGGTGAGGAACTCCTCACAGGTGTCGCACGGGGAGGCCAGGTGCTCGCGGAAGTAGGCCACGGCCTCGGGTTCCCGGGAGGCCAGCGTGCGCAGTGTGTCGGCATCGAGGTGCTTCATGGCCTTACTCCCAACGTCCGGCGAGCACGCGCCGGAGCAGCTCCCGCTTGATTCGTGCCCGGAACCGGTCGAGCCGCATGGTCACCGCGCTCTTGCCCACGCCGAGCTTCTCGGCGATCTCCCGCGCGGACAGCTCTCCCTCCAGGTAGAAGAGCTGCACGGTCTTCTTCTCCTCGCCCTCGGGCAGCTCGGCGATGAGCTGGCGCACCACGGCGATGTCCCGCTCCACCTGCAGCGCCTCGGGCAGCAGGGGCACGGACTCGGGCTCCACGTCCGGGGACTCTTCCTCCAGCCGGCGCACGTGGCTCTTGCGCTCCAGCCGGGTGCGTGCCCGGTTGCGGGCGATGGACAGGAGCCACGCCTCGAAGGCCCCGGGCTCCTTGAGCCGGGGCAGCGCCTTGAACGCTCGGACGTAGGTCTCCTGAATCACGTCTTCCACCTCATCGGCATCCAGGGTGGCGAACCCGGCCATGAGCCGGACCACCAGGGGCCTGGTCCGCTGGTACAGCTCTCCGTAGGCGGACTCCTCCCCGCGGGCGGCCCGCCGCACCCACTGCGTCAGTTCCTCCGAGGAACCCACCTGTCCTCCTGACCCCCGGAGTCATCCGGCGGCCACACGCCACGTTTTAGACGCCTGCCTGCGCTTCCCGCTGGCCCTTGGGGGCGTGTGGGAGAGAATGGGCGGCGCCGTTCACTTCCTAAAGGACACAGCCATGCGCGTCATCAACTTCAATGCCGGCCCGGCCGGTCTGCCCCTCCCCGCGCTCGAGCGGGCCCGGGACGAGCTGTTGGATTTCCAGGGCACGGGCATGTCCATCATGGAGCACAGCCACCGGGGCAAGGACTACGAGGCGGTCCACAACGAGGCCATCTCGCTGCTCACCCGGCTGCTGGGCATCCCGGACACCCACCAGGTGCTCTTTCTGCAGGGCGGCGCCTCGCAGCAGTTCGCCACGGTGCCGATGAACTTCCTGCACGCGGGCACCAGCGCCGACTACCTGATGACGGGGGTGTGGAGCGAGAAGGCGATTGACGAGGCGCGTTATTACGGCCAGGCGCGCATCGCGGCCACCACGGTGGGCATGGACGGGAAGTACGCGCGGATTCCGGCGCAGGGGGAGCTGCAGCTCAACCCGGACGCGGCGTACGTGCACATGACGAGCAACAACACCATCTACGGGACGCAGTGGCACAGCTTCCCCGAGGTGGGCGGAGTGCCGCTGATCGCGGACATGAGTTCGGACCTGCTGTGGAAGCCGATCGACGTGAGCCGCTTCGCGATGATCTACGCGGGGGCGCAGAAGAACGTGGGGCCCTCGGGGATCGTGCTGGTGGTGATCGCCAAGGACTTCATGGCGAAGGGGCGCACGGACATCCCGAAGATCTTCCGCTACAGCACGTATGCAGAGAACAACTCGCTGTACAACACGCCGCCCACGTTCGCGATCTACCTGTGCCGCAACGTGCTGGCGTGGATCGATCAGGTGGGTGGGCTGAAGCAGATCGAGAAGTGGAACCGGGAGAAGGGCGAGCTGCTGTACGGGGCGATCGATCGGAACCCGGACTTCTACCGGGCGCCGGTGGCGAAGGACTCGCGCTCGTACATGAACGTGGTGTTCCGGCTGCCGACGGAGGCGCTGGACGATGCGTTCGTGGCGGAGGCGAAGAAGGCGGGAATGGTGGGCCTGAAGGGGCACCGCAGCGCGGGAGGCGTCCGCGTGTCGCTGTACAACGCGGTGACGGTGGACCACGTGAAGACGCTGGTGTCGTTCATGGACCAGTTCGCCAAGTCGAAGGGGTAGCACCAAGCGGATGCGGCCCAGGGCAAAATGTTGGCTGCTGATTCTGAGCGGGCTCCTGGCCGCGTGCGCGACCTCGAGCCCGCCGGGGCCTGATGCACTTCAGGCCGCACCGGAAGTGGTCGAATCATGGGAGGAGGGCTGCGACGACCCTCGCACCCTTGTCCTTCTATGCCAGGAAGACTCTGACGAGTGCGGCCTCTTCGTATGCAGGGAGGTGGTGCCGGGCAGAGTGGTCCTGGCCTCTCGAGGAGGAGGAGGCTTCTCCGCGCCGACTTCTCCTGGTGGGGCTCGCCGATGGAGAAGGGGGGCCCGGTGGCCTGGGGAGGCCACGCCCGTCTTCACTTTCCAGTTCAACCGGCACCTGGCTCCCAAGCCACTTACTCCTCAGCTGCCGCTGCTTCCTTCGGGTCGTTACGTCCGGCACCACATCTTTTCCCAGGCACCGGATCTGGCGCAGTGGTTCAAGCGGCAAGGAATCCCGGACATTCACCAGTTCACGATGGTTATTCCCGAGCACATCCATTGGGAGATTCACAGCGGAGGACCTAGAGGTGGACAGTGGAACGAAGCCTGGAGGGAGTTCATGTTCAAGAACCCTCATGCCCTACCACCTGAGATCTACCGGCATGCGGGAGAGCTGATCTTCCGCTTTGAACTGACCGGGCCTGTCGTGCCGTATCGCACCAGGAGAATGGAGCGATGACCAGGTTCTACTGGCTTCGTGAGGCCAAGGAGCCCCGTTACACAGGGGGACTTAACGCCTCGCACAAGTGGGGCCTGCCGGGCTTGCACTGTCACTTCTGTGGAGCCACCTGGACCGGCAGTGCATCTGCCTTCCCCAGCGTGGACATCACCGTGCTGCCTGAGTCCGCTGAGTTCGAGGAGGCTCGCCCCGAGCCTTTCGAGGAATTCGTTCGGCTGCGCGAGTTGGTTCGTCCCCTGGTGCCTCCTGGGACACAACTGTTTCCAGGGGCAAATTTCGGCCCGCTCGAGGGCACTGCCTCAGGCTCTTTCGGCCAGTTCTTCCTACAGAGCCCTTGGATGCCGCTGATCCGCCGTGAGGCACTGGAGCTACTCCAGGCTGCGGGGCTTCAAGGCGTGCGCGCATTTCCCACGAAGCTTCGCTTCCGGCAGAAGAACCCCCCGGAACTGCTCGAACTGGAGATCACCGCGCACGGGCTGCTTCATCCGGACTGCTTCCCGCCGGACGCTCCCCCGCGTTGCGAGAAATGTGGCCGCCTGGGGATTCGAATGCCAGAGGACATGATCCTGGATGGCGCTTCATTGCCAGAGGGGCTCGACTTGTTCCGGTTGGCCAACTTCGAGACGGTCCTCGTGGGGTCCGAGCGCTTCGTGAACGCGGTGCGTCAGTTGGGCCTGGATGGCATCGACTGTCGTGAACTCCCCGTGCGCTGAATACCACCCGACGGGTAGCGTCAGAGTCTCGACGGCCGGTCCTGACTGGCCTAGACCTGCACGCCTACCCGTTGGGAGGAATTCATGAAAGCCACACTGTCCGCTCTGGTGCTGTCTCTGACCCTCGCGCTGCCCGCTCTGGCCAAGGAGAAGGAAGTAGCGGGGGTGAAGTTCCCCGAGACCGTCTCCGTGGAGAGCAAAGAGCTGAAGCTCAACGGCGCGGGCCTTCGCACCAAGGCCATCTTCAAGGTGTACGCCGCAGGGCTCTACCTGGAGACCCCAAGCAAGGACGGCGCGCAGATCATCAGCTCGGATCAGGTCAAGCGCGTACGCATGACGATGCTGCGTGACCTGGAGAAGCAGAAGATCACCGACGCCATCTCCGACGGCATCGAGAAGAACAACAAGGCGCAGCTGGCGACGCTCAAGGCCCGCCTGGACACCTTCAACGCGGCCATCCCGGACCTGAAGAAGGGTGATGAGCTGGTGCTCACCTACGTGCCCGGCAAGGGCACCAGTGTGCAGAGCAAGTCCGGCCAGCAGATCTCCGTGGAGGGCAAGGACTTCGCGGACGCGCTCTTCGGGGTGTGGCTGGGCAAGAACCCCGTGGACGGCGACCTCAAGGACGGGCTGCTCGGCAAGGAGGACTGAGCGCCTCAGAAGAGGCTGAGCTGAGCCGAGGGGCGCTCCGGCCGCCGGAAGGTGGTGGGCGCCCCCTCGGCCACCGAGGACATCCGCATGCCCACCTTGCGCGCCGCCGTGTCGAACAGCTGCTGGATGGTCTGTGCGTAGAGCCCCTCGCCGCGCATGCGGCTCTTGAAGCGCGCATCCGATAGCTCTCCGCCGCGAGTCTCCCGGATGCGGTGCAGCACTCGCTCGGCGCGCAGAGGTACCTTCGCCCGGAGCCGTTCCTCGAACACTTCTTTCACCGGGCCAGGCAGCCGCAGCAGGGTGTAGTGCGCCCGCGTCGCGCCTGCCTCGCGCGCCGAGGCGAGCACCTTGGCGATGTCCTCATCATTGAGCCCCGGGATGATGGGGGCCACTGATACCGCCGCGTCGATGCCCGCCGCCGCCAGCCGCTCGATGGTCTGCAGCCGGCGCTTCGGCGTGGACACGTAGGGCTCCATGGCCCGGGCCAGCTCCGGGTTGTGGAACGGCACGCTGATGCTCACCCACAGCCGGGCCTCGCGTGCCAGCGTCTGGAGCACATCCACGTCCCGCTCGATCAGCGGCGCCTTGGTGATGATGCCCACCGGGTTGCGGTACTCGGCGCAGACCTCCAGGCACCGGCGCGTGAGCCGCATGGAGGCCTCCAGCGGCTGGTAGCAGTCGGTGATACCGCTGAAGACCACCGTCTCGCCCTGCCACCGTGGCCGCTGGAACGCCTCGCGCAGCAGCTCCGGCGCGTGGGGCTTCACGACGATGCGCGTCTCGAAGTCCGTGCCGGCCCCCATGCTCAGGTACTCGTGCGAGGGGCGTGCGTAGCAGTAAGCGCAGGCATGCATGCAGCCCCGGTACGGATTCACGCTCCAGGTGAAGCACACGTCCGGGCTGTTGTTGCTCGCCAGCACCTCGCGGCTGTGATCCTCCATCACCTCCAGCCGGGAGGGCGGAATCTCGTCGAGGTACTCCACCTCGGTGCTCGCCCACGGGTTGGGCGGATTGGACACGGGACGCGGCTTCACAGGCTCACGGTGGGCTTGAAAGCGCGTTCAGTCAAGGGGGATCCTGATCAGGAAAGCGCGCCTGGCTGCTTCAGGAGCCGGTGGTGAAGAGAGGCGAAGAGCGTGTCCATCTCCGCCAGCGACGCTTGCTGCACGGCTCTCAGCTTCTCCACCGCCGAGGCGCGTCTCACGAACTCGCGCTGAAGCTCCAGGGGAGGCACCACCACCGGAATCGAGCAGAGCGACGGCTGATCCATCGTGGTCATGGTCGCGGTCTTCGCCTTGGATTGCGCGACGGCGCGCAGCTGGGGAAGCCGCAGCTGCGCGTTCAGAA
>DASVVJ010001172.1:0-5698 GCA_036389955.1 Myxococcaceae bacterium
AAGTCCTATGACCAGGTCAGCCCCCGGCTCGCCCTGGTGTATTCACCCAGCGCGGCGCTGAGCCTCAAGCTTCAGTCCAGCACCGCCTTCCGGGCTCCGACGCCGGCGGAGCTGTTTGGCTCCAACACCTGGATGCTCGCCTCCAACCTCGAGGCACTCCGCCCCGAGCGTGTCGTCACCCACGAGTTCACCGCCGATTGGACCGTCACCCCGCGCCTCAACTGGCGCGGCACGCTCTTTCACTCGGCCTACTCCAACCTGATCGGGTACAGCGACGCGAACCTGCCCAGCAACCTGTTCTCTCGCACCACCGCGGGCCTGGAGGCCGAGCTACTGGGAGAAATGGACTTCGGCGCGCGCGGCCGGCTGACGGCCATGGGCAGCTATACCTATGTCCGGTTGCTGTCCGAGAAGGATGGCAATGGAGGCCAGGTCGCCTCGCCGGGGCAGCTCACCTGGGCCCCCGAGCACCTGGCCAGGGCGGGGGTGAGCTACGGCCTGAAGGGCTTCATCCTCTCGCTCCAGGGCCGCTACCAGGGCACGGTCCAGCGCCGGGCGAGCGACAGGGTGACGCCCGACTTCCTGGCCGCGCGGCCCCCGGCGGTGCCGGCCTGGGTGCGCTTCGACGTGAACGCCCGCTACCAGCTCAACGACTGGACCACCCTGGGCGTGAAGGTGTCCAACCTGCTGGATGCGGAGAGCTACCTGGTGAAGATCGGCGACTTCCCCTTCGACTACCGCATGGAGGGCCGGCGCTTGTTCGGGAACCTGGAACTCAAGCTCTAGCCCGCCCACTACGGCAGACGGCAGCCCCTTTATGACGCACCTGGCCAAGTGAAATCCAAGCCTGGCAGGCAGCGGGGCAGGGGGTGGGTTCCTCCCGGGCTTACCAGCAGGCGTGACCTTCTATGTCGTTTGCGTGACGATCTGCCTACAAGGTATTCAGTCTGTTCGGGCCCATTAGGGAGGAAGCATGAGCATCCTCATCAAGAACGGTCGCATCGTCACCGCCGTGGACGACTACATGGCGGACGTGTTCATCGAGGGCGAGAAGGTGTCCCTCATCGGTAAGGACCTGAAGGTCCAGGCCGACAAGGTCATCGACGCCTCCGGCAAGCTCGTGATTCCCGGCGGCATCGATCCGCACACCCACTTCGACATGCCGTTCGGTGGCACCACCTCCGCCGATGACTTTGCCAGCGGTACCAAGGCGGCGGCCTTTGGCGGCACCACCACCATCATCGACTTCGCCATCCAGACCAAGGGTGAGTCCACCATCAAGGGGCTCGACGCGTGGCACGACAAGGCCTCGGGCAAGGCCACCATCGACTACGCGTTCCACATGATCATCACCGACATGCCGGAGGAGCGGCTGCCGGAGATGCGCAGGCTGGTGGACGAGGGCATCACCTCGTACAAGCTGTTCATGGCCTACCCGGGCGTCCTCTATGTGGATGACGGGACGCTCTACCGTGCCTTCCGCCAGGCCGGTGAGAACAACACCCGCATCTGCATGCACGCCGAGAATGGCATCGTCATCGACGAGATCATCAAGGCGGCGGTGAAGGACGGGAAGACGGAGCCCAAGTACCACGCGCTCACCCGGCCCACCCGCATGGAGGCCGAGGGCGTGCACCGCGCCATCAGCATCGCCGAAGTGGCCAAGGTGCCCCTCTACATCGTCCACCTGTCCAGCTCGGACGCGCTCGAGCAGGTGAAAATCGGCCGGGCGCGCGGCGTGGACGTCATCGCCGAGACGTGCCCCCAGTACCTCTTCCTGGACCAGAGCTACTACGAGCGCGACGGCTTCGAGGGCGCCAAGTGGGTGATGACGCCCGCGCTGCGCGAGAAGTGGAACCAGGACGTGCTCTGGCAGGGCCTGAAGTTCCGGGACCTGGAGACCATTGCCACCGACCACTGCCCCTTCTGCTTCAAGGACCAGAAGGAGCTGGGCAAGGACTCCTTCACCAAGATTCCCAACGGCGCCCCCGGCGTCGAGAACCGGATGAGCCTCGTCTACAACGGCGGCGTGGTGGCCGGGCGCATCAGCCTCAACCGCTTCGTGGAGCTGACCTCCACGGCGGCGGCCAAGGCCTTCGGTCTGTTCCCCAAGAAGGGCACCATCGCGGTGGGCTCCGACGCGGACATCGTCATCTTCGATCCGAACCGCAAGGAGACGATCAGCGTGAACAACCCGCACACCCACCACATGCGCGTGGACTACAGCGCGTACGAGGGCTTCCAGGTGCAGGGCTTCACCGAGACGGTGCTCTCGCGCGGCCGCGTCATCATCGAGAAGAACGAGCTGAAGACCGAGCGCGGTGGCCAGTTCGTCAAGCGAGCGGTTACTGGCGCGCTGCTGCGCTGAGAACCCCCGGCACTTTGTTCTTCCTAAGCCCCCAGTAGCTCAGCACTCAGAGGATTTCATGGCGCGTAAGGTCCTTGGCGGACTGATTCAGATGTCCAACCCCATCAACGACGCGTCGGCGTCCGTCCAGACAATCCGGGACGCGATGTTCGAGAAGCACCTGCCCCTCGTCGAGGAGGCAGGCAAGCGTGGGGTGCAGATCCTCTGTCTGCAGGAGATCTTCAACGGCCCCTACTTCTGCCCCTCGCAGGACTCGAAGTGGTGTGATCTGGCCGAGCCCATCCCCGGCAGCACCACGGTGGAGCGGCTGAGTGCCTACGCCAAGAAGTACCAGATGGCGATGGTCATCCCCATCTACGAGCGCGAGATGGCGGGCGTCTACTACAACTCCGCGGCGGTGGTGGACGCGGACGGCACCTACCTGGGCAAGTACCGCAAGAACCACATCCCGCAGACCAACGGCTTCTGGGAGAAGTACTTCTTCAAGCCGGGCAACCTGGGCTACCCCACCTTCCAGACGCGCTACGCGAAGATTGGCGTCTACATCTGCTACGACCGGCACTTCCCGGAAGGCGCGCGCCTGCTGGGCCTCAACGGGGCGGAGATCGTCTTCAACCCGTCGGCCACGGTGGCCGGCCTGTCCCAGTACCTGTGGAAGCTGGAGCAGCCGGCGCACGCGGTGGCCAACGGCTACTTCATCGCCGCCAGTAACCGCGTGGGCACCGAGGCCCCGTGGAACATCGGCAAGTTCTACGGCACCAGCTACTTCTGCGATCCGCGCGGCCAGATGCTGGCGGTGGGCAGCGAGGACAAGGATGAGCTCGTCATGGCCGAGATGAACCTGGACATGATCGAGGAGGTGCGCCGCACCTGGCAGTTCTTCCGCGACCGCCGTCCGGACACCTACGAGAACATGGTCAAGCAGCTGCCGTAGCGAAAGGCTCGAGAGGTAACGACACCAATGAGAATCATGGAGCCGCAGCGGTTCGAACTGCCCCCGGGCCGCGCCGAGGAGGGCTTCGAGGACAAGAAGCCGCTGTACACCCCGGCAGAGGCGCTGGCGGAGGCCAACCGCTGTCTGTATTGCTCGGACGCGCCGTGCATCAAGGCGTGCCCGACCGCGATCAACATCCCCGAGTTCATCCGGAAGATTGGAACGGGCAACATCAAGGGTTCAGCGCGCACCATCCTCACCGCCAACATCCTGGGGCAGAGCTGTGCCCAGGCGTGTCCGGTCGAGGTGCTGTGTGCCGGCTCGTGCGTCTACACCGGCTGGGGCCGTGAGCCGATCAACATCGGCCGGCTGCAGCGCTTCGCGGTGGAGACCACCCTGGCGAAGACGCCGAAGCTCTTCGAAGCCAAGCCTCCCACCGGCAAGAAGATTGCCCTGGTGGGCTCGGGCCCGGCGTCCATCGCGGCGGCGGGGATGCTCGCGCTCGAGGGGCACACCTGCATCATCTATGAGCGGAAGGCCATTCCCGGCGGGCTCAACACGCTGGGCATCGCCCCCTACAAGCTCAAGGGCCCCGAGGCGATGCGGGAGATCGAGTGGATCTTCTCGCTGGGCCGCATCGAGCTGCGCACCGGCGTGGAGGTGGTGGAGACCGCCTCGAAGCCGGGCCAGGTGGCCGCCTCGGAGCTGCTGGCGTCCCACGACGCGGTGTTCCTGGGGCTGGGGCTCGGCGCGGACTCGAAGCTGGGCATCCCCGGCGAGGAGGGCGAGGGCGTGCACGGCGCCACCCACCTCATCGAGCGCATCAAGGTGGAGCCGGGGCTGAAGCTCGCGGGCGTCAAGCGCGCCCTCGTCGTCGGCGGCGGTAACACCGCGCTGGACATCGCGCACGAGCTGGCGCTGCTGGGCGTGGAAGTGGCCATGGTGTACCGCCGCTCCGAGAAGGAGATGGGCGGCTACGCGCATGAGCTGGACGGGGCCCGCCTGGACGGCGTGCGCCTGCTGGAGAACCGCCAGCCGGTGGAAGTGGTCCGCAAGGACGGCAAGCTGGTGGCGGTGAAGCTGGCGGCCACCCGCGACGGCAAGCCGGTGGCCGGCACCGAGGAAGAGGTGGCCACGGACATGGTGGTGATGGCCATTGGCCAGGAGCGCGCCACGCAGGTGGCCAAGGCTTTCCCGGGCGTGGAGCTGGACTCGCGCGGCCGGGTGAAGGTGGACGCCACCACGCACCGCACGGGCAACGCGAAGGTGTGGAGCGGTGGAGACTGTGTGAATGGCGGCAAGGAAGTCGTGAACGCCGCCGCTGAAGCCAAGATCGCCGTGCGGGACATCCAGCGGCACCTGGTGGGGGAGTCATAGCCATGGCGAATCTCGAGATTGATTTCTGTGGGGTTCGCAGCCCGAATCCCTTCTGGCTGGCCTCGGCGCCGCCCACCAACACCGGTGACCAGGTGATGCGGGCGTTCGACGCGGGCTGGGGCGGCGCGGTGTGGAAGACGTTGGGCAACCCCATCGTCAACGTGACGAGCCGCTTTGGCGGCATCGACTACGGCAACATGCGGCTGATGGGGCTCAACAACATCGAGCTCATCACCGACCGGCCGCTCGAGGTGAACCTGCGCGAGATGCGCGAGGTGAAGCGCCGCTACCCCAAGCACACCCTCATCGCCTCGCTCATGGTGGAGACGAAGGAGGAGTGGCGGGAAATCATCCAGAAGGCCGAGGACACCGGCGCGGACCTGCTGGAGCTCAACTTCGGCTGCCCCCACGGCATGTGCGAGCGTGGCATGGGCTCCGCGGTGGGCGCCGAGCCCAAGGTGCTGGAGGAGATCGCCCGCTGGGCGGTGGAGTTCGCCAATGTTCCCGTCATCGTCAAGCTGACGCCGAACGTGGGCGACATCCTCGAGCCGGGTGAGGCGGCCCTGCGCGCGGGCGTGCCGGCCCTCTCGCTGATCAACACCATCAAGTCGCTGATGGGCGTGGACCTGGACCGCATGGTGCCGATGCCGCGGGTGGCCAACGCCTCCACCAACGGTGGCTACTGCGGCCCGGCGGTGAAGCCCATCGCGCTGCACCTCATGTCGCAGCTCACGCGCCACCCGGGCATCGGCAAGCTGGCCTTCTCGGGCATCGGCGGCGTGAGCAACTGGCGCGACGCGGCCGAGTTCATCGCCCTGGGCGCCACCTCGGTGCAGGTGTGCACCGCGGTGATGCACTACGGCTACCGCATCGTCGAGGACATGATCGAGGGGCTCTCGAACTTCCTGGACGAGAAGGGGATGAAGTCCGTCGCCGAGCTGCGCGGCCGCGCGGTGCCCGCCTACAAGGAGTGGGGCGAGCTGGACCTGTCCTACAAGCTGGTGGCGAAGATCAACGAG
>DASVVJ010001173.1:0-5254 GCA_036389955.1 Myxococcaceae bacterium
AGCCGGTATCAAGCGGATCACGACCGTGGAGGGCATCTCCGAGCTTCGGCTGCCCAACGGGATGCAGGTGCTGCTCTTTCCCGATCCCACCAAGCAGACAGTCACCGTCAACGTCACCTACTTCGTCGGCTCCCGACACGAGGGCTACGGCGAGGCGGGCATGGCGCACCTCCTCGAGCACCTGCTCTTCAAGGGCACGCCGAAGCACCCGAACATTCCCCAACTGCTCACCGAGCGCGGCGCCCGCCCCAACGGCACCACCTGGCTGGACCGCACCAACTACTTCGAGACGATGCCGGCCTCGGAGGCCAACCTCGCCTGGGCGCTGAACTTCGAGGCGGACCGCATGGTCAACAGCTTCATCGCCCAGAAGGACCTGGACAGCGAGATGACGGTGGTGCGCAACGAGCTGGAGCGCGGGGAGAATGATCCGCACTCGGTGCTGCAGCGGCGGGTGATGGGCGTGGCCTACCAGTTCCACAACTACGGCAAGCCCACCATTGGTACGCGCGCGGACCTGGAGAACGTGCCCATCGAGCGGCTGCAGGCCTTCTACCGCAAGTACTACCGCCCGGATAACGCGATGCTGGTGCTGGCGGGCAGCTTCGACGAGGCCAAGGCGCTGCGGCTCATCCAGGACACGTTCGGCAAGCTGACCGCGCCCGAGGCGCCGGTGCCCCACACCTATACGGAGGAGCCCATTCAGGACGGCGAGCGCGAGGTGACGCTGCGCCGCGTGGGCGAGACGGCCTCGCTCATCGCGCTGTACCACGTGCCCCAGGGCGCTCACCCGGACTTCGCCGCCATCGACGTGCTCACCGAGGTGCTGGGAGACAACCCCTCGGGCCGGCTCTTCAAGGCGCTGGTGGAGACGAAGAAGACGGCGCGCGCGCGGGCCTACAACCTGCAGCTCGAGGATCCGGGCGTGCTGGGGTTCACCGCGCAGCTGCGCGAGGGCCAGTCCATCGAGGCCGCGCGAGAGACGCTGCTCAAGACGGTGGAGGGAGCGGTGAAAACGCCCTTCACCGAGGAGGAGGTGTCCCGGGCGAAGACGCGGCTGCTCAAGCAGGTGGAGCTGACGCTGAACGACTCGGAGCGCGCCGCCATCCAGCTGTCCGAGTGGGGAGCGATTGGCGACTGGCGGCTGCTGTTCCTGCACCGCGACCGCATCGAGGCGGTGAAGGCCGAGGACGTTACCCGGGTGGCGGCGGCGTACCTGAAGACGTCCAACCGCACGCTGGGCCAGTTCATCCCCTCGCCGAAGCCGGACCGGGCGGAGCTGCCTCCGCGGGTGGACGTGAGCGCCATGCTCCAGGGCTACACGGGCAAGGCCGCGGTGGCGCAGGGCGAGGCGTTCGACCCTTCTCCGGCGAACATCGAATCGCGGGTGAAGCGCTCGCAGGTGGGCGGGCTGAAGGTGGCGCTGCTGCCGAAGAAGACGCGCGGAGAGATGGCGACGGTGGTGATCAGCCTGCGCTGGGGCACCGAGCAGACGTTGATGGGGCGGGAGGAGGCGGCGAAGGCGGCGGGCGCCATGCTGATGCGCGGCACGAAGACGAAGAGCCGGCAGCAGCTCAAGGACACGCTGGACCGGCTCAAGGCGCGGGTGGGCGTGGACGGCGGGCCGCTGGGCGCCTCGGTGTTCGTGGAGGTCAAGCGCGAGAACCTGCCCGAGGTGCTGCGGCTGGTGGCGGAGGTGCTGCGCGAGCCGGGCTTCGACGAGAAGGAGTTCGCGCTGCTGCAGCAGGAGCGGCTGGCGGGGATGGAGAAGGCGCGCAGCGAGCCGGACACCCAGGGCGGCTACGCGTACCGGCGGGCGCTGGGCAGCCACTATCCCAAGGGGCACCCGTACTACGCGCCCACGGTGGAGGAGGAGCTGGCCGGGCTGAAGGCGGTGACGCTGGAGCAGGCGCGGGCGTTCCACCGTGAGTTCTACGGGGCCTCGCAGGGCGAGCTGGCGGCGGTGGGAGACTTCGACGAGAAGCAGCTCACGTCGCTGGTGGGTGAGCTGTTCAGCGGGTGGAAGAGCCCGGCGCCGTACGCGCGGGTGCCGCAGCGCTTCAACGACGCGGCGCCGCAGGCGCTGGCGCTGGAGACGCCGGACAAGGCCAACGCCATCTTCCTGTCGGGACAGAACCTGCAGCTGAAGGATGATCACCCGGACTGGCCGGCGCTGATGCTGGGCAACTTCGTCTTCGGCGGAGGGTTCCTCAACTCGCGGCTGGCCACGCGCATCCGCCAGAAGGACGGCCTATCCTACGGGGTGAGCAGCGGCCTGAGCGCGGGACCGCTGGACGAGGTGGGCTCGTTCTACACGTACGCCATCTACGCGCCGCAGAACGCGGAGAAGCTGGAGGTGGCGATGCGCGAGGAGCTGGGCAAGGCGATGAAGGAGGGCTTCACGCCGGAGGAGATCCAGCGGGCGCGGGCGGGGCTGCTGGAGTACCGGCAGACGGGCCGCGCGCAGGACAGCGGGCTGGCGAGGACGCTGGCCAGCTACCTCTATTACGGGCGCGACCTGCGGTACGACGCGGAGCTGGAGCAGCGCATGGCGAAGCTGACGGCGGAGGACGTGCGTCAGGCGTTGGCGAGGCACGTGGACCTGAAGAAGCTCACGGTGGTGAAGGCCGGAGACTTCGAGGGGGCGAAGAAGAAGGCGAGCGCGCCCATCCCGGCGACGGCTGCGCCCTAAGCCCCTCTCCCCCCGGGAGAGGGACGGGGTGAGGGTTCCCCGTCACACGGACTACCGCCCGTGCTCGAGCCCCTCACCCTTCGCCCTGTCCGTGCTGCGCTGCGCGCCATGCGCATGCAGCAGGGCGTTGATCTCGGCATTACCCGCCACATCCAGCGCGGTCTTCCCGTCCGCATCGCGGGCATTCACATCCGCGCCCTTGTGCAGCATGGCGCGCACCAGCTCCAGGTCACCCTGGGCCGCCGCCATCATGAGCGCGGTGCGCTGGAGATCCGGCTCCCGCGCATTCACGTCCGCGCCATGAGCGACCAGCAGCTTCGCCACCTCGGCGGAGACGCCCCTGGAGAGCGCCAGGGGCAGCGGAGTCCACCCGCCGCTGCGCGCATTCACATCCGCCCCGCGCTCCAGGAGCAGCCGCACCACCTCCACCTTCCCCTGCTCCGCGGCGGCCAGTAACGCCGTCTTGCCCAGAATGGAGTTGGAGGCATTGACCGGAGTGCCGCCATCCAGCAGCCGCCGCACCTCGGGGAGATCATCCCGCTCGGCGGCGGCCACCAGGGGAGGCTGGGCCTGGCGCAGCTCCAGCTCCCAGTCCAGACCGCGCTTGGACTCGAGCAGCTCCACCACACTCTCCAACTGCCTGCTCAGCGCCGCGGGCAGCTCGCCGCCCTGCTCCTTCATTCCCGCGAAGGCGGCGCGCAGCGGCTCGAGCTCCACCCACCGGCCGCGCGCCAGGCGCTGCAGCGCTTCCAGGAGCCCGAGCCCCTCTTCGAGCAGCCGGGCATCCTGCGCCGAGTAGCGCCGGGAGAAGGGCAGGAAGATGACACCCTCGAGGGCCTCGAAGGCCTGGGCATAGCGGTGCTCAGCCAGCGCCTGGCGGGCGTGGGTGATCTGCTCGGGCGCGCGCCGCCGGCTGCGCACATTCTGCGCATGCACGCCCGCCGTGAGCGCACCCACGACGATGACCAGCATGAGCAGTCCGATGAGCCAACACATGGGCCGTCACGCTACCGCGCGGGACTGTCAGTCCCCGTCCCACTGGGGAGGGAGCCTGGTTCCGAGAGCAGATCCAGGTGCACACGGGTCACATCGTCCGCCTTCACCTCGACGCTCATGTTCACCCGCTTCTGGAAGCCCATGGGGCCGGAGCGGAGCGTAGCCGAAGACGCTCGGCCAGATGACGTGGGCGGAAGAGCGCGGGTGTGATCCTTGAGGTGCCCTTACTCCTCGAGGTTGAGCTTGATGGTCTTGCTCTCGCCCGGCTTCAGCTCGTGCTGCTGGATCAGGTTCTTCTTGAGGTCTTCGTTGATGAACTGAATCTGGTACTTGCCGGCGGGAAACTCCGCGGGGGCAAAAGGCGTCTGCCCGAGGTTCTTCCCGTTGACGATGACGGTGGCGTAGGGCCGCACGCGGAAGACGAAGGTGCCCTTGCCCGCCACCTGGGCGACAGCGGGCTTCACGGTGGGAGGCCTGGAGGAGACAGCCTTCTGTACCGGTGAGGGCTTCGGCTTGGGTGGCGAAGCAGGCTCGGTCTTTGGAGGCGTGGAAGCTTTCGGAACCTCGGGAGTGGGCGTGACGGCAGCCACGGCCGGGGGCTTCTCCTGCTCCGGAGTAGATGGCTGGGTGCCTGCGGGAGGCGAGTTCTCCACGGGAGCCGGGGCCGGAGTTGGCGCCGCCGCATGCTCCACGGGCTTGGGCTCGGGATTCGGCTGGACAGGAGGCGCAGGCGGAGCTTCCACCGCGGCCACCGGAGGCGGTGGCGTCACCGGTTTGGGCTCATCGCCCGGACGGAAGATCATGTAGCCCCCACCAACCAGGAGCAGCCCCGCCCCGACGACGGCGGGGATCCACTTCTTCCCGCTGGCTGGAACTGGCGGGGCCTCTCCGGTGAGCTCGGCCTTGGGCGTGATGCTGGAGACCGGCACCTTGGCGGAAGGCTTGCTCACGGGCGTGGGCATCAGCGGCTCGGTGCGCTCGATGTTCAGCGGCTCCGTCCGAGGCTTGGCCATCGAGGGATCAGAGGGCTCCACAGCCATCGGGGCCGGCGTGTGGACGGGCGTGGGAGCCAGCTTCGGGCCACTGCGCGGCGTGCCGGGCTGGGGCGTGGGCACGGGAGTGTCCGTGTTGGGAGCGACCTGGGCGATGAGCTGGACGATCTGCTGAGTCGTCACCGGCTTGCCCACCGAGAGGATGAACTCCTCCAGGTCCGCCGAGAGCGCGAGACAGTCCGGGTAGCGCTGCTCGCGGTCCTTGGAGAGCACGCGATCGAGGATGCGCAGCAGGCCTTCGGGCAGGTCGGGTCGGTGCTCCACAGCGGGCACCAGCGGCTCGAAGAGGATGGCCTGCATGAGGCTGGCATCGGTGCTGGCCTCGAAGGGCTTGTGGCCGGTGAGCAGCTCGTAGAGCACGACGCCCAGCGCGTACACGTCCACGCGGCGATCCAGGGGCTTGGCCCGGAGCTGCTCGGGAGGCATGTACGCGAGCTTGCCCTTGATGACGCCGCTCTGGGTCTTGTGGCTCTGGCCGGCGGCCTTGGCGATGCCGAAGTCCACCACCTTCACG
>DASVVJ010001174.1:0-2162 GCA_036389955.1 Myxococcaceae bacterium
GCCTTGGGCAGCCGCGTCAGGTCCAGCGCGCCCAGCTCCACCAGCCCGTTCACCCGCTCGCCCCGCTTGTCCAACGTGAGGGCCAGCGTCTGCCCGTCCGAGGCGAGCCGCAGCGCGGGCTTCACCTCCACGCGCCCGCCGCCGAAGCCCACGTGGGTGGGGCCCTGCAGCGTCCAGGCGGCCTCCGGGTAGGCCAGCGTCAGCGCGCTCAGCGCCAGGCCCTGCTGGTCCTCGTCCACCGTGCCCTTCAGCCCCAGGCTCACCTGGAGGTCTCCGGCCACCTTGATGTTGGCCTCCAGCGCCCGGTTGTCCGTGGCGATGGTGGCCGAGAGGTTCTGCAGGGTGCGCCCGCCCGTCTGTAGCTCGTCCACCACCAGCGAGGCATCCACCGTGAGGGGCTTGGTCACATCCGGCAGCGCGGCCTTCAGGTTGAGGCCCTGCAGCTGCGTGTCCGCGTAGCCCAGCGAGGCGAAGCTGCCCGACAGCTCCACGCCGGGCGTGCGCAGCGGTCCCTCCACCTGGAAGTCCATGGCGCCCGCGCCGGTGAGCGGCAGGGCCGGGCCCGGGCCCAGCTGGCCCACCGTCTGCGCCAGCACCTCCAGGTTTGCCGCGCTCAGGCTGCCCTTCACCTGAATGCGGTCCACCGTGCCCTGGCCGCTCGCATCCAGCGAGGCGCCCGGCACCAGCACCCGCAGGCGCGACAGCTGGTAGTGCCCGTCCTTGGCGCTGGCGCGCAGCTCCACCGGCCCCAGCGGCTGCTCCTTGAACTTCGAGGGAGAGATGTTCAGCTCCACGCTGCCATCCAGCGTCTCCAGGCTGGTGCCGCCGCCGCTCACGTTGAGGTGGGCGACGATGGAGGTGACGGGGCCATTCTCCACCAGCTCCGACAGGTTGATGTCGCGCGCCTTCAGCGTAATTCCATCGGTGCGCAGGGTGGTGAGGTTGAACGAGCCATCCAGGTCCATCGTAGCCTTGCCCGCGCGCACATCCAGGCTCGTGCGGGCCACGTCTCCCTGCTTCTGGCCGTTGCCCTCCATGGCCACCGGCACCAGCAGCGGGTAGGTGGGCACGAAGGCGCGCGCCGTCTCCGGCTCGACCGACAGGCGCTGCAGCTCCATCCACGCCTCGTTCATCCCACGCATGCCGCCGCGGGCCACCAGCTCGAGCCCCGCTACCGTGAGGGACACGTCCGTGGAGAGGTTCTCCTCCTCACCCTGGCCGCGGAGCGCCAGCTTCACCGGGCCGGTGACGGGGCGCGTGAGGCCGCCGGTGCTGTCAAGCCGCGCGGTGAAGGAACGCTTGGCCGCGCCATAGCTGGCCGAGCCCGTAGCGTCGAAGTCCTCCAGCCGCACCTGCCGCTCCGGGCCCTGCTCCACCTCACCCACGAAGTCGACGTACCCATCCTCCAGCTTGAAGTCCTTCAAGGTGAGCCGCAGCGAGCCCGGGCCCTGATCCGGCTCCTCGGGCTTGGGCTGCTTGGGCTCCAGCGCGCGAGCGAGGTTCAGCCCGCGCTCGTCCTGCACCAGGTACAGGCGTGGGCGCTCCAGCCGCGCGGAGTTCAGCTCCACGTGCTGCGTCACCAGGGGTATGAGCGACAGGCGCGCGTCCACCAGCGCCACCTCGGCCACCAGGTCGCCCTCGGGTGTGTACAACTTCACATCCCTCACGGTGAGCCCCGTGAGGCTCAGGTCGATCGAGCCGGTCTCCAGCCGGCCGGACAGCTGCTCGTTGGCAATGGGCAGCCCCTTGGCGAGCAGCCACTGCTCGCCCGCCGGCGAGGTGAGAAAGAGCAGCGCGCCGGCCACCACCAACACCACCAGCGCGACCAGGCCCAGCACGCCCCACACGGTGCGTCTGACCCAGCGCCTCCAGCGCGCGTGGCTCCGGGGACTCGAGGGTGGGGGAGGGCTCGTGGGCGCAACGTCCGTCAAAACGCTTCTCCAATGGACAGCTGAATGGTGCAGAGCCCCTCGGGAGCCCCTGCATAGTCCGTCTTCTTACTGCCGAGGCCAAAACAGGTCCCGGAAGAGGTGGGGGCGCCCCCCGTGACGAGCAAGGGGGGGCCCACATTCAGCCGCCGCGCAATGTCAAATCGAATGGGTCCCACCACCGTGAGGTAGCGCATCCCCAGCCCCACCGCGTGGTAGAGCCGGTTCTGGAAC
>DASVVJ010001175.1:0-9205 GCA_036389955.1 Myxococcaceae bacterium
CGTGGCGTCCGACGGGTCGGACTACTTTGTCGTCTGGGCGGACCACCGGAGCGAGAACAACCACGACATCTATGGAGCGCGGGTGTCGGCGGCGGGAGTGGTGCAGGACACCAGCGGCATCGCGATCTGCACCCAGGGGGCGAACCAGTTCGTACCCGCGGTGACGTTCGATGGAACGGCCTACGTGGTGGCCTGGGCGGACTTCCGGGACAACGCGGTGTGGGACATCTATGCCACGCAGGTGACGGCGGGAGGATTCATCGGCGCGGCCAACGGCGAGCAGGTGGCCGAGGATGTGCGCACCTACGAGGAGCGGATAACGCTGGCCTCAGCGGGCGGCGAGCAGTCGCTGCTCGTCTACTCGCGCTATGACACGGAGCCCTCCACCGGTAGCCGGCGCATCCGGGGGCGGTTCATCTCCTTCTGAGCCAGCCCGGGGCGCGCCAGGTGGGATTCCCCTCAGCAGGCTTGCGAGGAGCGGGCAGGTGAGCCAGCCTGCGCCGCTCTCCGAAGCCCAAGCTATGATCCTGCCCTCTCAGCGCGCCCTCTTTGAACTGCCGGACGACATTACCTTCCTCAACTGTGCCTACATGTCTCCGCAGCTGCGGAGCGTGCGTGCGGCGGGGGAGGTGGCGCTGGGGCGCAAGGCCCACCCGTGGACCGTGAAGGCGGAGGACTTCTTCTCGGGGGCGGAGGAGCTGCGCGAGCTCTTCGCCAGCCTGGTGGGGACAGAGGAGGAGGGCATCGCGCTGGTGCCCTCGGTGAGCTACGGCATGGCGGTGGCCGCGGCCAACCTGCGGGTGCGCCAGGGGCAGCGGCTGCTGGTGCTCGCCGAGGAGTTTCCCTCCAACCTCTACCCGTGGCGGGAGCTGGCGCAGCGCAGTGGGGGCTCGGTCTTCACCGTGCCCCGGCCCGAGGATGGGGATTGGACGCGCGCGGTGCTCGGGGCGTTGGATGAGCGGACCGCCGTGGTGGCCGTGCCGAACTGCCACTGGACGGATGGGACGTGGGTGGACCTGGTGAAGGTGGGCGCGCGGGCCCGCGAGGTAGGCGCGGCGCTGGTGGTGGACGCCACGCAGTCGCTGGGCGCGCTGCCGCTGGACGTGGAGCAGGTGCGCCCGGATTATCTGGTGAGCGCGGGCTACAAGTGGCTGCTGGGGCCGTACAGCCAGGGCTACCTGTACGTGGCGCCGCAGCACCGCGAGGGCCAGCCACTGGAGCTGAACTGGATCTCCCGGAAGGACAGCGAGAACTTCGCCCGGCTGATCGATTACCAGGAGGAGTTCCAGCCCGGAGCGCGCCGGTTCGACGTGGGCGAGCGCAGCAACTTCATGCTGGTGCCGATGGCGGCGGCGGCGCTGCGGCAGCTGCAGGCGTGGGGCGTCAGCTCGATTCAGGAAACGCTGCGCGAGCTGACGCGCCGGATTGCCCAGGGGGCGCTCTCGATGGGGCTGGAGGTGGCGCCCGAGGCGTACCGGGTGGGGCACCTGGTGGGCCTGCGGCGCCGGGGAGGCTATGCGCCGGACGTGCCGTCGCAGCTGGCGGCGCGCAACGTGTACGTGAGCGTCCGGGGAGACAACCTGCGCGTCGCGCCCCACCTGTACAACACCGAGGCGGACGTAGACCGGTTCTTCAACGCGCTGTCGCCGCTGCTCTGAGGGACTTGGGACTCAGGCCTGGGCATCCCGGACTCGGGCGGGGACCTGACCGGAGGACGGTGCGGTGGTGTCTGGCATGTCCGCCTTGTCCGCCTTGACCACGGAGTACCCGAAGCCGACGACGAGCGTGCCCACGACGATGGACAGCAGGTACAGCAGCACGTGGTTGACGGCGTTGGGGATGAGCAGGACGAACAGCCCTCCGTGAGGGGCCACCAACTGCACGCCGAAGTACATGGACATGGCGCCCGTCACCGCCCCACCGATGACGCAGGTGGGAATGACCCGCAGCGGATCCTTGGCCATGAAGGGGATGGCGCCCTCGGAGATGAAGCACAGGCCGAGCACCAGGGAGGCCTTGCCGGCCTCGCGCTCCGGCTCGGAGAACTTGGCGCGGGCGATGAGGCTGGCCAGGCCCATGCCCAGCGGAGGCACCATGCCCGCCGCCATGATCGCGGCCATGGGCGTCTGGGAGCCCGGGCCGCCCGCCGAGAGCAGCCCGACGCCGAAGGCATAGGCCGCCTTGTTGATGGGGCCGCCCAGGTCGAAGCACATCATCGCGCCCAGCAGCAGCCCGAGCAGGATCGCGTTGCCCGAGCCCATGTTCGTCAGGAAGGCCGTCATCGACGACATGATCGCGGCCACCGGTGTGCCGATGACGTAGATCATCACCAGGCCCGTGAAGAGGCTGGCCAGCAGCGGAATAATCAGGATGGGCTTGAGCGACTCCACGCTGGACGGGAGCTTGATGTAGCGGCTGATGGCGCTCGACGCGTAGCCGGCGACGAAGCCCGCGGCGATGCCTCCGAGGAAACCCGCGCCCAGCTCGCTGGCCAGATAGCCGCCGATCATTCCCGGGGCGATGCCGGGCCGGTCGGAGATCGAATACGCGATGTAGCCCGCCAGCAGCGGCACCATCAGCTTGAAGGCCGTTCCCCCGCCGATCTTCATCAGCGCTGCCGCCAGCGTGCCTTCCTGCTTGAAGGCCTCGATGCCGAACACGAATGACAGCGCGATCAACAGGCCGCCCGCCACCACCATGGGCAGCATGAAGGACACGCCCGTCAGCAGGTGCCGGTAGGGCCCTTTCCGGGTGCCGGACTGGCCGCCGCTGGCGCTCGCCTGGGCTGCCGGGCGGCCTGCTTCGCCTCCGAGGACCTGTGCCTTCTCCAGCGCCTCGTGGATGGTGGGAACCGACTTCTTCAGCGCGGCGCCGGTGGAGGTTCGGAACACGCGCTTGCCCGCGAAGCGCGAGGTGTCGACTTCGATGTCCGTGGCCAGGATGACGACGTCCGCATCCCGGATCTCCTCGGCGGTGAGCTTGTCCTTGGCGCCGACCGAGCCCTGCGTTTCCACGCGCAGCGGATAGCCCAGCCCACGCGCGGCCTGGGTGAGCGCCTCGGCCGCCATGAACGTATGCGCCACACCCGTGGGGCAGGCGGTGACGGCGACGAGCTTCTTGCCTCCCGGTGCCGTGGGGGCCGGCGCGGAAGCCACGGGCGTACTGGCGGCAGGGCTCGTGGCCTCGGTCAGCTTCGTGGCCTGGTTCTCGGCGAGCGCCAGGAAGGCGTCCGGATCCGGCAGGGCCTGGGCGATGGAGCCCTGGTAGACGCGCTTGCCCACGAACCGTGTCAGCTCCACCGGAGCGCTGGTGGCGATGATGACCAGGTCGGCGGCGGCAAGCGTGGCCGCGTCAGCCGGAACCACTGGCTGGAGCTGGCTGTGCATCTCGACGGTGGCCTTCCAGCCACGCCGGGCCGCGGCGCGTTCCAGGGCCCGGGCGGCAAGGAAGGTGGTGGCCACTCCACTGGGGCAGGCCGTGACGATGAGGGCATTCATCCAGGGGACTCCTCGGAGGAGGGCTCGACGGCCAGGGGTTGAACGAGGGTCTGTTGCAGGATCGTTCCGAAGTCCTCGGCATTCGGATCGCCCACGCCCACGT
Source organism: Myxococcaceae bacterium (assembly GCA_036389955.1). Taxonomy (GTDB): domain Bacteria; phylum Myxococcota; class Myxococcia; order Myxococcales; family Myxococcaceae; genus DATHBR01. Next base: position 3,601 of record DASVVJ010001175.1, read on the forward strand.
GGCGTACGCACTCGGCGGAGAGCGCGGTGGCGAAGCGCAGGTTGCGCTCCCGAGGCCAGCCGGACAGCACACCGTGCAGCGTGGCCGCCAGCAGCGTGTCCCCCGCGCCGACGGTGCTGATGACCGGGACCTTCGGCGGAGTTGCCCGCAGGGCGCTGCCGCGCTGAGTCCAGATCACCCCTTCGGCGCCCATGGAGAGCAGCACGTCCTCGACGCCTTCAGCGTTGAGACGCAGGGCGGCCCGGAGGCGCGCGGTGACGGAGTCGAGCGGCTGGCCCGCCCAGTCCGCCAGCTCGGTTTCGTTGGGCTTGGCGCCCGAGGGCCGCGCCGCCAGCCCGGACACCAGCGCTGGACCGCTGGTATCGAGCCACACAGGCACCCCGCGCTCACGGATGCCGATGATGAGCTCCGAGAGCCGGGCCGGCATCAGGTTGGGCGGCAGGCTGCCGGAGATGACCACCGCGTTGATGCTGGGCAGCAGCGACCACAGCTTCTCGGTGAGCGTCTCCAGGGTGCCCGGAGGAATTCGAGGGCCCAGGCCGTTCAGGTCCGTGACGCGTCCGTCACGCTCGGAGACCTTCACGTTGATGCGGGTCTCGCCCGGCACCCGGAGGAACGCGTCGTGCAGTCCGCACTCGGTGAAGGCCCGCACGAAGGCGGTCTCGTTGTCGGCACCGAGCAGCCCGGACACGGTGACGTCATGTCCCAGCCCGGCGAGGACACGGGCCACGTTGATGCCCTTGCCGGCGGCGTCCAGGCGGGTGCTTTCGGTGCGGTTGACCTCTCCGGGCCGGAGCGAGTCGAGGCGGATCGACAGATCCAATGCGGGGTTCAGCGTCACGGTCAGAATGCGCGCCATCAGGTAGCCTCCAGGGCTTCACGTACGGCGATGGCGGTGGGTTGTGCAAGGGCGAGCGCAGCCAGCTGCCTGGCCCGGGGGAGCGTCAGCTCGCGGATGCGGGCCTTGACCATGGGGACACGGCGGCTGCTGACGGACAGCTCGTCGACGCCCAGGCCCACCAGCACGGGAATCGCCAGGGGATCCGAGCCGAGCTCACCGCACACTCCCACCCAGCGGCCGTGGGCATGGGCGGCCTCGACCGTGAGGCGGATCATCTGGAGCACGGCCGGGTGCAGCGCGTCGGATTGAGCGGAGAGCTGTGGGTGGCCGCGGTCGATCGCGAGCGTGTACTGGGTGAGATCGTTGGTGCCGATCGAGAAGAAGTGGGCCTCTTTGGCCAGCGTGGGGGCCAGCAGCGCGCAGGAGGGCACCTCGATCATGACGCCGAGCTGCACGTCGGGCGCCTTCACCTCGGCCTGGACTCGGTCGAAGATCGCCTTGCCCGCGCGGAACTCGTCGATGTCCTTGACCATGGGGAACATGATGCGCAGCGGGCGGGACTCGGCCGCGACGAGCAGGGCGCGGAGCTGGGTCTCGAGCACCTCTGGCCTGGTCAGCGTAAGGCGGATGCCGCGCAGGCCCAGGAAGGGGTTCTCCTCGTGAGGAATGGGCCAGTACGCCAGTGGCTTGTCACCGCCGACATCCAGCGTGCGCGCGACGAGCGGGCGGCCCGCGAGCGCGTCGAACGCCTGGCGGTACTGGGCAATCTGCGTTGCCAGGTCCGGCTCCCGAGGGTGTTCCATGAAGATGAACTCGGTGCGCAGCAGGCCCACGCCTTCCGCGCCGCGCGCCACCGCATCCGCGGTGTGGGCGGTGTTGCCGAGGTTCGCGCCGACCTCGACGCGGTGGCCATCGATGGTGCGGGCCTCCTCGAGGCGACGGCTGTGCGCTGCCTGCTGCAGTGCCTGCTGTTCCTCGATGCGCCGCTCGGTGCGCTGACGGCGCTCGGGAGAGGGGCCGGGGATGATGCGGCCGCTCTCTCCATCGACGATCAGCTCGACGCCGGAGCTCAACGCCAGCACGCGCTCTCCCGCGCCGACGACGGCGGCAATGCCGAGCGCCCGAGCCAGGATCGCACTGTGCGACGTGGCGCCTCCTCGCGCGGTGACGAGGCCGCGGACCTTGGCCGTGTCCAGCCGCGCCACATCGGACGGCCCGACGTCCTCGGCGACCAGGATGTACGGCTGATCCGGAGGCATGGGGATCTCGACGCCGCACAGGATTCCGAGCACCCGGCGGCCCACGTCGCGCAGATCCGCGGCACGCTCCGCCAGCAGCCGGTCGGCAAGGGCCTCCTGCGCCCGCGCCGCCGCGTCGATCGCACGCCACCAGCCCGCCTCCGCCGAAGCTCCCTCGGCGATGGCCGCCAGCGCTGCCTCGCGCAGTGCCGGGTCCTCCAGCATCTCTGTGTGGATCGCCAGAATCTGTGCGACCTCTCCGCCGACCGTCCGCTGCACCAGTGCCTGGAGCTGCTCGCGGCCTGCCACGATTGCGCGTTCCAGGCGTCCACGCTCGCGCGCGGCGTCGTCCGCCCGGTCGGCGTAGTGGAACTCGGGCAGGCGCAGCACGTAGGCGGGAGCGATCGCGAGCCCGGGTGCCGCGGGCACGGCGGTGAGCGCCTCGTCGGCCGTGGGAGGGACGACAGGCACGGGTTGGGGCTTGTGGGGGGAGACCTGGACTGGCTCTTCCCGTGTCTCCTGAAGCGGTTTCACCGGCTCGCCCAGCCCACCACGCACCGCCTCGGCCATCGCCGCGACAGCCTGCTCGGCACCATCCCCCTCGGCGGAGAACACCAGCGTCTCACCGCGCCGTGCGCCGAGCCCGAGGATCTTGATCACACTGGTGGCGTCGACCGCCTCGCCCTCTCCCTCGAGCCGGCGTACACGGACAGGAGTGGGCTGCGCACGGGCCACCTGCACCAGTTCCTTCGCGGGCCGCGCGTGCAGCCCATGCGCGTTGAGCAGGCGCACGCGCGCTGTCGCGGCCTGTGAGGACTCGCCCGCGAGCCGCGACAGGATCTGCTCGGCGGGCATTCCCGCGAGCTGGGCTCCATCTCCGCGCACGAGCAATCCATCCAGTCGTTCGAGCAGCGAGCGGTGGGCATCGCCATGAGCCGCCAGACAGAACACGGCGGAGACCTCGCCGGTCTCATCCCGGAAGCGCCGCTTCGGAGTCGCCAGGGCCAGGGCAGGGGAGCGGACTCCGGTGACGCCGTACGAGAGCCAGAGCCCCTGGCCAAGCGGAACCGGCGGCTGGCCCGCGATGGCCCCGACGAAGCTCGCCTCCACGCAGCCGGCCTGATGCAGACGCGCGGCGGCGGCCACGGCCAGCTCCGTCCGGTCCCGGGCCGGCAGGTCCAGACAGAGCATGTTCGCGTCGAACTTCGCCCTCACGGGGGCACGGGACAGCGCCGCGATGATCTCCTCGGCGCTCGTGGCGCGAGCCAGCGTCTCGGCCACGCCGCGCTGTTCGAGCACATGGGTGAGCTGGCGCAGGATGTCCAGGTGCTCGTCGGACTGCGCGGCGATCGTCACCAGGAGGTTCACCTTGGAGCCGTCATGCCACTGGATACCCTCCGGAAACTGCAGCACCCGTACTCCGGTGGAGCGGACATGGCGCCGGCTCTCGGGCGTGCCGTGCGGAATCGCGATGCCGTTGCCGAGATAGGTGGAGGACTGAGCCTCGCGAGCCAGCAGCCCCTCGCGGTACTCGCCGGAGACGCGGCCGGCTTCGACGAGCGCCGCGGCGGCCTGGTCCAGCGCCCCGCGCCAATCGGCGGCGCGACAGCCCAGTTGGACGTCGTCCCGAGTCAGCGTAAGCATCTGGGCTCTCCCCTCGTGTCGAGCCTGTGTGTGACGGGCCGGAGCCTGTCACCGATGCGAGCCGGAAAGGGAACTCCTCACACCAAGCTTCCAGGACTGGAAAGTTCCCCAGGCCTGCCTGCTGAACTTTCGAGCCTGGCGACCACCAGCACCGGGACTTTCCCGGGGGCTTGCGGAATCGCTGGGGCACCCAACCCTTGTGCGCAACCCAGACGAAGAGGTGGGAATGCGTTCGTGGCGTGACGTGGTGCTGTTCGGTTCACTGGTCGTGGGGTGTGGTGGGCCGCTCTCGGACGCAGTGTCACACGAAGAGGTTGCGCAGTGGGCCGCTCCCTCGGATGCCGCAGCGGAGAGTGAGGAGCTGGCCGCACAGGTGGAGCAGTGGGAGCCCGGCACCGCGCACCGTGTGAAGGCACTCTACTCGCCGTCGGACCTGCCGCCCTGGATGGGAGAAGCGCCCGAGAGCCTGGTTGCCTTCCGGGGCAAGCTGGCCTTCGCCGTGAACCGCGATGGCGGCCTGGCGGGCAAGGAGCTGTGGGTCAGCGATGGGTCGGGGGCAGGCACCTACGCGGTGAAGCTGTTCGCTCCCTCCGCGGATCCGTTCGGCCCGCGCGACGCGCTGGAGGGGCTGACGGCCAGCACCTCGCGGCTCTTCTTCGTGGTGGGCGATGAGGCGCACGGCCCCGAGCTGTGGACGAGCGACGGGACGAGCACGGGGACCCAGTTGGTGAAAGACCTGACGCCGGGCGCGGAGGGCTCGTTCCTCTCCGGCCTCACCGTGGCGGGCAACACGCTGCTCTTCTTCCGCTACGTCCCGGAGACGTACGGCTCCGCCGAGCGCTACGAGGTGTGGCGGAGCGATGGGACCGAGGCCGGCACGGTACGGGTGAAGGAGCTGGGGGCGGGGGCCTCCCTGTCCTCACTGCGGGCGCTCGTGGGCGGCACGCTCTTCTTCGTCGTCACGGATCCGGCGCATGGGACCGAGCTGTGGAAGAGCGACGGCACCCAGGCGGGCACGCAGCTCGTCAAGGACATCAACCCGGGGCCTGAGAGCGGCTACCCGTACAACCTGCGAGCGGTGGGCTCGCACCTGTTCTTCACCGCCGCGGATCCCGGCCACGGACGGGAGCTGTGGAAGAGCGACGGCACCCCGGCGGGCACGGTGCTCGTCGAGGATCTCGAGCCGGGCCCCAAGAGCGGCAGCCCCCGGATTCTCGATGCGCTTGGCAAGTACCTGTACTTCACGACGCACGACGAGGCCTCGCACACGCTGAGCCTGTACCGTGCGCGGCTGGATGGCACGGGCCGCTCGGCGCGCATCAGGACCCTGCCCAACCCGTACGCTGGCCAGCCGGACGCGGAGCCGTCCATCACCTCCGTGGCCGTGGCGGGCACCCGGCTCTTCTTCGGGATGAGCATCTCCACCGGCGGGCCCGCGCCGCGCGACGTGCAGCTGTGGGCCACCGATGGGACCGCGGCGGGGACGCGGCTGCTCGTGCGCCCGCTGAGCCTCTCGGACGAGTTCCAGTCCTCGCTCTACGGAGTGGGGGACTTCGTCCTCTTCAGCGCCTTCGAGGAGCGCACCCATGGCCTGGAGCCGTGGCTGAGCAACGGCCAGGCCAGCGGCACGCGGCTGCTCCGGGACGTCGCTCCCGGCACAGCGTCGGCCTACCCACGGGGCTTCACGCGAGTGGGAGACTCCGTCTTCTTCGTCGCTCATGACGAGACGGCCACCAACGCGCTGTGGGTGCTGCCGCTGCAGCGCCTGGGGCAGCAGACCCTGGCGGAGCGCCCCGCGCCCGAGGCCGGGTGAGGGCGCCGAGGCGGGGCGGAGGAGCCTTGGCCGCGGCCGTCACTCCGGCCGCGGCGAGGACGCCTCAGC
>DASVVJ010001176.1:0-7385 GCA_036389955.1 Myxococcaceae bacterium
CTGTCCCACCAGGCGCTCGCCCGAATCCGTGAAGCCCACCATGGACGGGGTCGTCCGGCTTCCTTCGCTGTTGGGGATGACCACTGGCTCGCCGCCTTCCATCACGGCGACACAGGAGTTTGTCGTCCCCAGGTCGATTCCAATCACCTTACCCATGGCGTCTTACTGGCTCCCCCCGGCGGAGTTCTCGGGATGTTCCAAAGTCGTGGTGTCTGCAGGCGCGGCTGGTTCGGGCGGCGGCGCCACCGGAGCAACCGGTGCACGCGCAACCGCCACGAGTGCTGGCCGCACCAGCCGCTCGTTGAGGTAGTAGCCGCGCAGGACCTCGTAGGCCACGTGCCCGGCGGGGACCTCGGCGGTCTCCACCTGCTGCATGGCCTCGTGCACTCGCGGATCGAAAACCTGGCCCTTGGCGCTGAAGGACTTCACGCCATGGCGGGTCAGCGCGTCCTCGAAGGACTTGCGCGTCATCGCCACGCCCTTCTGGAAGCTGTCGATGTCGGGCGACTTCGCGGCCGCCTCGATCGCCCGGTCCAGGTTGTCCATCACCGGCAGCAGATCCTTCAGCATCCGCTCGGCGCCGAACTTCTGGACCTCTTCCTTCTCTTTCTGGGCGCGCTTCTTGTAGTTCTCGAGGTCCGCCGCGGCGCGCAGGGAGCGCTCGTGGTCGTTCTTCAGCCGCTCCATCAGCTTGCGGCTCTCGCCCTGGCTGAACTCGAGCTGCGCGCGAAGGCTCTCGGCCTCCTTGCGCGCCTCGGCCAGCGCGTTCTGCAGCTCGGCCACCTCGGCGGAAGACACGGGAGGGGCCTCGGCCGCCTCGGGCATCTCGACGGAGAGGCCTGCGTCATCGGCGCCGGCCTCGGAGGTCTCCACCTCGAGGCTGACACCGGCATCATCACTGGAATCGTTGGAGGGCGAGGTGCGACGCTCGACGCTCTTGAGCGCCTCGTCGATCACTTCCTGCGCGATCTCCGCGCTGAAGTTGCCCTTCTCATTGGAACCGGCCACGGGCGCACTATGTCACGGGTCTCGAACCGTTCCAACCTGCCGTACTGCCTGGAAGAACTCCAGGCAGCCGGTCCCTCATGAACCCGCACTGAAGATGTGCGGCCAGGGCAGAATGCGGATCAGGCCGAGGGCTTCTTCCGGCCAATGGACTTGGAGGTCTTCTTGGCGGCGGGGCTTTTGGCGGCGGGGCCCGCGGCCTTCTTGGCACCGGCCTTCTTGCCAAGGGTCTTGCCCGACTTGCGAGCAGGCTTGGAGGCGGGAGCCGGCTCGGCAGCCTCCGGGGTGGCGGGCGCGGCGGCGGTCTGGGCCTGAGCGGCCTGCTCCTCCTTGTTGCGATCAAAGGCGGTGTCCACCGCCTCCTCCACCTTGCGCACGGCGACCTCGAGCTTGTCGGCGGCGTCCTTGGTCATCGCGGTGGCCTTCACGCGCAGGTCCTTCAAGGCGTCCTTCACCTTGGCCTGGCGGGCGGGGTCGCGCACCTCTACCAGCAGACGCTGCGCCTCGATCTTGAGCTCGTCGCCGGTGCGCTTGAGCTCGTCGCTGGTGCGCTTGATGAACTCCTTGAGCTGCTTCTCCCACTTCTCGGCCATGTGTCGATGCCTCCTCAGGGGCGGGATGCTTGGCGCCGCCGGGTAAAGCCCGTAAAAACCCGTTCGCCCGGCGAGCATGTGAATCCATCAGACTTCACCGCTGCCGGGAGCGCAAAGCTTTCCTACTCGGTGGAGACACGGATGAGAGCGGTCCTGATTGCAACGGGGCTTGTGGCCCTCACGGTGCTGATGGCGTGCCCTGGCGGCCGTGAGCCGGGTGGCGGCCCCCAGTTGCCCACCCTCGAGTTGCCGAGCGCCACCGTGGGCCAGCCCTACGAGGCGTACCTCACCGCGTCCGGAGGCGTGGCGCCGCTGCGCTACTCGGTGAGCGAGGTTCCGCCGGGCTTCTCCTTCGACGCGGACTCGGCGCTGCTGAAGGGCACGGCGACCGCGGTGGGCCGCTTCACGCTCAACGTGAGCGTCACGGATGCCCAGGAGGCAAAGGACTCGCGGGCGTACACCCTGGAGGTGCGCGGCGGCGGAGGAGGCTCGGACGGGGGCGTGCCGGATGCGGGCGTGGGGTTCCCGCTGCAGGTGGGCAACTGGAACATCGAGTGGTTTGGGGACACGGGCACCGGCCGGGGGCCGACCGACGAGAACCTGCAGTTGCAGAACGTGCGCACGGTGATCAGCGGCGCGGACGCCGACTTCTGGGGGCTGCAGGAGGTGGTCAACGTCAACCACTTCAACACGCTCAAGCAGGGGCTGACCGGCTACGACGGCTTCGTGGCCAATGATCCGCGGGTGACGAGCGGCTCGAACTACTATGGCTTCGCGGAGCAGAAGGTGGCGGTGCTCTACAAGACGAGCGTGGTGCAGGTGCTCAGCGCGCAGGTGATTCTGGGCGCGAACTCGTTCGACTTCGGCACCCGCCCGCCGCTGCGGCTGAACCTGCGGGTGACGCGCGATGGGACCAGCGTGGACATGGTGGCCATCGTGCTGCACATGAAGGCCGAGACGACCCAAGCGGACTACGACCGGCGCCAGGCGGCCGCGGCGGCGCTCCAGCAATACATCGACACGAACCTGTCCACCGCGCGGGTGATGGTGCTGGGGGACTGGAATGACGATGTGGACATGTCCATCACCAGTGGCCAGCCCACGCCCTACCAGAACTTCCTGAACGCTCCCTCGGAGTACACCTTCCTCACCCGGACGCTGTCTCAAAGCATGGGCAGCCAGGTGCGGTTCCCGACCTTCGTCGATCACCAGCTCGTCACCAATGAGCTGGCGCAGAGCCACGTGGCCAACTCGTCCCGGGTGCTGCGCCCGTCCATTGCCAACTATGGCGACACGACGTCCGACCACTACCCTGTCCTGAGCCGCTTCGACCTGAGCAAGTCCTCCGCTCCGTGACGGTCCTCGCCCAGAGGGCGGCACGGTGGCTCGTCCCCGCGATGGTCGTCGCGGTGACGCTGGCCGTGCTTCCCGGCGGGGAGACGCCATTCTCAGGGGTGAAGACCGGAGTGCTCCTGGTGGCGTCCGTGGCGCTGCTGCTCCGTGCGGGGCTGCTCGGAGATTCGTCGCCCGCGCCGCTCCTGCCCCGGGTGCTCGCGGGGCTGTGGATTGGCACGCTCGCGCTCTCCGTGCTCGTGGGGCCCGCGGCCCAGCCGGGTGCCCTGTGGATGGATGCCGCCGCGGGGGTGGTGCTGCTGTCGCTCCTTCAGGCTCCGCCCGAGCCAGGGCCCGCGCTGCGCTCCATCGCTGGAGCTGGCAGCGTGCTGGCGTTGGTGGCTGTGCTCCAGGCCGTGGGAGTGGATCCGTTTCAATGGGCGGGCTGGGCCAGTAACCATCCCGGCGAACGGATGCGCATCTATGGGACGCTGGGAAATCCCAACTTCGTCGCCGCGTATCTGGGCGCCAGCCTCTGCCTCACGCTGGGAGAGGCCGTGTCCGCCGCGAGTGCCGTGCAGCGCCGGGCCTGGGCCGTAGCAGCGGTGATTCAGTTCGTCGCGCTGGCGGCGACGCGCTCCTGGGGCTCACTGCTTGCGCTGGGTGCCGCGGCCCTGAGCCTGATGTGGACCCGCGCGCCTTCGGTGCAACTGGGGGCTCGAAAGTGGGGCGCTGCGTTGCTCGCGGTCCTCACCGTGGCCGTGCTCCTGTTCGCCGTGCGGGAGCGCTCCTTGAGCACCGTGCTCGCGGGCCGGCTCTACCTCTGGGAAGTGTCCGCACCGTATGTCGCGGACTCACCGGCGTTCGGCCATGGCCCGGGCAGCTTCGTCACCCTGTGGCCTGCCTGGGAGTCAGCGCACTGGGAGCGTGGTGCCTCCGCGGAACAGCAGCGCTTCGTCGCCGTTCAGGACCACGCCCACTTCGACTACCTCGAGTGGCTCCTGGAGATGGGCGTGGTGGGCACTGTACCGAGAATGCTCCTGCTCCTCACGGCACTGTGGGCGGGGCGTCAGGCCACGAATGCCCGGGGCCGTGCCCTCATCGCCGCCCTGGCCGCGCTGGCCGCCCGTGCCCTCACGGACTTTCCGCTCGCACGGCCCGCGGAGCTCTGCCTCTTCGTGGTCCTCACCGCGCTGGCGCTGGGCATGGGGGCCCGGCGCGCTTCGTGAGTCCCTTCCGCGCCGCGTGCTATGTGCGGGGGCCTCTTGCCACTGGAGCACCACCGTGCGCATCGGCGTCATCGGGACGAATTGGGGATTGATGCACGTGGGCGCCTTCCGCGCCGCCGGGGCCGAGGTCACCGCGCTATGCGGCCAGTCCTTGGAGCACACGCGGGAAGTGGCTGCGCGGGAGGGCATTGCCCTGGCCACGGCGAATGTCCGTGAGTTGTGCGCCGCTGTGGATGCGGTGGTGGTGGCCAGTCCGGATGCGCTGCACCGGGAGCATGTCGAGGCGGCGCTCGAGGCCGGGAAAGCCGTGCTGTGTGAGAAGCCGCTCACCCGTACGGAAGAGGAGGCGCTCGCGCTCGTGGCCCGAGCCCGCGCCTCAAGCCGGCCGTGCGCGGTGAACTTTCCCTATCGGATGCTGCCTCCACTGCGGGCCCTCAAGGGTTGGCTTGTGCACCAGCCGCTGCGCCACCTTGTCGTCACGCTGCGCAACAGCTTTGTCCACGTGGAAGGGGACGGCCCTGGGCCCTTCGTCGGTGCCTCCGCGGATTGGAATGGCCTCTCGCACCTGTTGGACACCGCGCTCTGGCTGGCGAGCTCCGCGCCTACCTGGGTTCAGGCCTCGCTCACCGGGCGCCCCGTCCACACGGCTGCGCTCCATATCGGGCTTGCTTCAGGGGCTGTCCTCGTCCTCACCCACGCCCCTGCTCCCGAGCCGGGCCTGCACGGGGGCTGGTCGCTCCTGGGGCAGGACTGGGAGGCGGGCTTCTCTGGCGGCTATGTGCCCTCACGCAACGGGTGGTGTGTCTCTCCCGTGCGGCTCTTCCACCAGGGCTCCTGGTCGGACCTTGCTCCGGGTCTCGAGCCTCAACCGGGCGCGCGCGAGCCTTGGGCAGAGGCTCACGTGGAGACAGCCCGGCGCTTCCTGGCGGCCCTGCACGGGGCTCCGCTCACCGAGTTGGCCACACTGGAGGAGGGCGCCACCGTTCAGCGCCTTCTTGCCGCCGCCGTCGTCTCTGAGCAGCAGGGCCGTCGCGTTACCCTTTCGCCAGTGCCGCCAGCGCCGCCGCCATCACCTGCTTGAGCGGCACGCCCGCCGCTTCGGCCACCTTGCGGCAGTCGTCGAACTCCGGGTGCGCGTTGAGCACCTGGCCGCCTCGCAGCCCGCGCTTCACCCGCACCCGGCCCCACGGCGTCTCCACCTCCACCCAGTCCCGCTCCAGCGCCTGCCGCTCCACCCGGTGGTAGCGCACTCCCAGCGAGGTGGACTCGCGCAGCACCTCGTCCACCACTGTCTCCCGCTTGCCACCCTCCACCAGCGCGCTCAGCAGGTGCCCGGGCCGGCCCTTCTTCATCACCACCGGCACTACCCACGCGTCCAGCGCGCCCACCGCCAGCAGCCGCTCCACCGCGTGGGCCAACAGCTGGGGCGTGCTGTCGTCCAGGTTCGCTTCGATGACCCAAAGGCCCTCGGCCTTGTCCTCCGCCCGCCCCAGTGAGGCGCGCAGCACGTTCGGGCGATCCTTGAAGTCCTTCGTGCCGACGCCGTACCCCACCCGCTCCACGATGAAGTCTGGTGGGTGGCCGATGCGCGTGAGCACCTTCAGCAGCGCCGCGCCCGTGGGCGTCGTCAGCTCTCCCACGCCCTCGAAGCGCACCGGCACGTCCTTGAGCAGCTCCAGCGTCGCCGGCACCGGAATGGGCATGCTGCCGTGCGCCACCCGGATGGTGCCGCTGCCCAGCGGCGGCGGCGCCGCGTGCACCTCGGGGTCTCCCAGCAGGTCCAGCACCACCGCCGCCCCGCAGATGTCCACGATGGAGTCCACCGCGCCCACCTCGTGGAAGTGGATCTCTTCGAGCGAGGTGCCGTGCACCTTCGCTTCCGCTTCGCCGATGGCTCGGAAGACTTCCAGGGCCCGGGACTTCGCCTTGGGTGACAGCGTCTCCGCCGCCTCGATGAGCTTGCGGATGTCCTGGTAGGCCCGGTGCGGATGGGCTTCTCGCTCGTCCAGCACCACGTCCAGGTGCGTGCCGCTGATGGCGTGGCGCACCGCACGGCTCACCGCCAGCTTCCAGCCCGGCACCTTCAGCCCGCTGAGCGCCTGCGCGATGGCCTCCGGGGAGACGCCCAGGTCCACCGCCGCCGCGAGGAACATGTCCCCCGCGATGCCTCCCACCGGCTCCAGGTAGAGGATCTTTCGCACGTTTGATTCCTTTGCTGAGCCCGGGAACCCTCACCCCCGCCCTCTCCCGAAGGGAGAGGGGGTTGGGTTAGCGCTTGCCCCGCGTTCTCGAGATGAGCGCCGCGTAGAAGCCGCCTCCGAAGCCGTTGTCGATGTTCATCGTCGCCACGTTCGAGGCGCACGAGTTCACCATCGTCATCAGCGCCGACAGCCCTTTGAAGTTCGCTCCGTAGCCCACCGACGTCGGCACCGCCACCACCGGAATGCCCACCAGCCCACCCACCACGCTCGCCAACGCTCCCTCCATTCCCGCCACCACCACCGCCGCGTGGCAGTCCTGGATCTCCTCCCGCCGCTTCAGCAGCCGGTGCAATCCCGCCACGCCCACGTCGTACACGCGCTGAATCGTCGCCCCCATCGCCTCCGCCGTCAGCGCTGCCTCCTCCGCCACCGGGATGTCGCCCGTGCCCGCCGTCACCACCGCCACCCGCCCCGCCCGGAGCTTGCCCTGCTTCAAGTGGAAGATGCGCGCCACCGGGTGGTACTCGCCCTTGGGAAAACGCGCCACCAGCGCCTCGGCCTTCTCCGGCTGCAGCCGCGTCACCAGCACCGTCTGCTTGCGCTCCACCAGCGTGCCGACGATGCCTAGGATCTGCTCCGCCGTCTTCGGCTCTCCCAGCACCACCTCCGGAAAGCCGAAGCGCAGCGCGCGGTGCGTGTCCAGCGTGGCATAGCCCAGCTCGGCGAACGGCAGATCCTTCAGCTTGCCGACCGCCTCCTCCACGGAGACCTTGCCGCCCTTCACCTTCGTGAGGAGCTGCGTGAGCGTCTTCTCGTCCATGGACGTCCCTCTACCCCAAACCGCGGAGGAGAAGAACCGAAGGCTACACGCCCAGCCGCTGCAGCAGCGCCTTCGAGCTCTCGCGCTCGAGCACCAGCAGCATCCGCCCGGATACCGAGGGAGCACAGTTGGCGGAAAACTGCGTCTCCAGCACCACCACCGGGCTGGTCTGCTCGCCTTCCGTCTCCGCCACCGCCGCCGCCAC
>DASVVJ010001177.1:0-4749 GCA_036389955.1 Myxococcaceae bacterium
CGTACTTGTCGATGGGGATGAAGGCGAAGTGGCTGCAGGCGTGGCGCTGGGCCAAGTGAATGAAGCGCTCGGAGACAAGAATGTGGCCCCAGAGGCCGCGAGGGCGGAATACGTCCTCGCCTGTCCAGGTGCCTTCTTCCAGCGCCAGCCCGTCAATGGCGTCAGGGGGGCGCTTTCGGCACCAGGTGCAGCGCATGGGTTTCTTGCTGAGGATGCGGCTGCGCTCCAAGTCCAACGCGGGAGAACCGTAGACCGGGGTGACGAAAAGATACCGGGGTAGAGGCCCAGGCTTGGGGCCGCGATGCCTTCGGATGACCCGCAGTACTTCGACAGGGTGAAAGCCACTGAGCCCCGTCAGTCCCTCGGTGTTGAAGGCTTCCGCGAAGCGCTCAGTCACGAGAAGATCGCCGCCGGAGCCCTTGACGAGATCTCCGAAGTCCTTGCCGTAAAGCTCCAACTCGCCCTGGAAAGGCGGTTGCCAGGTCAGAGAGCCGATGATGCCCCCGCATTGAGGACAGCTCATCGCAGGGCCCACCTTGAGGTTGAGCGTGCTGAATTCGGTGTCGTGTGGGCCCTCGCGCAGCTTCTCCAGGACGAAGAAGCGCATGGGGGGTGAAGCTCCCTCAGAAGCCATCCGGGAACCTCGCGCGCATTGCGGGCCGGTTGTAGATGGACCGTAAGAACGCCTCGAACTCCTGAGGGGTTACATCATCGAAATCATCGAGCCATTTGATGACTTCATCATCTATCTCACGGTGCCACTTCTGGTAGCCGTTGTGGGAGTCCTTGTCGGCCGCTCGTGTGACGAAGCGTGGATCCCGCTCGGTGTAGTGGCCCCGGAGTGTGGCATGTCTTTCGAGCGCTTGAGCGATGCGCTTGGAGATGGGGTGGTGGAGCTGCCCCGTGAGCTGGGGCTTGGCGGGGCCTCCGGTCAGGCGCTGTGCCACCATGGCCAGCGCCGAGGACGGCAGGGAGATAATGACGGTGGTGCCCGCCACGGCCACCGAGCTGACCTGCTCCACGCTGGCCACGTTGAAGCCGAAGCGTGAGGCTGCCACCGCCGAGGCCTGCGGAAACTGGGGCAGCATGGACATGCGGGAAGCCAGCCCCGCGGCACCGCCCACCAGTCCCTGGCTGACGACCACCGTGGCCGCCAGCACCAAGACGCGGGCCACCCGGGGGCCTATCCGGTGGGCGAAGCGTTCTCCGGCGCCTTCCAACTCCTCGAGGGCGGTGGCCCTGTCGGTGGCTGCCTTCAGCTCGCGGCTGGCGTCCACCACCTCGAGGAAGGTCTCCACGCCCAGGTACAGGAGCATGAGGGCGGAGATGAGAGCGGCGCCCTTGGTGAAGACGGGCTCGGGGTTGGCGGCCAGGAAGGCCCAGGTAACGAGGCCTGTGGCGATGACGGAGTAAAAGAGCTGAGGGGCCAGGGTGTCTTGCACCGCCTGGGAGATGCTTGCCTTGAGCGGCTGGAGCGACATGGCGAGGGCCACGCCCAACTTGTCCCAGGGGCCCAGGCCCATCACGTCGTCGAGCAGGGAGAGGCAGTCGTCGCGCAGCTGTCCCGGAGGGCAGTAGCCGCCGAAGCTCTTGCTCATCAGCCGCCGCCAGCCGGTGTCTGGCTGGGTGGAATGGGAGGCGAGCTGGAGCCAACCCTGCCCCGGGGCCCGCAGGGTGAGGGGGGCCGCGAGCACCATTCGGGAGAGAGAATCCTCGAAGGCGTCGGCCTCCACGGAAATGGCCTGGTGCGAGGTGGCCGGGTGGAACTCGCGTGGGGCACCGTGTCCAGTGTCCAGCAGCACGCTGCGCGTGGGGCCGCACCCAGTGGCCAGCGCCAGCACCAGGACCGAGACAGTGAGACGAAGCATCATCGAGCGCGCACCCCAGCTCATGCGTGAGGCCGCCAGCCTACGAGAGCTGTCCGGGTGAGACCCACCCGTGGGAAGTGGCCGCGCGCGGACTCTGACCAGTCAGAGTTGAGGGCTGACTCTGACCAGTCAGAGGCAAGCCGCGTTTCTGACTGGTCACCACGGGCTGGCTCTTGGAATTTCAGGTACTTGGATGACAAGCCAGCACTGCGGATCATAGGGGTTCTCCTGGGGACGCTATAGGTGTGCCTCCCAGGGAGTTCCAGGAGAAGGGCATAGCGAGCATAAGAAAAATGGGAGGCCGGTTGAAGGTGAGGGCTGGAGCGAAGGGGCCGAGGAGGGCCGAGGACGGGAGCCGTCCGAGCTCTGTGCCAGGCCGTTGGAGGGGGCCGAGCACCCCCATAGGGCACCCTGCTGCCCAAGCCGCCCTCCCATCAGGGCGCGGCAAGAGCTTGGGCTGGGCCTGTAGGGTGTCTTGAGCGCCTCAACACCCCGCTGCCTTATGTGGCCCTCGCACCGGGGCCCTCGCACCTGCAGTGCCGGTGAACCTCGAGGTGTCCACGGGGGGCGCCATGGCCAGGCTGATGGTGCGTGATGATGGCATGGGCATCGCCCCCGAGGACCAGGGCCGGCTCTTCGATCGGTTCGAGCGTGTGAGGCTCGACCGGAAGACTCGCCGCCAGTCAGTCCGCCCTTGACGCGATGAGGGCGATGTTGCGGGGCGAGAGGCGCGGTTCGAAGACCTGTAGGAGCTCGACCTGAAAGCCCATCTCTTCGAGCAGGAGCGCGCGATCGAGCAGAATCACGAGCTCCAGCGCCCTCGCGAAGCGATCCCTCAGCAGATGACAGAGCAAGAGGCGCCTCGTCTCGGGGCGAGCGGACCCTTCAAAGGATTCCAGCTCGGCGTCCGTCATGCCGACATCCAGGCGCAGGCGCTCCAGGCGATCTCGCGCATAGGCAGCGAAGCTCCCGGCATAGAGGGTCCTGGGTGCATCTCCCGCCCGCACGAAGCCGAGAGCGGGAAACTTCCGCCTCAGCAGCAGATGGAGCGCGAACCGCTGCGCGTAGACGCGTTTCATCCGCTCGAACTCCGCCTCGGTCTTGTGGTGCCGTCCACGCGTCGCTAGGAACAGGGCACGTGGGGTGAGGGGCGGCGCATGGACCTTCCCGAAGCGGGAGACAGGGTAGTCCCGTGCGGCATCCAGCTGGTCGTAGCAGCAGCCAAAGCTCAGGAGCAGCCCTGCCTTCTGGCTCTTGCGAATCTGCGTCAGCGCGAGCGCTCCGCAGGTGTGCAGGCCAATCGAGGCCCGGTCCTGACCGGAAAAGAGCGGATCAATCTCACCCTGCGGCCTGTCTTCGACGGAGGCGTGGATGAAACACAGCTTTTCTCGCGGCAGGGCCCGGGCCCTTCGCAGCCAGTCCCGGCCCTTCTCCTGCAAAGCAGCATCCCGATCGATGCTGTGGAAGGTCCAGTCGAACGTCCTGACACAGAGACGAGCCAGATGCCCCATGCCGCCACCGATGTCGACCGCCTGGCGAATCGTCCTGGTTCTCGGCCTGAGCAGCGAAAGGACCCGCTCGAGCTCATGGACTTTCTTGGCAGTGAGTCCCTGCGCGTCCGCGACCGTCAGAGGTTGCACGCCTTCATGCCAGGGCACCGCTGTCAGCTCACGCAGCCCGAGCACGAGCGAATGCAGCGACGCAGGAGGCTCACCTGGAAGCTCCCCATCGTCCAGCCGCCTTTCACCCTCTTCGTCGAGTGACTCAGCGTAGGACAGCCAGGATTCGGGAAAAGCGGCTCCAGCCTCCGGCCAGTTCTGGAGGATGGAACGTGACCAGAGCGCGGACCACGGCCGGAGCAGGTCGGTGAGCGCTTTCAGTCGAGCTTGCAGGTCCATGAGGAGGTGGAGAGGGCCCAGAAAGCACCGGGGCCGGAAACCCGCTGAGATTTCAGCAGCTTTCAGCGAGCTTCTACCGGGCTTGAGGTAGGCGCAGGCTTCTTCGGCGGAGCGTGCGCAGGGCCATAGCACCTGCCCTTGAAGAGCACGTAGCCGTTCTCTGTGCAGGCCTGGGTATCCATCGAGGAGCTCACATCGACCCAGCAGCCTCCGTTGATGGGCACCTGCTGGCTCCCCGGACACCGCCCTTTCTGATCGGGCCGGGCCTGCCCTGGACGAGGCTCGGGAAGTGGTTCCTCAGCCAAGGGCTGCTTCTCCGTGGGAGCCGGGGTGGAGGCCTGTGGCTGGGTGGGCAAACTGTCCCCTACGGCTGCAGTGCCTGCATCTGGAGACTGGAAGTCTGAAGCCTGAGGAGTGCTCACGACCGTGGCGCCAGGCGGCCGGAGCACTCGCTGCGCGCTCCAGAGCAGCACCGCACAGGCTCCCGCTGCCGCCAGCGCCACCCAGCGCTTCCAGGCCTGTGGACGCACCCGGGGCCTGGGACTCTCAGGGCGCTCAGCGCCCTCCCCCGTCTCTCCCGCCACAGCCTCCAGCGCCTCGGCCACCTGCCTTGCCGTGCCGCGTGCCTCCGGTGCGTCCGAGAGCAGCCGCACCACCACTTCCCGCAGGAGCGGATCCACCCGGAGGTTGCTCTCCAGCAGCGGCGTGAGGTCGGGGCTTCGCACCTGCCAATTGCCCTGCTCGTCCTGGCTCACCTTCAGCGGCGGTGGGTACTGGCCCATCACCAGCCGGTACGCCGTCACTCCCAGCGCATACAGGTCATCCGCTGGCGAGGGCGCGTAGTAGCGGTCGGGGTGACGGGCCGAGTGCAGGTGGAACAGCCCCGCTTGCGGAGACAGATACTCCAGCGTGACCGGAGGCAGCGACTGCCACGTCAGCCGAGCGGCGCCCTCGAAGTGGCACGAGCCAAAGTCGATGAGCAC
>DASVVJ010001178.1:0-3467 GCA_036389955.1 Myxococcaceae bacterium
GAGAGCGAGCTGTTCGGCCATGAGAAGGGGGCCTTCACCGGCGCGGAAGCACGGAGCAGGGGCGCCTTCGAGGAGGCGGACGGCGGCACCCTGTTCCTGGACGAGGTGGGCGAGCTGCCGCTGGAGCTGCAGGCCAAGCTGCTGCGGGTGCTGGAGAACGGAGAGGTCAAACGCGTGGGCTCCAGCCGCCCCTTCCAGGTGGAGGTGCGGGTGGTGGCGGCCACCAACCGCGACCTGCTGAAAGAGGCCCGGCAGGGCCGGTTCCGAATGGACCTGTACTACCGGCTGAGCGTGGTGCCGCTGAGACTGCCGCCGCTGCGTGAGCGGCCAAAGGACGTGCGGCTGCTGGCCGAGCACTTCTTGCGCCTCTATACCCCCCGGGAGCAGACGGTGAAGTTCACCCCCGCCGCGCTGAGCCGGCTGCAGCAACACGCCTGGCCGGGCAACGTGCGCGAGCTGCGCAACGTGGTGTGCCGCGCCCTGCTGATGCGCCAGAGCCAGAAGCTCGAGGCCGACCTCATCACCTTCGAGATGGAGCCCGTGCAGGAACGAAGGGACACAGAGGGGAGGCCGCTGGAGTTACCCGAAGGCATGACGCTGGAGCAGATGATGCAGCAGGTGGAGAGGCAGCTCATCGAGAGCACGCTGCGCCGCTGCCACCACCACAAGGACAAGGCGGCCAGGCGGCTGGGCATTGCGCGCTCCTCGCTCTTCGAGCGGCTGAAGAAGTGGGGGCATGAGGCAGGTGAAGAAGAGGCATAGAGAACCGGAGGCACGAGCGAGCCGAGCCTTCCGTAGACGCGGCTGCCGGGAGATGATGAAGGCGGCATACCCCGCGCCTTCGCGCCAGGCAGAGCGAAGGGCGAGCCCTCGAGGAACGCGTGCACCCGCTGGCCAAAGGCACCCGAGTCGGAGCGTGGCGAGTGAAGGCCTGGCAGGGCCAGGGCGGCTACGGGGTTGTGTACCGAGCCGAGCGCGTGGGCTTGAGGCGCGCGGAGCCCGGAGCGCTCAAGGTGTCCCTGCGGATGTGGAACTGGCGCATGGAGCGCGAGGTGGAGTTGCTGTCGCGGGTGAGCCACCCGAGCATTCCGCGCCTGCTGGACCGGGGAGGGCCGCTGCTGCCTTCGAGCGACGAGTACCCCTTCTTTGTCATGGAGTGGGTCGAAGGAACGCCCCTGTATGCCTGGGCCGAGAAGTGCGCCCCTTCGGACCGGCAGGTGTGCTGGGTGCTGGCGCAGCTGGCACGGGCCCTGGAGGCGGTGCATGCGGCCGGCGGGGTGCACCGGGACGTGAAGGGGGACAACGTCCTGGTAAGACTGTCGGACAGGAGAGGGGTGCTCATCGACTACGGCTCGTGCCACGTGGCAGGGGCCGAGCGGTTGACGTGGCAGACGCTGCCTCCCGGGACGCCTGATTATTTCTCGCCCCAGATGGCGCTGTTCTACGTCCACAGCCTGCGCCAACCGGACGGTTACTACCCCCCGTCGTCCGCAGATGACCTGTACGCGCTGGGGGTGACGGCCTATCGCCTGGTGATGGGCAAGTACCCCCCACTCATCGAGGTGCGACAGGATGAGCAAGGCCGCTGGCAGGCGGCGGGCCCGGACGTCCGGCCACTGCTGGAGAGCAACCCAAAGGTGGAGCCGCCGCTGCGGGAGGTGATAGGGCGCCTGCTGTCGGAGGAGCCGGAGAAGAGAGGGTCGGCGGCGCAGGTGGCGCAGGCGCTGGAGGCCGCGGCGGGAGCAGAAGAGCGCCCGGAGCGCTCCAAGCCTCCTGTGAGAGCCCGGGCTTGGAAGCCGTGGCTGGCCCTGGCGGCGGTGGGAGCTTGCACGGTGCTCGTGTGGCACGCGCAGACGGCGCGCCCACCGTCTGGCCCCATGACGGGGAACCCGCTGCGGGCATCAGACTCGCAGGCCCCAGATACGGACACTGCAGCAATGGGGGACACCGCGCCCACCGCGCCTCGGGCGTCCACTTCGCCTCCCACGGAGGAGGAGCCCCTTGCTCGGGAGCCTCTCCCAGAGCAGGTACGGCCTGATAAGCGAGGCCAGTGCCCAGGCTGCAAGCAGGTGCCCATCAACGGAGGCTGCTGGCTTGAGGTGAGCCCCTCGGTAGAAGCCCAGACCTGTGCGGAGATCGGCTACGTGCTCTTCCAGGGTAAGTGCTTTGGCCCTGTTCTGGCGCCTTCCAAAAAGCCGCAGCCTACTTCAAGCCCGCCGAAAGAGCGCTAAACGAGCCCTTCTCAATGCTCAGTTCTCCATCAACTTTGCCCTGGTCAGCGCTGGCCTTGGTCCGGCGGAGGCGGTGGGAATTGAACCCGCGCTGGGCGATGCGAAACCTCTAGCGGGATCGCGCCCTTACCGCGCAACCGCCCAGAATGACTTGGAGTCGGTATCTCGCTGCGTCCCGTGTCGCCCCGTCTCGACCAAGCACATCCCTCAGACTCCTGCTACATACGTGCAACATGGTGGAGTCCGAGTTCGCAGGATAGCTCTGCCCGTTGTGCGTCACGAGGAGACCCCACCGTTCACGTCGTCAGGAACTCGTGGAGAGCCCGCCCCCGTATCCCCACGTGCGCGCCAATGGTGAACAGGGTCACCTGCTCTGCAGTTGTCGCATTGACCCTGTCAGTAGCACTCAGATCCTAGCCCTGCTAGACAACGGAAGTGGCACTTGGCTCGACAAGCAAGGAATGGTCCAATGGCAAAAAGTCCCGCGTTCATTTCAAAAGCAGCCCGGTATCGGTTTGTTCCCAACAAGTACCCTGGGACCTGTACGTCGGAAAAAGTGAACCTTAAGAATCCAGATGGTCCGCCAAGAATCTGCGGGCAACAAGTTGGAGTTGGCGAAGGATTCGTTAGAAATGAATCTGGATGGAAGCTGTATTGTGAGGGCTGTATAGACGATATTGTGAACAGCGGTCACTGAGGCACACACGAGCACTGCTGAGCATGCTCTGTA
Organism: Myxococcaceae bacterium; assembly: GCA_036389955.1. GTDB lineage: Bacteria > Myxococcota > Myxococcia > Myxococcales > Myxococcaceae > DATHBR01. The sequence continues at coordinate 2,962 of DASVVJ010001178.1, forward strand.
ATCCTGTCCGATGCGAGCACCAACGGGCCGAGCTGGAGCTGCCCGATGGGCGCGCTACCGACTCAAGCTGGAGACAGCCCGCCAATCATGTTCGTGGAGCGCGCAAGGATAGTTCTGAAGGCGCGGCAATGTTGTTCAGAGGAACCAAGAGAGATACCATCGCCTAGCAAATCGCGGATGATTTAGAATGTTGCAAATTCGGCTAGCGCTCGCCGCCATGGACGCAGCCAGCCACCATCATTTCGAACTTCGTCCATGAGGATGCCTTTATCCTCAAGCTCCTTCCATGCAGTCTCAGCCTCTTTTAGCAGCGTTGCAGTAAGTTTAGGGGTTGAGGATGCGCGCGCTTCAAAGTCCGAGAACCAATAGAGATATTGGCGCCAAGCATGGCCGAGCCATGCTCCTCCTTTGCCGACCGAATCCAGGATAATTTTGAAATAAGGATTCTGTAGGCCGTTGAGAGAGAGAGAGATTGCTCGGTGTACGCGAAGCAAGTCGGGCTCTCG
>DASVVJ010001179.1:0-5235 GCA_036389955.1 Myxococcaceae bacterium
GAAGATGTTCAGGCCGTTGACGGCGTTGCCGTTGGGCAGCGGTTGGCCGGCGGGCGCGAAGCGGCCCGTGGTGTAGTGGCCCGGCAGCGGCAGGTTGGCGGGCAGCGAGTTGTCCAGGTTGCGGAACGGGTTGGGCGGGAACGTCAGCGTGGCGAGGAAGTCCTCGAACTGCTGCATCTCCACCGGGCTGAGCATCACGTCATTGCCCTGCAGGTGCACGAAGGCGGGGTTGAAGTCCTCCAGCCCGTCACGGTCCCCGCGCCAGTGCAGCGCCTCCTTGCCGATGATGTCCTGGAGCGTCTGCGTCGTCATGGGCCCCTTCATCGGGTGCACCGGCTCGAAGCCCGTCATCAGCAGCGGCACGCCCATGCCCTTGTTCTGGTCCGCCAGCTCCTCCATCTGCCCGGCCGGGTCTCCCAGGTCCCACGCCAGCCGGTCCATGCGCCCGTCCACGTGGCACGAAGCGCACGAGACATGGCCCGTGCCGGACGTCTTCCGCGTGTTGTACAGGTGCTTGCGGCCCACCTTGATGGCGCTCGGGGTCGGATCGAAGAAGGGCACGCGGCTCTTCTCCAGGTGGGTCCGCAGGCTCACCACCGAGAGGCTGGCGGCGAAGCGGTTGAGCACGTAGAGGTTGCCGCGCTCCTCGTCGAGCACCAGCCCCGTGGGGCCCTCGCCCACGTCGAAGCGGCCCAGGCGCTGGCCCGTGGGGCTCACCACCACCACGTTGTTGGAGCCCATGCCCGCCACGTACCCCCGCGTGCCGGCGTCGTTCCAGACGATGGCACGCGGGTCCCCGATGGACTTGTCCCGCTCGGACTCGGGCAGCGTGGCGGTGGTGTACGTCAGGTGCGGGTTGAGCTCGAGCCGCTGCACCTGCGAGGGGGAGGCCGGGTTCACCACCGCCATCCGCACGCGCAGGAAGCGCCCGTTGAGGTTGGGCTCGAAGCGCACCTCGTTGGTGGCGTCCGTGCCCACCACGGTGACGGAGCCGGAGGGGTGCACCGCCAGCGCCATGTTGATGTTCATCAGCCCGCTGGCATAGGTGACCGACAGGGTGGCCGCGTCGATGATGGCCAGGTCCCGGTCCGACAGCTTCCACCCCGGCAACCGCCCGGAGGCCGCGGCGTTGGCGCCGCTGACGAGCTCCGTCCAGTCATGGGCGTTGTCGTCCAACCACTGGCCGCTGGCGTTCTGCCGGACGATGAGCGGCCCGGGAGGCGGCGTGGGTAGGCCTTCGCGGATGGGCGGCTCGAACGCAGTGCCCTTGTTGGGCGGCGGGTTGATGCCGCCGTACGGGCCGCTCGGGTCGCTCACCACGTTGGGCGGGAAGAGGCCCGGCAGGGTGCTGCCTCCGCCCAGGGCGGTGGTGCCGTTGCCGGACTCGAAGATGGCCGCGTACACCTTGCGTCCATCCGGGCTCACCGCCAGTGCGCGCGGATCCTCGCCCTTCAGCGGCACGCGCCGCGCGGGCGCCAGCGGCCGGGCCGGATCCACCACCAGCACCGTGTTCACCTGAGAGCAGGTGATGAAGGCGCGCCGGGGCCAGCCGGCGAAGACGACATCCGCGGGCTCGTCCTCCGTGGGCACGGTGGCCACCACGTGATGGGTGAGCAGGTTGACGATGCTCACGCTGTCGGAGATGTGATTGACGACCCAGGCCTCGGTGTTGGAGCGGGCCCGCACGGACACCGGCTCCAACCCCACTGGAATCGAAGCCGTCAGCCGGGGCTCACGGCCCGTCAAATCAAACACCAACAGCCGGTTGTCCGCCGTGTTGACCGCCAGCAGCCTCGCCCCGTCGGGCGTCAGCTCCAGCGGGTGAACCTGCGGGTTCTCCCAATTCACGAACGAGCCCGAGGCCCACGCTGGCGCGCTCAATGCCCATACACCGAGGAGGCCCCACAACCCCGCGATTCGACGGATGAACCCCATCTGGCAGCCTCCTGTAAAGAGCTTCAAGTTAGACCTCTACTGGAAAAATAGAATCTGACTGCCTAATCCGGATAACCCTTAAAACAGAAATCAGCAAGAGAGTCCCGCATGACTCCCTCCTGAGTACAGGAGGCCCCGCGAGGCCGAGTCATGCATGTCTGGCTTTGGGATGATCCAGCCGCCTGCCTTCCCGACAAGACAGGGTGAGGAGGACCCACGAATGCTGAGTGCTCACCCGTGACGAGGGCGTGACTGGAAGACGCGCAGGAGCAGCACGATGGACGGGAGCACGAGCACCGCGCCGATGGCGACGGCAACGGCCAGCGCACGCTGAACGCTGGGGCTGGCCGCGGCGGACTGAAGCGTGATGTCAGGCACCACGAGGTACGGGTACTGCGAGGCGGCCCACCCGAGCACGATGAAGCCCGCCTGCACGGCGGCCGCGACCCGGGCCAGCCGGAAGCGCCGGCGCCACAGCAGCGCGAAGGCCGCCACCGCCGCCACCGCCGTCACCGCGTGCAGCACCAGGGCGAAGGACGCGTGGAGCAGGCCCTCCCAGACGCGGGGAGCGCTCTGGCGCGCAAGCAGCAGCACGCCCAGCGCGGAGAGGAACACCGCGACGCCCGAGCCGAGCGCGCGGCGGCGGAAGTCCTCGCGCAGCGCATCCGTGTCCGCCTCGGCGGTGAGGTACACTGCGGCGAGGAACGCGAAGAGGCACAGCGCCAGCACCCCCACCGCGCAGGCGAACGGCGTCGTCCACGAGGCGAAGAAGCCGCTGGTCACCACGCGGCCCTCCACGCGGATCTGCCCGCTGACCACCGCGCCCACGCACATGCCCAGCAGCAGGGGCGCCACCAGGCTGGCCACGCTGAAGACGAGCCCCCAGCGGCGCTGCACGGCATCGCCCCGCGCGTCATAGGTGCGGAAGGTGAACGCCGTGCCCCGGAAGACGATGCCCAACAGCAGCAGCGTCAGCGGCACGTGCAGCGCCACCGTGAGCGCCGCGAAGGCCCGTGGGAAGCCACCGAAGAGCAGCACCATGCCCACGATGAGCCAGACATGGTTGACCTCCCACACGGGCCCGAGGGCCTGGGCGATGAGCGCGCGCTGCTCCGCCTTGCGGGGGCCGCTGGCGAACAGGTCCCACACGCCCCCGCCAAAGTCCGCGCCGCCAAAGAGGGCATAGAGGACGAAGGTGCCCGCCACTGTGAAGCCCAGCAGCAGCTCAGTGGTCATCGCCCGCCTCCTGGCCCGGAATCGTCCCGGCCACCTGCCGCGCCAGGAGGAAGGCCACTGTCACGCCCAGGAAGAGGTACACCAGCGTGAAGGTCCAGAAGGGCGCGGCCAGGTGCGGCACGGGCGTCACCGCGTCCGCGGTGCGCATCACTCCGCGGATGATCCACGGCTGACGGCCCCACTCGGTGACCAGCCAGCCGGCCTCCATCGCCAGCACCCCCAGCGGCGAGGCCAACAGCCAGGCCCGCATCATCCTCGGGCCCGAGGGCCACTGGCGCTTGCGCCAGCGCAGCCCCAGCGTCACCAGCCCCAGCAGCGCCATGGCGCTGCCCGCCCCCACCATCACCTGGAAGGACAGGTGCACCTTGGCCACCGGAGGCCAGTCCTCGCGGGGGAACTCCTTGAGCCCCTTCACCTCCGCGTGGGGGTCATTGAAGGCCAGGATGGACAGGCCATAGGGCACTTCCAGCGAGTAGGGCGTGGTGGCCGTCTCCACGTCCGGCAGTCCACCCAGGCGCAGCGGTGCGCCGCGCTCGGTGTCGAAGTGGCCTTCCATGGCAGCCAGCTTCACCGGCTGAGCCTTCGCGGCGTGCTTGGCCAGGAAGTCTCCCACCAACGGCTGAGCCAGCGCGGTGAGGCACGCCAGCGGCAGCGCCACCGACAGGGCCTTGCGGTGGAACGCCGAGTCCGGGTGCCGCAGCAGCACGAAGGCGTGGATGCCCGCCATGGCGAACGCGCTCGCCTGGTAGCACGACAGCAGTACGTGTGCCGTCTGGTACGGCCAGCCGGAGCTGAACATGGCCACCAGCGGCTGAATGTCCGTGGGCCCCGAGGCCGTCGGCGTGAAGCCGGACGGGTCGTTCATGAAGACGTTGACCAGGGTGACGAAGAAGGCGCTCGCCGCGCCGCTCAGTGCCACCATCACCCCGGAGAACAGGTGCAGGTGGGGGGAGACGCGCTCGCGGCCGTACAGGTAGATGCCCAGGAAGATGGCCTCGGTGAAGAACGCCACGCCCTCGAGGCTGAAGGGCAGCCCAATCACTTCACCGTACTGCCCCATGAACTCGGGCCACAGCAGGCCCAGCTCGAACGAGAGCACCGTGCCGCTCACCGCTCCCACCGCGAACAGGATGGCGGTGCCCTTGGCCAGCTTCTGGCTGAGCTTGCGGTAGTCCGCGTCCCCTGTACGCCGGGCCTTCAGGTCGCTGATCACCATCAACACCGGCAACGCCACACCCGCCGCCGCGAAGACGATGTGGAAGGCCAACGACAGGCCCATCTGGGCCCGCGCATAGAGCAGATCCGTCACAAGCATCACTCTGCTTTATGCGCGGGTTCCTTGCAATTAAATCTACTTCTGAGCCACACCAGCCTGAGCGTTGCGCTGCTGCGGCACCAGCGACTGCACGGAGCTCTTGGCGATGTTGGTGGCCAGCGCGGTGCCGAAGATCATGATGAGCTTCTGGCCCAGCTCCACGGCGAAGGGGCGCTGCTCGGCGCGGGTGGCCAGCCGGTCCGGGTGGTTCCACGCCCGCCTGACGGCCTTCATGCGCCGCTCGGCCAGGTGGTGGCGGCGGTAGCGCGAGCGCCACACCGCCATGCCCACCGTCACTCCGGTCACCACGAGCGCGGCGACGGCCACTCCCTTGATGAGATCCTGGTGCCGCGAGGCCTGGTAGCGCACGTCCGTCGCCTGATGGCGCCGCCGGTCCAGTTCCTCCAGCGTGAGCATCAGCTCGTCACGGATGCGGTCCGCCGTCTTCTCCACCTGCTCGCGGGCGCTCTTTGCCGTGTCGTGCTTCACCGAGCTGTCGTGCTTGGACTCGATGGCCTGGGTGGAGTGGTCCCTCCCCGCGCCGGTGACGAGGCCCGGGCGATCGAGGATGTGATCGCGGCTCGAGGTGTCGTGCTTGTCCTCGTTCTTCTGCTCGAGATGGCCCCACTCGTTCATTGCAGTGTCTCCCGCGCCAGTTCGAAGTCCGCCTTGAGGCGCTCCTGCGTGTGAGGCAGGGGCTTCTTGGGCAGCTTCTTCACGCCGAACCACGCCAGGCCGCCCGCGATGAG
>DASVVJ010001180.1:0-5541 GCA_036389955.1 Myxococcaceae bacterium
GCGGCGATGGCGTACACCACGCCGGCGGCGATGGACGCGGTCGTCGCGTCATCCACCGCCTGCGAGGCGCCGCCGCCCAGGCTCATGTTCGCCACGGCCGGAGGCTGGAAGTTCGCCGTCACCCAGTTGATGCCGGCAATCACGCCGTCGTAGGTGCCCGAGCCGCCGCAGTCCAGCACGCGCACCGGGTGGATGGTCACGTTCTTGGCCAGGCCGTACGTGGTGCCGCCAATGGTGCCCGCCACGTGCGTGCCGTGGCCGTTGCAGTCGTTGGCGGTGCCGCCCGCCGTCACCGCGTCATGGCCGTTGCCCATGCGCCCGGTGAACTCCTGGTGCGTCAGCAGCACGCCCGTGTCGATGACGTAGGCGTGAACGCCCGTGCCATTCACGTTGTAGTTGTAGGTCTGGTTCAGCGGCAGGGTGCGCTGATCCACGCGATCCAGGCCCCAGGTGGCGCCCGTCTGCGTGGCGTTGGCGCGGACCACGCCGTTCTCCTCCACGTACTTCACCCGCGGGTTCTTCGCGAGCTCGCGCGCCTGGTCCTCGCTCATCCGCACCGAGAAGCCGCGCAGCGCGTGGCCGTAGGTGCGCATCACCTGGCCGCCGTGCGCCTGCGCCAGCTCGCTCGCTGCCGCGGACACGTTGGCCGCGCTCAGGCCCTGCGCCTCGTTGAACACGACGATGTACTCACCCCGGATGGCCTCGGGGGCCCGCAGGAACTTGCGGCTGGTGATCAGATCAACGGTGTTGTCCTGCATCGCTTCTTCGGACTCGGGGCCGCACGCGGCCAGACCGAACGCAGCGAGCAGCGAGGCGGCTCGACGGAAGTGCATGAGGTATTCCTTTGGAAGGAGGGTACCGACGCGCCTTGAGGGAATTACGAATTTTTGGCGCAAAGAGAGTTTTCGCGCTTTTCCCGCAAAGGTTTCTTCCGCTGATTAAAAGATCGCGTGTAGGCGTCCACACGACGACGCCTCACCGTGGAGCACACCCCCTGGCGTGCTCAGCGCTGAACGGCAGTGCTGCACGAGAGGCAGTAGCGGGCCTCGGGGACGGCGCGCATCCGGTGCCGGCCAATGGCTCCGCCACACCGGGCGCACTGGCCAAACTCGCCGCCCTCCATGCGGGCCAGGGCCTCGTCGATGGCTTGAATCTCCTCGTGCTCCTGCACGGACAGCGCGCCGCCCAGGCCCGGCACCTGCGGGACGGTCTCCACGTTACGGGCCTGTAAGCGGGAGCGCCGCTTGAGCAGCGCCTGACGCGCCTCATTCACCCAGACGTCCATGTCTCGACTCCGCGTAACCCTCCAGGCTCTCGGAGGGCAGGGCTGCCCCATTCAGGAACCATGCCTCGCGGTGCGCCCAGGCAACCGCCGCCGTGTGGGCGCAGATTTTGCGCGCCGGGGCCTCTGCTCGACGCACCCGCTGCGCCAGGCGGGCACGTTCAGGGCTTGGCCGGAGCCGCCTTGGCCTTCTTGCGCTCCTGGCCCAGCTTCTGGGCGCGCTCCTCGACGGCCTCGAGCGTGTCCTCCACAGCGTCGCTCTGCCCCATGTTGGCCAGCCAGCCAGGAACCGAGCCCCCCGGGTCCACGCTGAACTTGTAGACGACGTGCGCCTTGCCGTCGCCCTTGGGCGTCACGTGCCAGCTACCCTCGTTGTGCTTGAGCCGCACCACGTCCTTGCGCACCGGCACCGCCCCCTCCACCGTCTTCCACCGCTGGAGGAATTCGCCGGTGCCGTCCTCGGCGATCTTCTTCTCCTCCACCAGGTGCAGCACGTAGTCGCGCGCGCTGACCACCGGGGGGTTGATCTTCGCGTACGACACCCGCGAGCCGTCCTCTGCGGTGGACACGATGCGCGACTCCTTCACGTACGGCATGAAGAGCCGGAAGTTGCCCGCATCCATCAGCGCCGTCTGGATGTCGTAGGCGTTGGCCTCCAGGTCCGTCTCCGCCCAGATCTCCTTGCCCTCGCCGTCCGCCCGGGGCTTCACCTTGATGACGACGTCGCCATCCTCCACCGTCTCCCACTGGTCGGCCGCGCCCGCCACCGTGGCCAGCAGCCCCAGTGCCAGCGCTCCGCACCACCCCAGCCTCTTCACATCGGACATGCCCGGCTCCTTCGAACGATGAATGGACGTGACGACCTTCACCCCGCCTTATTCACAAACCGTGACGCTGACCTGGCCTTCCACGTTGTCCTCGCCGTCGGTGGCGCGCAGCCGCAGTGTGCCCGTCTGTCCCGCGGCCGTGGGAGTGTCGATCAGCTCCAGCCGGCCCTGCGTCACGATGATGTTGTTGGGGCCGTTGGCCTCCTCGATGACGAAGGTGACGGAGTTGGAGAGCGAGAGCTGCTGCGACATCGGCTTCCACTCGGTCGAGAGGAGGATGCTGCGGCCTCCGGTGGGCAGCGGCGCGAAGTCGTCACAGTCTCGCTGCACATCGTAGATGTCGATGAACTTCTCTCCATCGAAACCGTCGGTGGCCAGGGCCGAGACGGCGGTGAAGGCGCGCCCGTCGATGGTGCCTGTCAGCGGCTTGGAGGCCACCGCGGTGCCGGGGTCTCCTCCATTCCCTCCATTATTGTCATCGTCATCTCCCCCACAGGCGACGAGGCACATCGCGACGACGACACTGCGGGCAATACGAAGTGTGTGCATGGTGCCAGAGCTTAGCTGGAAGCACTGACCTCGCTCGACATTTGCGCGGGGGCAGGGCAGAGAACACCCCCATATGAGCGGCTATCTGGCAGGGCCTCCCCCCGAGCGCGGCATCTTCTGCAATCGCACTCTCAACATGAGGGCGATCAAGGCCATCGGGTACGACATGGACTACACCCTGGTGCACTACCGGGTGGAGGCGTGGGAACTCCGGGCCTACGAGCACATCCGCGAGGGGCTGCTCTCCAAGGGCTGGCCAGTGGGGCACCTGAAGTTCGATCCGGTGCTGTCCATCCGTGGACTCATCATCGACACGGAGAAGGGCAACCTGCTCAAGGCCAACCGCTTCGGCTTCGTGAAGAAGGCGCTGCACGGCACGCGGCCCATGGACTTCGACACCCAGCGCACCGAGTACGCCCGCACCGTCATTGATCTGCACGAGCGGCGCTGGGTGTTCCTCAACACGCTCTTCTCGCTGTCCGAGGCGTGCATCTACGCGCAGCTGGTGGACCTGCTGGACGAGGGCAAGCTGCCGGGGCCCATGGGCTACTCGGATCTGTACGAGGTGGTCCGCCGCACGCTGGACGCGGCGCACATGGCGGGCAAGCTCAAGGCGGAGATCGTCGCCAACCCCGAGCGTTACGTGCTGCCCGACCCCGAGACGGCGCTGGCGCTGCTGGATCAACGAGGGGCGGGCAAGAAGCTGCTGCTCATCACCAACAGCGAGTGGGCCTACACGGTGCCGATGATGCACGCGGCGTTCGACCCGTACCTGCCCAAGGGGATGACGTGGCGCGAGCTGTTCGACGTGGTGATTGTCAGCGCGCGCAAGCCCGAGTTCTTCACCACGCGCTCGCCGCTGTTCGAGGTGGTGGAGAGCAGCACCGAGGCCCTGCTGCGGCCCCACTCCGGGACGCTCAAGGCGGGCAAGCCCTACTTCGGCGGCAGCGCGGTGGAGCTGGAGCGCCACCTGGGCCTGAGCGGCGACGAGATTCTGTACGTGGGCGACCACATGTTCGGCGACGTGCACGTGTCGAAGAACGTGCTGCGCTGGCGCACCGCGCTCATCCTGCGCGAGCTGGAGGACGAGGTGCGCGCCGTGGCGGCCTTCCGCACCACCGAGGCCCGGCTGGCCGAGAAGATGGTGCAGAAGGAGCAGCTCGAGGCCGAGTCCTGCCAGCTGCGGGTGGAGCTGCAGCGGCGCAGGCTGCAGTACGGCCCGCGTTCGCAGGTGCCCGAGGAGCAGCTGCTGGCACGGCAGGCGGCCATCCGCACGGAGCTGGACGCGCTGGACGCGGAGCTGGGCCCCATGGCGCGCGCGGCCAGCGAGCTGTCCAACCCGCACTGGGGCCTGCTGACGCGGGCGGGCAACGACAAGAGCCACCTGGCGCGCCAGGTGGAGCGCTACGCGGACATCTACACCTCGCGCGTCTCCAATTTCCTGTTCGCCACCCCCTTCGTCTACCTGCGCAGCCCCCGCGGCAGCCTGCCGCATGATCCGAGCATGCCTGGCGGCACGCCCGTGTTCCCCAGCACCGACGCCAGCAGCGGCCCTACCGCCTGATCCCTCGCTCGCCGGGCGTGCGAAAAATTCTTTGCGCACACCCGCGCACTTAGCCAAATCCTTGAAAGAACAGGGGATTTGCCTGGACCCGGCCACTGAACGGACGAGCAGACAGAGGCGGATCAGGCCGCCGCCTCCAAGCGATGTCAGACGTCCCCAGTATGAGTTGTCCCGTGAGCCGATCTTCTTCTCAGAACGCGACGCACGTCCTCGAGCAGCGCAATCTCCTGGGCGGAACCGACCTGGTTCCCATCGTGGGGGGCGGCAAGCGAAAGCGCGCCCGTCAGTTCCACGTGGCCTCCGAGAAGAAGCTGGGCTTCGCCGCCGCGCTGGCCCTGGTGGTGGAGCACGGCAAGCAGCGCGCCCGTGAGCACGGTGTTACCTCGCTCAGCCGTTGCCCCCGGTGTGGCCATCACGGGCCCACCTCGACGGACTTTGGCTACCGGGTGATCCGTGGCGAGCGCCGTCCCCAGTCCTGGTGCCGGGGTTGCCGTGGCCAGCACCTGCCGTCCTCCGACCCCACTGCCCAGCTGAAGATGTCCACTCCCTCCACGGCCGAGGGACAGGACGGCTCCGCTGACGGCTGGCTGTTCCCGCCCGAGACGCTGCGCGCCCGTCCCCGGAAGAAGGGTGGCAAGCGCTAGCCGCTGGCCTCAACGCTCCCCCGCCTGGTCTCCATAGGCACACGCAGGTGCCCTTGCCCTGCTCCACGCAGGGGGATGGAAAAGCCATGGCGCCGTCCCTACCTCTCTTCGAGGAGGGCTCTCATGGCCGTGCGGACGAAACTGGTAGGTATCAAGAATCGACGGAGCGTGGATGCGCGCGCGGCGCAACCCAGCGTGCAGGCCAGCAAAGGAAGGAAGACGCTGCCTCGCGATGAAGCCGCGGCGCTGCGGCGGCAGAAGACGCTCGAGCGCGTGACGTTGGGGCCCGCCGCCGAGCTCCACGAACCCAAGAGCAATCGGCGCAAGACGTCGCTCAATGGCCGCAAGAAGGCGCCCAGCCAGATGCGCGTCAAGCGCGCGGGAGGCCCCGCCAAGCGGTCGGACCTTCACGGTGGGTAGGTAACAGGTTCGCTGTCCCCAGCGCGCCCGTGAGGCCGGTGCGCCGTGCGTCCGTGAGTCCCCTCACAGGCGCACGGCCCCGGCCTCATGCTTTTGCCTCCTCAGGAAAACATGCGTCAATCAATGCGACGGACTTTTCCTACCTTGTGCGAATGTGCGCACACCCAGCCTCGGTCCGTTGACCGATACGTATAAGCTGCTGGAACCTGAAGGCTTTTTGCTCCAGGTGCCCGGCAGCCGCGAGCCGACCGGCAC
>DASVVJ010001181.1:0-5429 GCA_036389955.1 Myxococcaceae bacterium
TGGACGCCCTGCTCGACAAGGGGGCGCCCTGGACACTGGTGGTGCTCTGCAGCGAGGAGGATGAGGCCGTGCGGCGCATTCCCCAGCGCTACAACCTCACGAAACTGATGGCGGGCAACCCCCGAGGAGCGCATTGACCATGGCTGGCCATTCTCACTCCCTGCCCATCTCCCACAAGAATGTGGAGCGGGCAGCCTTTACCCTGGTACGGGCCCCCCGCGCGGCCCACGTGCTGGCGCGCGTGCTGATGGCCCTGGTGGGCGCCACCGCCGCCGCGCTCGCGCTCGCGCCCTGGCAGCAGACCGCCATCGGCACCGGCCGCGTGGTGGCCTTCGCGCCCCTCGAGCGCCAGCAGGAAGTGCAGGCCCCCATCGATGGGCGCGTGGAGCGCTGGGAGGTGCGCGAGGGCAGCCGCGTGCGAAAGGGCGATCTCATCGCCGAGATGTCCGACAATGATCCGCAGCTGCTGGCGCGGCTCGAGCAGGAGCGTGAGGCGGTGCGCCAGCGGGTGGAGGCCGCCCAGGCGCGCGCGGCGGCCCTCGAGGCCCGGGTGGAGCAGCTGTCCGGCTCGCGCACCCAGGCCACCTCCGCCGCCGGGTCGCGCGTGGCCATGGCGGTGGACCGCACCCTCGCGGCCGCCCGGGCGCTGGAGGCCGCCGAGGCGGCACAGCGCACCGCCCAGCTCAACCTGGAGCGCCAGCAGCGGCTGATGGCCGGCGGGCTCACCTCCCAGCGGGCCGTGGAGCTCGCGGAGCTGGAGGCCGTGCGCACCACCACCGAGACCGATCGGGCCCGGATGGCGCTGAGCGCGGCGCGCAGCGAGGAGCAGGCCCTGCGCGCGGACCAGGGGCGGGTGGGCAACGACGTGTCCGCCTCGGTGGAGGATGCGCGTGCCTCGCGCGCGTCGGCGCTGGCGGAGGTGGCTTCCGGAAAGGCGGAACTGGCCCGCATGGACGTGCGCCTGGCCCGCCAGCGCACCCAGGAGGTGCGCGCCCCCATGGATGCCACCGTGCTGCGGCTGGTGGGCGGCCTCAGCGGCGAGCAGCTCAAGGCGGGAGCTCCGCTGGTGGTGCTCGTGCCGGACACCGAGTCTCGCGCGGTGGAGCTGTGGGTGGAGGGCAATGACGTGCCCCTGCTCTCGGAGGGGCGGCACGTGCGGCTGCAGTTCGAGGGCTGGCCCGCGGTGCAGTTCAGCGGCTGGCCTTCGGTGGCGGTGGGCACCTTCGGCGGCAAGGTGGCCCTCATCGACTCCACCGATAATGGGAAGGGCCAGTTCCGCATCGTCGTGATCCCCGATGAGCAGGATGAGGCGTGGCCCTCGTCGGTCTTCCTGCGGCAGGGCGTGCGGGTGAATGGGTGGGTCTTCCTCAACCGCGTGAAGCTGGGCTACGAGCTGTGGCGCCGCTTCAATGGCTTCCCTCCGTCGGTGGACATGCCCGAGATGGCGAAGAAACAGGAGGGGAAGAAGTGACGAGCGCGGTGTGGCGCGCCGGGCTGCTGGCGTGGCTGCTGGGCCCGGTGCTGGCATGGGGGCAGACGGGCGCGGAGGCGCCGCGAGCGCCCCTGTCCCTCGAGGAGGTGCTCATCGCGGCGGATCGGCACTTCCCTACCCTCGAGGCGGCGCGCTTCGAGGCCGAGGGGGCCGAGGCCGAGCTGCTGGCCGCCCAGGGAGGGTTTGATCCGCAGGTACGGGCCCGGGCGGTGAGCATTCCCTTGAGCGGCTCACCGTACACACGCGTGGAGAGCGTCATCGAGCAGCCCACGCCCCTGTGGGGAGCCAACCTCTTCGCGGGCTGGCGCTACGGGGGAGGACAGATCCCCGTCTACTCGGGACAGTATGAGACGAACGAGCACGGAGAGCTGCGCGCGGGCGTGAGCGTGCCGCTCTGGCGCAATGGCCCAATCGACAGGCGTCGCGCCCAGCTCGCCCGGGCGCGGCTGGGCACGGAGGCCGCTGGGTACGCGGTGGAACAAAGCCGGCTGGAGACCACCCGCACCGCCACGCAGCGCTACTGGGACTGGGTTGCGGCGGGGCGCCGGTACGCCATCGCGGTGTCGCTGCGGCAGCTGGCGAGTGACCGGGACACCCAGTTGTCGCAGCGGGTGAGCAACGGCGATCTCGCCGCCTTCGAGCAGGTGGACAACCAGCGGGCGCTGGTGCAGCGCGAGGGACAGGTGGTGGCCGCCGAGCGGCTGCTTCAGCAGAGCGCCATCGAGCTGTCCCTCTTCCTGCGGGACTCGAACGGGCAGCCCGTGCTGCCCGAGCCGGCGCGGCTGCCGGGGGGCTTCCCCGAGCCCGAGCCCGCCGAGCGGCTGGTGGGCTCGCTGGAGCTGGAGAGTGTGCTCACACGCCGGCCAGAGGTGCAGCGGCTGGAGGCCGCGCGGGCGCAGCAGCGGGTGGAGCTCGAGCTCGCGGAGAACCAAGCTGCGCCGCAGGTGGATGTGAGCGTGGCAGCCTCGCGAGACCTGGGCGCGGGCAGCGCGAAGCTGCGCAAGCCGGAGCTGGAGCTGGGGCTGGTGCTGGACCTGCCCACGCTCAACCGGGCAGCAAGAGGCCGGGCGCAGCAGACGGAGGCCGGGCTGGCCCGCCTGGAGGCGCAGCTGCGGCTGCAGCGGGACCGGGTGGGAGCCGAGGTGCGGGATGCGCTCTCCGCGCTGGAAGCGGCCCGCGAGCGCGTGGAGGTGGCGCGGCGGGAGCTGCGGCTGGCGCGCGAGCTCGAGCAGGCCGAGCGCACCCGCTTCGAGCTGGGCGAGAGCACGCTGCTCTTCGTCAACCTTCGGGAGCAGACGTCCGCCGAGGCCTCGGTGCGTGAGGTGGACGCGCTCAATGACTACCACAAGGCGGTGGCGAGTCTCCGCGCGGCGGCAGCCCTCCCGCTCGCGGTGCGCTGAGCCCGGGGCATAGCGCCCAGGGCAAGCATCGTCATGCCATGCTGCGTGGATGATCATCCACCCGTGCGGCATTATCTGACGGCACCTCCAGTCTCAGAGGGTCCATGCTCACCACGCTCCTGCTCCTCAGCCTCTCCGCCACTCCGCCTGCACAGCCCGCCAATCCGGACGGCACCGGCTCCACGACGCTGGAGCCCTTCTTCCGCCAGCCTGACCGCATGGAGATCTTCATCGCGGACACGCCGAAGTTCCTCATCAAGAAGGGAAAGGTCGAGAAGGAACCGGAGAAGTATCCCTCGATTGGCTCGTTTGCCATCAAGAGCAAGGGAGTTCCGCTGAGCGCGCAGGAGCGCCAGGCCATTGCGCAGACCTGGGTACCACCGCAGAAGATTGATCCCGAGAGCGTCAAGATGTGCATCTTCAACCCAGACATCGCCTTGCGCTTCTGGCGAGGAAAGTCCTGGGTGGACGCGGTGGTGTGCTTCAGCTGCTCAGAGGCAGCCTTCTACGACGAGAAGGGACAACCGGTGGATGGAGGCAACTTCAAGAACTTCTCCGTCCTGTCGGAGATCGCGAAGAAAAAGTTTCCCCAGGAGAAGTTCGGCCCCTGATTGGAGCCATGCCCATGTGCCAGGTGGCTCCTCTCCACCCCCGCACCCGCGCTATGAAGGGGGGCCATGAACCCTTCCTCGAAGCGCGTCATCTCCGATCTCAAGGAACTCGAGAAGCTCACCTCCGACGAGCGCGGCGCCCAGCGCGTCGCATGGGGCCCCATCTGGCGCAAGGCGCGCGAGTGGTTCGCGGGCAAGCTGCAGAACGAACTCTCCCTCTCCACGCGCCAGGACGGCGCCGGTAACCTCTGGGCCACGCTCCCCGGCGAGTCCGAGCGGAGCATCGTCATCGGCAGCCACCTCGACTCGGTCCCCGGTGGCGGCTGGCTCGACGGCGTCCTCGGCGTGCTCGCGGGTCTCGAGGTCCTCCGCGTCTACGCCACGAAGGGCCAACGCCCGCCGGTCACGATCCACCTCGTGGACTGGGCCGACGAAGAGGGCGCGCGTTTCGGCCGCAGCCTCACCGGGTCCGCCGCGTCCGCGGGCTCGCTCGATCCGCACAAGGAGCTCGCGCACCTGGTGGACCGCGGCGGCGTGAAGCTCCCCGACGCGCTGAAGGAGAACAACATCACCCTCGAGGGTATGAAGACCGCGCGGCAGTACTTCGACGGATTGAAGGCCGAGGCCTACCTCGAGCTGCACATCGAGCAGGGTCCGGTGCTGCAGGAGATGAAGCGCCCGGTCGGCGTGGTGCTCGGGACGATGGGCGTCGAGCGCCACCATCTGAAGTTCATCGGGCAGGCCGCGCACTCTGGCGCCGCGCCGCTGCACCTGCGCCAGGACGCGTTCCTCGCGGGCGCCCGGTTCGCGCTCGCCGCGCAGGAGCTCGCCACGAAGCTGTCCGGCAAGACGCCGCGCACGCGCGTGGTCGCCACCTGCGGCGTGGTGAAGGTCGAGCCGAACTTCGTCACCGCGGTGCCGGGCCGCACGGAGATCTCCATCGACATGCGCGCGCTCGACGCCGCCGTGCTCGCCAAGCTGCTCGCGGGGGCGAAGAAGGCGTCGCTCGCGGCGGCCAAGGAGTTCAAGGTCAAGGTCGAGTGGAGCCCGATCCTCAAGATCACCCCGCGCATCTTCGACGAGACGCTCACCGGCTTCGTGCGCAAGGCGGTCAAGGGCGTCACCGGCCATGCGCCGGAGATCCCCTCGGGTCCGCTCCACGACGCGGCGGAGATGGCCGACCTCGTGCCCACCGCGATGGTCTTCGCGCAGTCCTCACCGGGCATCTCGCACACCCGCATCGAGGACACGCCGGAGCCGGCGCTCGACAAGTCGGTGCGCGCGTTCCTCTCGACGGTCGAGCAGACCGTGGAGCACCTGGCGCGGAAGGCCGAGCCCCGGCGCAAGCTGGCCGCCGGTGGCCGCCGCTAGGCCCGTTTCCGCGGAGGTCCGATGCGCTATCCGGTGACTCCGGATGGACGGTACTTCGTGGTGCGCGGACGGCTGTGGCGCTGCTCCAACCCAGCGCTGGGGCCTCGCCAGCGCGCCACGCTGACGCATCTGCTCATGCGCGCCCGCGCCGACGTGGGCCGTGCGCTCCAGGCAGGAGATCGCGAGGCAGAGCGTGCAGCACGGGCCCGCGTCCACCGGGCCAAGATCGGCCTGGGAGAGCGCGGGCCCGTGTGGTGGACCGACGGCGCGGAGGATTTCAACCGGCGCATGGTGTGGAACACCCCGTACGCCAGTTGGTACGCACAGCTCGGGCCTCAGGCTGTCACTGACAGAAGACCCGATCGGTCAGCGGGTTGATGTGGCCCTCGGCATTGCCCGTCAGCGAGACGGCATAGATGCCGCCATCCCAGCTTCCGTTGTTGAAGTCGATATGAGCGTAAGGAGCCAGCACGGTGCCCCAGAAACCGTAACCGTGAGCAGTGATCGCCGTGGCATCCACGAAGTTGTAGAGGATGCCGTGCTGATCAATGCCAC
>DASVVJ010001182.1:0-1590 GCA_036389955.1 Myxococcaceae bacterium
GCCGTCCTTCAGCTCGGAGGCCCTCACGCTCAGCTGCACCCGGCCCGAGCGCTCCTTGGGAGCGATGTTGCGCGCGGACAGCTCCGTCTGTGTCCCCACGAAGCGCGAGCCCAGCGAGGTGAGGAACACGTTGCCCGCGTACACCTCCAGCCGCCGCCGGCTCACCTGCCCACGCGCGTTGGTCGCCACCACGTCCACCATCAGCCCCGTTTGGCCCGGAACTACGGTCCTATTGGGTGGGCAGGCGCGTGTTCCCGGCGGTACTCGACCGGCGTCTTGCCCGTCCAGCGGCGGAAGGCCCGGTACAAGCCGCTCAGGTCCCGGAAGTTCAGCAGGTAGGCCACCTCGGCCAGCCCCAGCGTGGGGTCCGCCACGTAGCGGCGGGCCAGCGCCTGGCGCACCTCGTCCTCGATCGCCGCCAGGCTGGTGCCCTCATCACTGAGGCGCCGTTGCAGGCTCCGCGCGCTCACGCCGAGCTGTTTCGCCAGCGTCTCCAGGCGGATCTCCTCCCGGCTGAAGCGCTCGTAGACGAGCCCGCGCACCCGGTCCGCCCACGTCTCTGCCTGGCGGGGCTGCTTGGCCAGCAGTTCCTCGGCGTGCCGCAGCAGCACCGCGCCCAGCGTCGGATCCGCGCCATGCAGCGGCAGCGTGAGCACCCGTGCCGGGAACACCACCTGCGTGGCGGGCTGAGCAAATCGCAGATAGCGCTCGTCCGGGTTGGCCGCGACGCTGGGATCCAGCCCCACCTGCTGCCACAGGGAAGGGGCCTCCGGACGCAGCCGGCTGGCGAAGCCCACCACGGGCAGCAGCGCCCGAGCGGAGACCGTGGGAGCCGGAGATCGGGAAGCCACGGTCCGGAGAATACCCCGCCGCTCAGCCGAACTTGTAGCCCTTGGGCACCACGACGATGCCGTTCTCCGTCACCGTGAAGCCTCGGCTCTTGTCCTGCTCCAGATCGTGGCCAATCTTCGTATTCGGCGGCACGCGCACGCCCTTGTCGATGATCGTGTTCTTGATCTGGCTGTGCCGGCCGATGTCCACCTCGTCGAAGATCACCGAGCGGAACACCTCCGAGTACGAGTTCACGCGAACCCAGCGGGCCAGGATGCTCTCGCGCACCACGCCGCCCGAGATGATGCAGCCGCCCGCCACCAGCGAGTTGAGCGCCCGGCCCAACCGGTCTCCCGCCTCGTGCACGAACTTCGCCGGCGGGCTGTACTCATTCGCCGTGCGCAGCGGCCACTTGGGGTTGTGCAGGTCGAACTCCGGGTTGACCGACACCAGGTCCATCGACGCCTCGTGGTACGCCTGCAGCGTGCCCACGTCCCGCCAGTACGTGTTGAGCCCGTCCCGCCCGGGGATGGGGTTGCGGGTGAAGTCGTACGTCTGGATGTGGTAGCCGTCCTTGAGCGCCTTCGGGAGGATGTTCTTGCCGAAGTCGTGCTGCGAGCCCTCCTCGCGCGCGTCCATCTCCAGCAGATCCTGCAGCACCTGGCGCTTGAAGATGTAGTTGCCCATGCTGGCCAGGGCCATGTCAGGGCGGTCCGGCAGGGGCTTGGGATCCGTGGGCTTCTCGTGGAACTCCACCAC
>DASVVJ010001183.1:0-9380 GCA_036389955.1 Myxococcaceae bacterium
GCACACGGGAAGTGCAGGAGTGGAACGACAAGCTCGCAACGACACACGCCGACGTGAGGAGGGCACTTTGGGGTGCCATCAGGCTTATCAAACTGAGCATTGATGCGTGGTTGCCGGCGCTACGGTACCGGAGGCGGTTCGTCCAGGGCCGCTAGGTTCTCCTCGGCGGCGCGGCGGTACCTCGGAACAACCTCCACGGCGAGCCATGCGCGGATCTGCTGGCGTGCTCCTTCGAGATCTCCAGCATCCCGGAGTTCCGTCATCCGGTACATGACGCTCTTGAGCCGGTCTGAGGCATCACGGTAGCGCCCCATGATCTGCCCGAGAAGCGCCCCTGCACTCTCAGGACTGCCTAGCGCCGGTTCCGTTTCGGCCTCGCTCATGCCTACGTCAGCGGCGGACCGTCGCAGGAAGGCGCGCATCCCCTCGGTGAGTTCCAGCGGTTGCCCTTGCTGGACGCGATGGAGAAGGATCGGGGCCTGAGCCCGGGTGGAGAGCTGCGGATCAGGCTGTCCGCTCGCAGCAACCGACTTGAGCCGGGTTGTCTCGCGCAGCTCAGATTCGGCGATCCTCCGGTAGTGCGGAACGACCTCAACGGCGAGCACCTTTTCCATCTGTCTGCACGCGCCGTCCAGGTCTCCAGCATCCCTCAGGCGATACGCGCGGGTTTGAGCCCGTCCAAGCCGATGCGAGCCCTCGTCGATGCGCCGCGTGATCTCCCTGAGCAACGTTGCGGCCGTGGGCACACTGCGTAGGGCACTCGCCACGTCCTCTGGAGAGAGCGCTACCTCTTCTGCGGAACGCTGCAAGAGAGCGCGTACCTCGTCCGAGAGTTCGAGCGGTTCACCGCGCTCAATGATCCGCTGCCCGAGGGCGCGAATGGGTTCCCAGTCAAGCTCAGCGGCCATGGTGGCATTCCCCTAGTTCGTGTCTTTGAAGCACCGATCCCCCGGCCACTTCCCCTGCTGGCCTTCACAGTACCGGAAGCAGTCAACGCAGGTCCAAGTTCCCACCCAGTTCTCTTCTATGCACTGGTTGTACTTGTTCATGCACTCCTTCTTCCACTTCGGGAGCTTCCCCGCCGCTTCCAAGGCCCGTGCGGCGGCTTCAATCTGCCCGAGGACTTCGAGGATCTTCGCCGCTTCGAAGGGATCAGCACCGCAGTTCTGAACGAAGGTGAAAGGGTGATTCTGGATACAGCAACTCATCGAGTTCCAGCAGGTTCCAGCAGCTTGGGCCACGGCGTTAGGCGGGTTCGAAGTGGTCGTGGAGAGCATGTTCGGGTCAGCCCCGGGGAGTGGCGCGAGAGCACGAACAGTCGTGACGTGGGCTCCTGTGGAACAGCCTCCCATCAGGGCCGTGAGCATAACCGGCAACCAGAGAGCAAGGGCGCGACTGGGTGAACTCATGAATTCCAAGATAGGGCGGCCTAAGGGCTCGCGACGATGCCCTCAAAGGTTGTCTGCCTGCCTCCCATCCTGCTAGGTTAGGTGGGCTATGCTCGACTTCCCGCCCTACCGGTCTGTCCTGCTTGCTGTGCTCGTGGCCTCGGTTGCCAGTGCCAAGGAGCGCGTGCCCCAGATCCGAAACGTCACCTTTCCGCATCGTCCCGATCAGGTTGCCCGCCCGGTCTACGTGGCGGGAGAGATCGCCAACGTGCTCCACTTCCAGCAGAACGTTGACCCGGGAGCCACTGGGAGTGGCCGGTAAGTCGAAGGGCCCTATTGAAAGCTACCTGGATGATGACCTCGGCCTCCTCGAATCGCCCACGCGCCTTTACGGCCGGGTTTGGACGGGCGGTCCCCAGGTGGTCATCAGGTACTACGAGGCACGTCCACCGCGCGGAACGAAGATCCCCATTTGCGCTGTAGCCCGGTTGGCGAAGGGGCAACTGAGAAAGCGCCCCGACTCCAAGCCCGGAACCGCCATTCTCGAATTCTCCCGTGCGGCGGCCTACATCGTCGATGACTTCCGGTGAGGGCTCCTCAGTCCCCCGGAGGCTCGTCGCACTCATATCGTGAACAAGGCAGGCTCAATGCCAGTATCCAGATCCAAACGCACGATCCACTTCGATGTATGCTTCAAAGGAGAAACACATCACTGTTCTTTGAAGTCAAAATCTGCTGCGTGGGATAAAATCAAGATACGTTGGTCCGAGCAGCACTCCGGGTCGCTTCCGGGGTATCAATTTGCGGAGGATCAGGTCGTGCAGGATCAGGTTCGGGCTCACATCCGAAGCCCGTGGTCCAGCGACTTTTATCCAATTACATGGAAGGAAGAACTGCCTTCGGGTGAGGTAGGCATCGCTGTTGTTCTAGAATCACCTCATGAAGACGAATATGATCTTGTGTCGCGCGCGCCATTGGCTCCGCTCAACAACATCGACTCCCGCTGTAAGTTTCTTCGCCGGATTGGTGATATCCTAAATCATATTGCCGCGAAGGGAATCGCAATCCCACAGGGAGACGTTGTGCTGTGCAACCCTGTTCCCTATCAGGCATCACTGGCTCGTCTCTACAAAGTTCGCGAGCCATATCCCATAGGTCAGATAACGAAAGAAGTTTGGCGGGGCATCTATCGTATTCGTGCTGTACGGACAGATTTCCGCGCGCGACTTGCGATTCACTACAGGCCTGCCCTCATAATCAACGCATGCACGTCTAGGTTGCAGGAGCGAGTCCAGATCACGCTAAGGGCTTTGGTCGCAAGGGGGTGCCTGAATGCCGCGCTTGTTCGGGTACCCCACCCCGTTAAATGGAACGCCCGACAGGCAACCCTTGATAGGATTTTGGTAGATGATCCGATTCGACAGCGTAGGAGTGACCCTGACCTCGGAGCATAGGCAGTAAAGGGGCAATGCCCAATGCCGTGTAGGCGGGTTCTGTAGCTTCACGGCCCAGAGCGTCATCAATCCTTTCAAGAATTCCGATTATTAATCATCGGCAACCCCTTGAAACCACTGGGGGGACATCAATTCTCCGCTACGAATAGAGGTTTCGCACCGCCCGGCGCGGGTTCGATTCCCGCCGCCTCCGTTTCGGGAAACACCGCAGCCCTCGCCAGTGAACGTGCTCTGACTCCTGAACGTTCAGCACTGACAGCCGACTTTGGGGACTTACCCACACTTCAGCGCAGCGGCATGGTGAGCTGCACCAGGCCCATGCGCACCAGCTTCGACAGCGTGCGCAGGGTGTCCAGCTCGCGCGCGGGAATGGCGAGCACCAACGTGGACACGTCCCAGCTCCCGTTGATCAGCCCAGCGATTTGACGCTCCTCGGGCTTGAGCAGCGCCATCGACTCCGGATCGTGCACCAGCATCGGCACCGCTACCGGAGGCAGCTCTCCGTAGAGCGTCGCCACGTGCTCGCGCTGCACCATGCGCGCGAACTCGCGCACGCGCCGGTCCGCCGGATCGCTCGCCAGCAGCGAGGCGCAGATGATGCCCGCCGAGTCATACTGCCCCTCGCGCACCAGCACCGCGCCCTTCTCCAGCATCTCCGCCACCGGATCGGCCTCCACCTGCGGCGCCCCATCCACCTCCACCAGCTTCAGGCGCAGCAGATCGAACACGCGCCGGGTGACGGACGAGCGCGACACGCCCATGGACAGCCGCAGCCGCCCCAGGTTCTGCGGCGTGGAGCACAGCGTGAGGATGACCCGCTGCAACAACGGGTGCGTCGCACTGGGCGGCCCCAGCGCTCGCACGCTCATGGCGTCGATGGGCAGCGCCTGATCCACGTCCCCGTGCTCGTCCACCCACCGCAGCGACTCGAAGAGCAGCTCGCGGATGCTCATGTCCGAAGGCACCCAGTCCTCGCCGCTGCGGTCCGCATCCTCCGTCCAGTGGAATGTGCCCCGGCCGGCGATGGTCAGGTCCATCATCGAGCTGAACAGCTCCTCGCGGCCCATCTCCCGCACCAGCCGCACGTCCACGCCGTGCGTGGAGAAGGCCGCTTCGATGTCCGGCGTGCGGTTCATCTCGTCGAAGGCGGCCAGCACCCGGTTGCCCTTGGCCAGCCGGGCCAGTTCCAGCAGCCGGGCCACTCGCTCGCGCAGCCCCTGGCTGGCGGTGGCCATCACCTGGCCAGAGAGAACGAAGATCTTTCGCTCGCCTGCCTCCCACGACAGCTGCAACGTCCCCGTCTTGCGGGAACCGTCCAGCCACTGCAGGAGTTCAGGAAGCGGATAGCTGAAGAGGTCGCCGTGAAGGGCCATGGGTAACGGATTCCAGAAATTCAAGGATACAGTCAGTGGCCGTGCGCGTCGCGCTTCTGTTCATCGATGGTGTGGGAGTGGGCCGGAAGGATCCGGCCGTGAACCCGCTTGCCGGGCGCTCCCACCTGCTCTCCCAGTTCGCGGACGCTCCCGGGACAACCCTGCCCGAGGGCGGACGCTGCGTCCCGGTGGACACCACCTTCGGTGTGGAGGGCCGCCCCCAGTCGGCCTCCAACCAGACGGCCATCCTCACCGGTGAGCCCGCCCCGGCCCTCATCCGCCGCCACGTGCTGGGCTACCCCAACCCGCCCCTCCGGGCCCTGCTGGCCGAGCGCTCCCTGGTCAAGCGGCTGCTGGCCGCCCAGCGCACCGCCACCTTCGCCAACAGCTACCCGGCGCCGTACCTGGATGCCCTGAAGCTGCGCCGCCGCGAGTCCACCACGCCCCCCGAGTTCACCCTGCCCGCCGCGGCCCACCGGCGCCTGAGGCCCTCTGCCTCCACGCTGGCCTTCGCCGCGGCGGAGGTGCCCCTGCGCACGCTGGATGACGCCCGCGCGGGAGAGGGCCTCACCCACGACATCACCGGCGCCCGGGCGAGCGCCCGGGGCCTGAGCGTGCCCCAGCGGACACCTCAGGAGGCCGCGCGCGTCTTCTGGCGGGTGGCCGAGGGCATGGACTTCACCTTCTTCGAGCACTACCTGGCTGACGAGGCCGGCCACGCGCGGGACTTCAGCGCCGCCCTGGACGCGCTGGACACCTTCGACGCCTTTGCCCGCGAGGTGGTGGCCCTGCGGCCTCCGGAGGCGCGGGTGCTCATCTGTAGTGATCACGGCAACGTGGAGGATCTCTCCACGCGCAGCCACACCCTCAACCCCGTGCCCGTGCTCTACTTCGGCCCGCCGGCCCCCGAGGTGGAGGCGCTGGCCACCGTGGCGGACGTGGGGCGCACGGTGTTGCGCTGGCTGAACGCGGAGTGAGGTGCGCGTGAAGGTGGGTCGAAGCCACAGGCAAGCGGGCTGGGTCGCCGTTCTCGCGCTGCTGCTGAGCACGGGGTGCTCCCTGTCGCGGTCGGCGAAGACACAGGTGCTTCCCGTCGAGACCCAGGTGGGCACCTTCCACCTGGAGTACCCGGTGCTGGACGAGAGTGACGTGGCCATCGTCCGCACGGCCATCGAGCGGGCCGGCCCCCGGCTCTCACGCTGGGGAACGCTGCAAGGCCCGGTGACGGTGCGTATCCACGAGGACCATGCGGGCCTGGAGGATGCCGCCAAGCGCTCCGGCTACGCCTGGTTGAGGGCCTGGGCCCGCTATGACGTGGTGGACGTGCAGGCGCCCCATACGTGGCACCCGCTCCGGGGCACGCAGCGGGACCTGGATGAGCTGCTGCTCCACGAGCTCACCCACAGCCTGATGTACCAGGTGGCCGCGGACCAGGGAGGCTGGCGCCAGAAGAAGATCCCCGCCTGGTTCCGCGAAGGCATGGCCTCCTTCACCGCGGAGCAGGCCTACCGTTGGCCCTCGCTGGAGCAGCTGGCCCGCACCCTGGAGCAGAACCCCTCGTGGGAGCCGCTGCTGCGGCCCGAGCCCCTGCACCGCGACCACATGCCCGTGGCGTACGGCGCGGCCCACCATGCCTTCACCTTCCTGGTGAACCGGTACGGCGAGGACACCATCCGAGCGCTGCTGCGCGAGATGAGCCGTGGCCCGGACTTCCCGGTTGCCTTCACGGCCACCGTGGGGCTGCCGCCCGAGACCTTCCTCCGGGACTTCACGCGCTATTTGCGCCTGCGCGGCTTCACGGGCGCGCGCAAGCTGCGCCCGGCGGAGCCAGCGACTCCGCCGTGACGCGGCCCCGTGCCTACTTCTTCGCCTCCGGCTGAGAGGCGGCTGCAGCGGGACTGGTGAGGATCGGCGGGCGGTCCTTGCCCTCCACCGTGCGCTGCAGCTCGATCTCCTGTAGCAGCGCGGCGGGGGCCACGGTGGACACCGGCACGTTGCCGCTCTCCGCGCCGCAGAAGCCGTTGAAGATGCCCGACTTCGTGCCCGTGGCGAGAATGCGGTTCATCGACGACAGCGGCGTGCCGACGATCTCCACCCCGCGCACCAGCGTCTCCTGCCCCGTCTTCACGTCCACCCGGTACACCATCCTCGGCACGCCCTTGAACGCCTGGTAGCCGTAGCTCGAGGTGTTGGTGTTGCCGCCGGTGATGTCCCGGATGATGAGGCCGTAGGGCTTGCCCTGCCGCTTCGCCTCCGCGATCAGCATCTTCTTGAGCTGCTCGTCGCTCACCTGCTTCGAGGACTGGACGATCAGGTTCGCCATGCGCGCCACCGGACGGCGGTTGCCCTGGCTGCGGCCGTGGCCGTTGGACTGGAGGAAGCCCTCGAGCGGCTGGCGCGACAGCAGGTAGCCCTTGAGCACGCCCTTGTCCACCAACGTCACCCGCTGGCCCTTCACCCCCTCCTCGTCGAAGAGGTAGTAGCCGTTGAGCGGATCGTCGCCCAGCACGCGCAGTGACGGATCATCGTGAATGGAGATGAACGGAGGCAGGATCTGCTTGTCCTCCTGCCCTCGGAACGTCTTGCCTTCGCGATCGTCTCCCTGGCGGTGACCCTCGAGCCGGTGTCCCACCGTCTCGTGGAAGAGCACGCCGGCCGCCTCGGGCGCCAGGATCGCCGGCCCCGTGTACGGATCGATCGCGGGCGCCTTGCGCAGCGCCAGCAGCTCCTCGATCACCTTGTCCGCCGCCGCCATCAGCTTCTTCTCGTCCGGCAGCCCCGCCTCGGTGGGCGAGTAGAAGGTGCGCGAGTTGTCCAGCAGCTGTCCATCCTCCGCCCGGGCCACCGCGGAGACGTGCAGCCCGTACAGCGTCTCCTCGCTGATGATGCGGCTGCCCTCGGTGGAGACGAAGATGCGCACCGCCTTGTCCGCGCTGACGCGCACGTCCGAGTCGAACAGCTCCGGGTACGCGTTGAAGCGCGCGGACACCTCCCGGGCCACCCGCCGCCACCGCTCGCGATCGAACGGAAACGCCAGGGGCGGCTGCACGTGGGTGTTCGGCTTCTCGCGCGAGAAGGACGGCGGACGCTTCGGATCCTCCACCGCGTACACGTCCTCGCCCTTCTTCTTGAGGAACTGCACGAGCGCGTTCTTGTACCGCTCGTCCGTCATCAGCCACAGCGCGGTGCGCAGCGCCACGGACGAGTCATCCAGCGGGCCCTCCTGGCGCGCATAGAAGCTGGTGCCCTTGGAGGAGATGATGAAGTCCATTTCCTCGGGCACCGAGCTGTCGAACTCGTACGTGCCCACGCGCACGTCCGCCGAGAGCTGGCGGCTGCGGAAGCCATCATCCGAGAAGATCGCCCCGTAGCGCGCCGAGATGGCCCACTGGTCGTAGTCCTTGAGCTGGTAGCTCATGAAGTACGGCGGCTCATGGCCCTGGAGCTTGAGCTGCTGCTGGTTGCGGTTCAGCTCCGCCGTCATGGCCTCCATCAGCGCCAGGCGATGATCGGCCGGCGGCGTGGCAGCCAGGAGGACAGCGGAGACGGTCAACAGAGGGAGCACTCGCGAGAGGTTCAGTCGCACGGCCCCACTGTATCCAAACCACCCCGCAATGCACCGAAGGTCCTCACCGCCCCCGGCTGGGAGCGGTAAGGACCCTCGTCTGGGAGGCAAACGGCCTACAGCAACTAGGCCTTCGTCACCTTTTCACGGCCCGGACCCACCATCTTCGTGGCGTTGCGCGTGTCGATGACGCACTGGGACTTCTGCGTCACCATCGCGTAGTCGATGCTGGAGTGGTCCGTGAGGATGATCACCGCGTCGTACTGACCCAGCGTCTCCGGGTTGAGCGGCACGGAAGCCATCTCGTGATGGAAGCCGTGGCCCTTCTCCAGCTTGGGCACGTACGGGTCGTGGTAGCAGACCTCGGCGCCCTTCTCGATGAGCAGCGAGATGACCCGCAGGCTGGGGCTCTCACGCATGTCGTCGATGTCCTTCTTGTACGCCGCACCCAGGCACAGGACCTTGGCGCCGTTGAGCGTCTTCTTGTGCTTGTTGAGCGCCTCCATGGTGCGCTGCACCACGTAGTACGGCATCTGCGTGTTCACCTCGCCCGCCAGCTCGATGAACTTGGTGTGGAACTCGAACTCGCGCGCCTTCCACGTCAGGTAGAACGGGTCGATCGGGATGCAGTGACCGCCGAGGCCCGGGCCCGGGTAGAAGGGCATGAAGCCGAACGGCTTGGTGCTGGCCGCCTGGATCACTTCCCACACGTCGATGTTCATCCGGTCGCAGAGCATCTTCATCTCGTTGACCATGGCGATGTTCACGCAGCGGAAGATGTTCTCCAGCAGCTTGGACAGCTCCGCCACGCGGGTGGAGGACACCGGCACCACTTCCGCCAGGGCGCTGGCGTACAGAGCCGACGCCACCTCGAGGCACGTGGGCGTGAAGCCACCGACGATCTTCGGGATCGTCTTGGTGTTGTGGGTCTTGTTACCCGGATCCTCGCGCTCGGGGCTGAAGGCCAGGTGGAAGTCCACGCCCGCCTTCAGGCCGTTCTTCTCCAGCAGCGGCTTGAGCACCTCCTCGGTGGTACCCGGGTAGGTGGTGGACTCCAGCACGAAGAGCTGGTTGCGGCGCACGTACGGCGCCAGCGCCTCACCCGTCTGGATGATGTACGTCATGTCCGGCTCACGCGAGGCCGTCAGCGGCGTGGGCACGCAGATGACGATGCAGTCCATCTCCGCCGCCTTGGCGAACTCGGTGGTCGCCTTGAGCTTGCCCTCGTTGCTGAGCTTCGCCAGCGGCGCACTGGGGATGTGCTTGATGTAGCTCTCCCCCTTGGCAATCTTGTCGATCTTGCGCTTGTCGATGTCCAGGCCCGTCACCGGGAAGCCGGCCTCCGCGAACGCCATGCCCAGCGGCAGGCCCACGTAGCCCAGTCCCACCACACCCACCTTCGCCTCCCGCTTGCGAATCATCTCGACCAGCGGGCTCACCATCACTCGCATCTTGTTGCCCTCCCAGAGGAGCGAACCGCGCCACCACGGTCCGCCCGAACCCAACGCCTCACAGAAAAACGACGACCCACCTCATCCACGCCGGGGGCACCAGCCGCACCCCGTACACCACTGCCATCGCCGGCTCGACGCGCCCGTAG
>DASVVJ010001184.1:0-2816 GCA_036389955.1 Myxococcaceae bacterium
GCGCTTGGGCGAGTGGGTGGGCACTCCGAGCGATTGGGCGATCCGGTCGGCGGTGAGAAAGCCGATGCCGTGCACGTCGATGGACAGCCGGTACGGGTTGTTCTGCACCACTTCAATCGACTGGGCGCCGTACTGCTTGTAGACCCTCACCGCGAAGCTGGCCGGCACCGCATGGGACTGCAGGAAGACCATCACCTGGCGGATGTCCCGCTGCTCGGCCCACGTCTCCCGCAGAAGCTTGCGGCGCTTCTCTCCGAAGCCCTTCACCTCGGCCAACCGCTCCGGCTGCGAGTCGATGACGTCCAGCGTCTCCAGGCCGAAGTGCTGCACCAGGCGCTTGGCCATCGCCGGGCCCACGCCTTTGACCAGCCCGCTGCCGAGGTACTTCTCGATGCCCACCAGCGTCGCGGGCTTCACCGTCGCGAAGGAGTCGACCCGGAACTGCTCTCCGTACTTCCGGTCCTGCACCCACCAGCCGGTGAGCTGCAGGGACTCGCCTGGCTGCACGCCCAGCAGGTTACCCACCGCGGTGATGGGCTCCTTTCGGCCATGGACCACAACCCGCACCACACTCCAGGCCGCCTCCTCGTTGGTGAAGGTGATGCGCTCGAGGCTCCCCTCCACGGTGGTGGTGGGGCGCTCAGGGGCGTTGGCCCCGCCGGCAGCCTGGGCCGGGGTGGGACGAGCGGCGGACATAGGGCCGGAAATTATCAGGCTGCTGGCTCCTGAGGCAGCGGCCAGGAGGGGGCCTGGCTCAGAGCGCCAGGCTGCCCCACGGCGAGCCAGGCGCTCTAGCACTGCTGCTCAGGCGCAGGGCCCGCTCAGTGCGCGTGCGCGGGAGGCGCCTCTGGGGCCCTGGGGAGCGCACTGGGTGAGGTTCCGAAGGAGGGCAGCACGTCACGCGGCACGCCGGTGATGAGCCGCACCCTGCGGCGCCGGGTGAGCAGGTAGTAGGCCCACTCGCTGAGGACCGCCGCGCGGTTTCTGAAGCCGATGAGGAACACGACGTGGATGCCCGCCCACACCAGATAGGCCGGCCAGCCGTTGAGGTGGAGCTTCTGGTGAAAGCTCACGCCCACGGCCGAGCCCCGGCCGATGACGGCGAACGAGCCTTGATCCCGGTAGCGGAAGGGCAGCAGCGGCCGTCCGTGCAGCCGCAGCAGGATGTTGCGGGCCACGTGCCGGCCCATCTGCTTGGCTGCCGGAGCCACTCCCGGCACCAGCCGGCCCTCCTGCTGGAGCGCGGCCACGTCGCCGATGACGAACACGTCCTCGTTGCCCGGGACGGTCAGCGTTGGCCCCACCTTCACCCGGCCGGCCCGGTCCAGCGGCACGCCCAGCGTGCGCGCGAGCGGAGAGGCCGCCACACCCGCGCCCCAGAGCAGTGTGCGGGCACGGATAAGGGTGTCCCCGAGCTGAACGCCCTCGGCATCCAGGTGCGTCACCATCGCGCCGGTGCGCACCTCCACACCGCGCCGCTCCAGCTCGCGGCGGGCCTTGTCGGCCAGGTCCTCCGGGTATGCGGACAGCAGACGCGGGAGCCCTTCGAGCAGCAGGATTCGGGCCTGCGCGCTGTCGATGTTGCGGAACTGCCCACGCAGGGTGTGGTGGGCCAGGTCCGCCAGCGCTCCGGCCAGCTCCACGCCGGTGGGCCCGCCGCCAATGACGGCGAAGGTGAGCCACTCGCGCTGCCGCTCCGGATCCTGCTCCCGCTCGGCGGCCTCGAAGGCCAGCAGCACGCGCTGCCGGATGGCCACCGCGTCATCCACCGTCTTCAGGCCGGGGGCAAACTCGGCCCACTCCGGGTGTCCGAAGTAGGAGTGCGTGGCGCCGGTGGCGAGGACCAGCGCGTCATACGCCAGCTCGCCTGCATCGCAGACGACCACCTTGCGCTGCATGTCGATGGACTGGGCCTCGGAGAGGAGCACGCGGGTGTTGGGGCTGCGCAGCACCCCGCGCAGGGGGGCCGAGATGTCCCCGGGACTCAGGACGGCGGTGGCCACCTGGTAGAGCAGGGGCTGGAACAGGTGGTGGTTGTAGCGGTCCACCACGGTGATGCGGACGGGGGCTCGCGCCAGGGCTCGTGCCGTCTCCAGTCCTCCGAAGCCTCCTCCCAGAATCACCACGTGTGGCTCGTGTCGGGCAATGCTTTCCATTCGCTAAAGGTAGGACGCAGCCGATCGGGTACAGGAGCCAGGGAGGCGAGCCGCGCCTTGCCCGTGTTCTGGGGAGCGCGGGCACTTCACGGCTCCTCAGTGCGGGGAATGGGCAGGCCCACGATGAAGCTGGTCAGGCCAATGCCCCTGAGGGTTCGATCTCAGGGGAGGAACATACCTGCCGACAGGCGCTTCATCTGGCGCTCTCGCCGCCTCTTCCTCAGCGCACTCGCCGGGCTGATCTCTCCTCCACACGAAGGAGGGGATCATGTCGATCCGGATGCTGGTGCTGGGCGCGGTGGTGTTGGGAGCAGCTGGGCAGTGGGCATGTTCCACGGAGGCGGAGGCGGCGCAGTCCCGCTCCACGGAGACTTCGAGCGCTCCCGCAGCGCGCCCGTGTGAAGGGGAGGGGAGGTTCTGCGGAGGCATCGCCAACTTCCAGTGCGCCGAGGGGCTTCAGTGCGTGGATGATCCGAGTGACTCGTGTGACCCGGACAAGAGTGGAGCCGACTGCAGCGGCATCTGCGTCTGTGAGGACACTGGGCCCGAGAAGCCGTAGGGCGCAGAGGGCTCGGCACCCTCACCCCGTCCCTCTCCCGACGGGAGAGGGGCAGGGGCTTTGGGTTTTCTGCTCAGTACACCGTGCTCTGCCAGGGGAAG
>DASVVJ010001185.1:0-22375 GCA_036389955.1 Myxococcaceae bacterium
CGGCGATGTCGTCCCTGCTCACCACGGGCCTGTACCTGGCGCTCAGCAACGGGGGCAACCCCGAGAGCTGAGCGCCCGCCGCGCTCAGTGCACCAGCCGCTCGGACGAGCCCGAGCGGGGCGCCGCCAGCTTGCCCATGCAGGTGAGGATGTGCTCGCGGTACTCGGACACCTCGCGCAGGCCGCAGATCATCCAGCGGCCGCCGATGACCAGAGTGGGCACGCCGCGCACGCCGCGGCTGGCGGCCAGCCGGTGCTCATCCAGGATGAGCCGCCGCGTCTCCTCCGAGTGGTACGCCGCGGAGAAGTCGTTCATCGACAGCCCCACGCGGCTGGCCAGCTCGAACACCACGTCCGTGCGGGACACGTTCACGCCCTGCTCCAGCGCCGCGCGCTGCATGGCCCTGGCCAGGAACGTGCGCGCCTGCGGGCCCTGGAGCCGCGCCGCTTCCAGCGCCGCCAGTCCCGGCAGACTCGAGCGCGGAGGATCTCCTCCCAGCCACAGGTCCGTCGTCAGCAGGCGCGCCGTTGGGTCAGGTTCTTCCTTCGCCCGCCGTATTTCTTCGGACAGGCCACGCAGCTCCTTTTCGGTGGGCCGCGTGTCGACGATACGCAGCGGGTAGGGACGCACGCGCCAGCGCACGGCGTCGCCGAACTCCTTGCGGAGGGACTCCAGTCGCAGGTCGGCCAGGTAGCACCAGGAGCACAGCACGTCCTGGTAGACGGTGATCTGCAACGGCTTGGGCAGCAGGGCTCTCATTCGGGGAGGCCCAGATTAGAGGGGCGATCCGCCCCTGCCAATCCCCTCGTTACATTCGCCCGTTGTGCTCATTCCCGAAGGATCCACCGTGTGGAGGGCTCGTACGCCCGGTCACCCTCCTCCACGCGGTGCTCATCCGGTGGTGGCCTTGGCCGCCTGCCTGCTCTCCGCGAAAGCAAGGGCGTAGTCCACCATCTCTCCGGCGATGTCCTGCCCCGTGGCGGCCTCTAATCCCTCGAAACCAGGGCTGGAGTTGATCTCCATCAGCCGGGGCCCCTCATTGCCCTCCAGCATGTCCACCCCGGCGATGCCCAGCCCGATGATGCGCGCCGCCTTCACCGCCGCCTCTATATAGGAGGAAGGCAGCCGGATGGCCTGGCCCTCTCCACCCCGGTGGATGTTGGAGCGGAACTCGCCTTCCTTCCTTGCCTGCCGCCTCATGGCGCCGACTACCCGGTCGCCCACCACCAGAGCACGCACGTCCTTGCCCTTGCTCTCGGCGACGAACTCCTGAAGGACGATCTCCTGGCCCAGGTCCCAGAAGGTGTCCACGATGGTCTGCACCTCCGGCAGCGTGTGGGCAATCATCACTCCCACGCCCTGCGTGCCGCGGATGAGCTTGATGATGAGGGGCAGCCCGCCCACCTCTTCCACCAGCTTGCGCACGTTGCTGCGGTCATGCGCCATCACCGTGCGCGGCATGTCCAGCCCCGCGCGCGTCAGGTGCTGCAGGCACCGCAGCTTGTCCCGGCTCCGGGCAATGGACTGGGCCCCGTTCACCACCGGCACGCCCATCATGTCGAAGTGCGTCACCACCGCCAGCCCGTACGCGGTGACGGAAGCGCCTATGCGTGGAATCACCACGTCCACGCCGCGAACCTCTACGCCGCGGTACATCATCCGCGGCTGGTTCTTCGCCAGAATCATGGTGCAGCGCAGCGTGTCGAGCACCAGCGGCCGGTGCCCGCGCTTCTTGATGGCCTCCACCAGCCGGCCCGTGGAGTACAGCGACCGTTTCCGCGAGAGGATGGCCACCCGCTTCTTGGTCCGGCGGCGGACAGGGCGCGGCTCGGGCACGGGCTCGGGGGTGGGGGTGCTTGCCGGGGCCTCGGCAGGGGCCGGGACTCGCACCTTCTTCTTCTTCGCCTTGCGCAGCGCCATGAGGGGCGCGGGAGCCTAGCACGAGCAAGGCAGCAGCCGAGCAGCCTTGACGGCGCTGTTTGCTATCCTCCGATGTGGATGAGCGCTCACGGACCCCACCCGGACGATATCGGCACCAACCCCGGAGACGTTGCCGACCTGGCCAACCTCCCTCAGGGACTGCCCCCCAGCCAGACGCTGGTGATGGACCACCGCACCACCGTGAAGCTGCACAAGTGCCGGCTGCAGGTCACCTCCGGGCCGGACGAGGGCCGCTCCATGGTGACGGACAAGGAGCGGCTGCGCGTGGGCGCCCACCCGCAGAACGACCTGGTGCTGGTGGAGGACCGCACCGCCAGCCGCCACCACTTCGAGATTCAGTACACCGAGCGCGGCTATCTGTTGGTGGACCTCAACTCCACCAACGGCACCTTCCTGGACGGGCGCCGCATCGAGCGGGCCTACCTCTCGCCCGGCTCGCAGATTCGCGCCGGCTCCAGCGTCGTCACCTTCTCGCCCATCGATGAAGAGGTGACCATCGAGCCGGACCGTGACGGCGAGCTGGGCGGGATGATCGGCCAGAGCATGAAGATGCGGCAGATCTTCGGGCTCATCAAGCGCATTGCCCCCATGGACGTGTCCGTCATCATCCAGGGCGAGACGGGCACCGGGAAGGAGCTGGTGGCGCGCGCCATTCACGAGCTGTCGGGCCGCAAGAAGGGCCCGCTGGTGGTGCTGGACTGCGGCGCCATTCCCCCCAACCTCATCGAGAGCGAGCTGTTCGGCCACGAGAAGGGCTCGTTCACCGGCGCGGTGACCAGCCGCCCCGGGGCCTTCGAGCGCGCGCAGGGCGGCACCATCTTCCTGGACGAGCTGGGCGAGCTGCGGCTGGACCTGCAGCCCAAGCTGCTGCGCGTGCTGGAGAACCGCGAGGTGCGCCGGGTAGGCGGCAATGACGTCATCGAGGTGGACTGCCGCGTCATCGCCGCCACCAACCGTGACCTGGTGAAGGAGATCGCCGCGGGCAACTTCCGCGAGGACCTCTACTTCCGCCTCTCCGTCATCCACATCCACCTGCCGCCGCTGCGCCAGCGCCGCGATGACATTCCCCACATCCTCAAGCGCGCGCTGGCCGAGCCCGAGCTGGTGGAGCGCCACGGTCGCAAGCGCTTCTCGCCCGAGGCGCTGAGCATGCTCATGGCCTACGCGTGGCCGGGCAACGTGCGCGAGCTGATGAACGTGCTCTCCCACGTGCTGACCTTTTCCGAGGGCGAGGAGATTCTTCCCACCCACCTGCCGCCCCGCGTGCGCGGCCAGGACCGCACCGGGCCGCTGCCCTTCAACGAGCACCTGTCCTTCAAGGACGCCAAGGAGCAGCTGCTCGAGAACTTCGAGCGCGAGTACGTCACCAGCGTGCTGGCCCGCTGCGAGGGCAACCTCTCTCGCGCCGCCCGTGAAAGCGGCCTGCACCGCAAGTCCATTGAGCGGCTGGTGAAGAAATACCAACTCGACGCCAAGGGTATGAAGCCGCGCTGAGCCGCCCCAACCCAGGCAGTCAGGCGAACGAGTCTCTAATTGAATTGGATTTTTTCAGCAGAGGCAGAAAAGAAAGTGTCCGGTAGCTGTCTATCGGACCTCGGCCCACGTCCACCTGACGGATGCCGGAAAACTCGTATTCGGGGAAACCTGTACGGCGAATGATCCCCAGGAATCGCAAAGTCAGATCCTCACATGGAGAGTCCGGCCAGGCGGCGGTGGAGGCGGCGCTGACGCTGCCCCTCACCATCTTCCTCATTCTCGGGACAATCCAGCTGTTCATGATGCTGCAGGGCCGCATCATGGCGGAGTACGCGGCGTTCGAGGCGGTCCGCGCGGGCAGCCGGCACCACGGCGACTGCGAGATGATGATGCAGGCGGGGCTGGCGGCGCTGCTGCCCAACGTCGTGTCCTACCTGGGCAGTGGCACCGGCGGTGGCAGCCCCGCGGAGAAGCTGGGGTCGGCCTTCCGGGCCCGGTACCAGGGCGGGGACGCCAAGTTCACGGCGATGGACTACACGCAGAGTTCCTTCGGTGGGCGCAGCCTGGCCGGAGAGAGCATCTTCTGGCTGGCGCGCCCGCTGCCCAACAACGTGAACGACGTCGAGGATCGGGGCTTCGATACGCCGGTGCAGGACGGCGGCGGCATGCGCCTGGAGGCCCGGATCATCTACTGGTTCCCGCTGCGCATTCCGTTCGCGGACTGGGTGATGACGCGCATGTTCATGGCCCACTTCGCCATCCAGGACTACGACGCCGTCAACCCGCTCATCCCCGCGGAGCGGCGGGCCGGGTGGGCCGCCGGCGGCTCACCGCCGACCCTGGATTCGCAGGTCCGCCAGAAGTACCAGAGCCTGGTGAGCAACAAGCAGTACGTGTTCCCCATTCAGGCCACGTACGGCATGCGGATGATGACGCCCGCCCAATCCCGCTACTTCCAGAGACAGAACTGCGGCTCGACGCCGGATGGACTGTGAGATGAAGACCTTCAAGCCCCAGAGCCCCCGAGGCCAGACGCTCGTCGTCTTCGCACTGACGCTCCTGTTGCTCGTGCTGATGGTGTGCATGACGCTGTCCATCGGCACCAAGGTGAAGGAGAAGATGGAGCTGAAGACGGCCGCGGACGCCGCCGCCTACTCGCAGGCCGTGGCCACCGCCCGCACCTACAACAGCATCTCGGTGCTCAACCGCGCGCTGATGAGCAACATGGTGGCCATGGCCGGCGTGCAGAGCCTCATCTCCTGGTCCGGCTACTACCGCGGCGTGCTCAACGAGACGCGCAAGGCGTACAACACTCCCAAGACGGAGTACGGCGTCATCGCGGCGGCCGCTTGCCCCGCCGGTCAGGTGGCGCTGTGCAATTGCGCCCGCCAGGCCATCCAGGACATCGGTGACACGCAGGACGCGCTCGAGCGCGAGGACCAGCGCGTGGATCAGGTCTTCCAGGGCATGGACAGCGCCGCGGGCCTGGAGGCGCGCGGGCTGCAGATCTCCAGCGTCAGTGACCGGCAGCAGGAGCTGTTCCGGCGCCTGCTGAACGAGAACCTCTCCGGGAGCATGGCGATTGGCGCGGCCATCGCGACAGAGCTCAACAAGGGCAACAAGTGGAGCTCGAACGAGGTCACCGCGCTGGCCACCGTCGCCGATCGCAACAAGAAGGAGCAGGAGGGCGGGCAGTGCACGGGTGAGGGAGGCGCCGCGTGTCTGCGCCGCGCCGCGGACCACAAGAACCACTTCATCTGGGCGACCATGGGCACGCGCGGCCACGGCTTCGTCACGGGCCGCGCCGGAGGCGCCGACCCCATCACCCAGCGGCTGAGGACCATCATCCCGCAGCCGGACCGGTTCAACGTCACCAACGAGGGCAGCGGGTACTTCTCGGACAGTGACACCCGTTCGGACGCCGCCAAGGGGCCCACGGGCAACAAGCACGCCTGGGGCGACGATCATGGCGAGGTGAATGTGTTCTTCCTGCGCCAGACGGGCCCTTGCCCGCCGGGTATCCCCGGAAGCGGCAGCCCCTGGGCGCACGTGCGCAGCAACGACACCAGCGGCGAGGCCGGTGACGACGAGCACCGGTGGAGCGGCGGGGAGGATCCGGGCAACCGCATCCAGCAGCACACCATGGGCGATTGCAACAACTGCCCTGGCATGTGGCCTCCGCACATGGACTACAACTGGGGCCTGCTCAATGACGGCGTCAACGTGTTCGGGCAGCCGAAGAACTACGCGGTGATGCAGCGCGACCTGAGCACGCGGCCCCCCAAGCAGGCGGACCCGTGGAACCTGCTGTTCAACTTCCGGTTCCTGAGGACCGGCGCGGGCACCGAGTTCGACAACACCGGACTGAAGCTGGTGTCCCAGGGCGGCACGGACATCTCCAAGGCCGTGGCGCTCTCGGCGGGCATTGCCTACTACCACCGCGTGGGAGGCAATTATCGCGAGCCGCCCAACTTCCTCAACCCGTTCTGGCGCGCCACGCTGGTGCGCGCCAACATCGACGTGGCGGGGGTCGATCACATCGTGGAATCGCTGCCGGCCGGAGAGGCGCAGAACGCCGTCCGGGCGCTGGATTCGGCGGGGTACAAGGCATGGTAAGCACGCGCTCGAAGTCCCGAGGCCAGGCCGCGGTGGAGCTGGCGCTCGGCATCATCGTCTTCATCGCCATTCTGCTGTTCGGCATCCACTTCGCGGAGATCGGCTACCTGTCCGTCAAGGTGACGGAGGCCAACGCCAGCGCGCTGTGGCACGCCACCGCGGCGAAGAACCACACGCTGCCGGGCAACTTCTCGGACGTGAAC
Source organism: Myxococcaceae bacterium (assembly GCA_036389955.1). Taxonomy (GTDB): domain Bacteria; phylum Myxococcota; class Myxococcia; order Myxococcales; family Myxococcaceae; genus DATHBR01. Next base: position 6,237 of record DASVVJ010001185.1, read on the forward strand.
AACCTCATCTCCAGCAACCGTCCGGGCCAGGTGGCCACCGGCATCTACTCGGACTTCGACTCGCGCAGCTCGGGCGGCAGCGGCGCCACGCAGCTGCTCACCCGGGGCCAGGGGCTGCAGGTCACCTGCAGCGCGGGTGGGCCGAGCTTCGCGCCCGTGGCCACCACCGACGCCGTCTTCAGCGACACCGGAGGCATGCTCTGCAGGTCCGAGGCCACCTTGCAGGTGCTGCCCCTGTTCCCGCGCAGCTTCCTGGACTCGGGCCAGGGCAGCTTCTTCAAGGAGCAGCTCTACCGGGGCAACAACCTGTCGATCTGCGGCGTCAACCGCGCCCGGGGCGGCTGTCAGGGCCAGTTCGGCATTCTGCTGGATGACTGGGCGCTGGCCACCGGCGACGAGGTGCGCGAGTGCAAGGTGCAGGACGGGGCGGGGTGCGACAACGGGCCGTTCTACCAGTCGGTGCAGCAGGTTTATAACCAGCACGTGACGGTAAATGGCGCCTCGCTGGCGCTGGCCCGGGCCACGGTGACGAGAGCCCCGGACTTCGACCCAGCGACGTTCTACCACAGCTTCCGTGTCTTCGTGGACCAGGTGCCACGGGGTGAGGGCGACACCGACTGGGAGACGACGCCTGGCCCCGGCAGCCCGACCAGGGAGTACGACACCTCGTACAACACCGCGCGCAAGGAATGTTGGCTGGGGCTGCGATGTCCTCAATGATGCGAGCCCTGGTGGTGGCGTTGGGGGTGGTGCTCGGCGCGGGGAGCGCCGAGGCTCAGCAACTGCCCTTCACCTGGGACGTGCCCAAGATCATCGAGACGGTGGAGGTGCCCGGCATCATGCGGGCCGATGGCATTCCGGTGAAGCTGCGCTCGGTGAAGAGCGCGGAGCGGCCGGAGGTCATCCTCCAGCACCTGGTGGACCGCTTCCAGGCGTGGGGGTTCTACATTCCCTCCAAGCGCAGCCAGTGGCTGAAGGAGCCGCAGCTCACCGCGTTGGATACCGAGCGGCTCATCTCCTACACCTTCGTCATCCAGCCCAGCCCGGACGGCAGCACCACGGTGCTCCTGGGCGAGGCGAACCTGGGCCGGTGGGAGAAGACGGTGGCCGTCATCGCTCCGGTCTACCCCGAGGCGGTGGACGTGATGAACACGGACGTGGAGGTGGCGCGCACGCTCTCGTACCGGGTGCCCGCCCTCAAATCGACCCCGGACATCACCGGCTTCTACCGACAGCAACTGACGAAGGCGGGCTACACCGAAACGGAGCCCAACACCTACCGCAAGGGCTCGGAGGAGCTGCTGGTGACGGTGAGCCCTCCCAAGGGCGGGCATATGTCCGTGATGGTGGTGCGCCGCGTGAGCACCGAGGCGACCCTTCCTCCGGTGGATTGATGGGCCCAGGGGGCCGTGTTACGGCCGTCGCCGCATGAGCGACGCGGGCACTCCCCCCAAGGACTACAAGGACACGTTGAACCTGCCGCGCACGGAGTTCCCCATCAAGGGGAACCTGGCGAAGCTCGAGCCGCGGATGCTCGAGTGGTGGGCCGAGCGTGGCATCTGGCGGAAGCTGCTGGAGAAGAACGCGGGCGGCGAGCCGTTCGTGCTGCCCGACGGGCCTCCGTACGCCAACGGCCACCTGCACGCGGGGCACGCGCTCAACAAGGTGCTCAAGGACCTGGTGGTGAAGTCGCGGAACCTGGCCGGGTACCGGTGTGACTTCATCCCCGGCTGGGACACGCACGGGCTGCCCATCGAGCAGGCGGTGGAAAAGCGGCTCAAGGAACAGAAGATCGACAAGCGCACCCTGTCGCGGGACGAGTTCCTGGAGAGGTGCCGGGCGTACGCGCTGGAGTTCATCGGCATTCAGCGGGCCGAGTTCCAGCGGCTGGGCGTCTTCGGTAGCTGGGAGGCGCCTTACCGCACGCTGGACTTCGCGTACGAGGCGCAGGAGCTGCGCGAGCTGGCGGTGTTCGCCCGGCGGGGGCTGCTCTACCGGCGCAAGAAGCCGGTGTACTGGTGCCTGAGCGACCAGACGGCGCTGGCCGAGGCGGAGGTGGAGTACGAGGAGCACTCCAGCCCCTCGGTGTACGTGGCATTCCGGGCGGGGCCTGAGGTGGCCGGGCAGCTCTCCGCGCTCGAGGGGCGCGACGTTTTCTTCGTCATCTGGACGACGACGCCGTGGACGCTGCCAGCCAACCTGGCCATCGCGGTGCACCGGGACTTCGAGTACGTCTTCTATGACCTGGGCGAGCGTGTCATCTGCGTGGCCAAGGACCTGCTGGCCCAGGTGCTCGCCGAGGTGAAGGCGGACGAGCTGGTGATGAAGAACGCCAAGCTGCCGGGCGGAGACGTGGAGACGGTGGCGTTCGATGATCCGCGGAAAATCCTGGCGTACGCGAGTGGCGAGGACCTGGAGCACCTCACCTACCAGCATCCCTTCCTGAAGCGCGTGGGCCGGGTGGTGCTGGGCGAGCACGTGACGCTGGAGGCGGGCACGGGGCTGGTGCACACGGCGCCGGGGCACGGGCAGGAGGACTATGAGGTCGGCCTGAAGTACGGGCTGGACATCTACAACCCAGTGCGCGCCGACGGCCGCTATGACGACACGGTGGGCGAGCCGCTGCGCGGCAAGCGGGTGTTCGAGGCCAACCCGCTCATCGTCGAGCTGCTGGCGGAGCGCGGCGCGCTGCTGAACTCGAAGACGGACGAGGTGAAGCACAGCTATCCGCACTGCTGGCGCTGCCGCAACCCCGTCATCCTGTCGGCGACGTACCAGTGGTTCATCGCGTTGGACAGGCCGCTCGCCGGGGAGAAGCCATTCCGGCAACAGGTACTGGCCGAGGTGGACCGGGTGCAGTGGGTGCCCGGGTGGGGGCACAGCCGCATCCGCGGCATGCTGGAGGGCCGGCCGGACTGGTGCATCAGCCGGCAGCGCACGTGGGGCGTGCCCATTCCCATCGCGTACTGCGAGGGCTGTGAGGAGGCGGTCGTCTCTCCGGAGCTGATGGAGCGCGTGGCGGCGGCGGTGGAGAAGGAGGGCGCGGGGGTGTGGTACCGCACGCCGGTGAAGGAGTTCCTGGGTGCGGACTTCACGTGTCCCCAGTGCGGCAAGGCGGAGTTCCGGCGCGAGACGGACATCCTGGATGTGTGGTTCGACTCGGCGTGCATGTTCTCGGCGGTGCTGGAGCGGCGCCAGCGCATCCCCGCGGACCTGTTCCTGGAGGGGAGTGATCAACACCGGGGCTGGTTTCACTCGTCCATGCTGGTGGCGGTGGGCACGCGGGACGCTTCGCCCTACCGGGCGTGCCTGACGCACGGCTTCGTGGTGGACGGGCAGGGCGAGAAGATGTCCAAGAGCCGGGGCAACGTCATCGCTCCGGAGAAGATCATCCACCAGTACGGCGCGGAGGTGTTGCGGCTGTGGGTGGCCGCCAGCGACTACCGCAACGATGTCCGGCTGTCGGACCAGATTCTCCAGGGCCTGAGCCAGGGCTACGCGAAGATCCGCAACACGCTGCGCTACGCGCTGGGCAACCTGTCGGACTTCGACCCGGCGAGGGACTCGGTGCCGGCCTCGGAGCTGCTGCCGTTGGATGCGTGGGCGCGCGGGCGGCTGGCGGAGGTGGTGGCGCGGGTGCGCCGGGCCTATGAGGATTACGAGTTCCACCTGGTGTACGCGACGGTGGTGGACTTCTGCGCGGCGGACCTGTCCGCGGTGTACTTCGACATTCTCAAGGACCGGCTCTACACGGCGAAGGCAACGGGCCGGGAGCGCAGGAGCGCGCAGACGGTGATGTACGAGGTGGCCTCGGCGCTGCTGCGGCTGCTGGCGCCGGTGATGAGCTTCACGGCGGAGGAGGCCTGGCAGCAACTCCCCGGCAAGACGGCGGAGAGCGTCTTCCTGGCGGGCTTCCCAGAGGCCACGGGAGCCATGGAGCCCGTGCTGGCGGAGCGGTACAGCAAGCTCTTCGCGGTGCGCGGCGCGGTGCAGGGCGTGCTGGAGGCGGCGCGGCGAGAGAAGCGCATTGGCTCAGCACTGGAGGCGCGGGTGGTGCTGACGGCGAGTGGCCCGGCGCGGGAGTTCCTCCAGGCGAATCTGGCGGAGCTGCCGGTGTTGCTCATCGTGAGCCAGGTGGAGCTGGCGGAGCAGCCGGGACCGAAGGCCCAGCCGCTGGCGCTGACGCAAGCGTTCGGCGAAGGCGCGGCGGTGACGGCGGAGGTACTGGAGGCCCAGGGCGCCAAGTGCCCGCGCTGCTGGGTGTACTCGGAGGCGGTGGGGCAGGGCAGTGACGTGTGCCCCAGGTGCCAGAAGGCGCTGAGCTGACTCAGGGCTCGTGCTCGAGCTGGCGCAGCTTGTCCACCAGGGCCTGCATGCGCTGGTGGTGTGTGCCGGGCCAGAAGACGCGGCGGCAGTCGGGGCACTGCTGAAAGCGCGAGTGTGTGGCGGCCACGCCCTCGGGGATGCGGTCGAGCACCTCGTCCCGCCCGGCCACCGCGAGCGAGGCGTTGCAGGCCAGGCAGCGGGTGAAGGGCCGCATGCGCGAGGTGAGCTGATAGCGGCGCACCACCTCCACGAGCTGGTCCGCCGGGTCCGTGTTGCGGGGGAAGTAGCCGTGGCCAACTTCGGCGCGCTTGAGCAGCCCGATGTCCCGGGTGAGCACGATGCGCTGCTCGTCGCGGGACAGGCGCGCCAGCACGTCGTCCGCGTAGTCGTTGCGCCACAGCGTGTCGAAGCCGAGCATCCGCAGGAAGCCCGACAGTCGCCCCAGCCCCACGTCGAGCGCGAAGCGCGGCTCCTCGGGCAGCGGCAGCCCCACGCGCGTCAGCGGCGCCACGTCCAGGGAGTGGAAGACCGGATAAGCGGCCACGCGCGCGCCGTCCTCCACCCGGTGCGAGAAGTCCACCGCCTCGTCATTGACGAGGATGACCTCCAGCTCGGGGTGAGGCGGGCCCAGTGACTCGAGCAGGTCCTTCACCGAAGGGGTGCCCGCGAACGTGTGGGTGAACTCGACGCCACGGCGCTCGGGGGGGAGAAAGTCGTTCAATGCACCATAGAGGCGTACCCGCACCTGCTTGGGATTCATGGCTGCCGCACGCTATGCCCCCGCCCCGGTGGGTTGTCCACCCGTTCTCCACGCTCAGGGAGCAGAGGCGTTTCTTCACGGTCCGTTGGAGATGGCAGGCAGCCGCACCGCCCTTCCCTGAAGGTCCATCCCCTGGCGGGCCAACCCTCGTATAATCGCCCTGTCGTCCGTGTTCCGGCGCTGACGGACAGCCGCCCCCTCCGGTAGCAAAAAGGATCGTCGTTTATGAGGAAGTCACTTTTCAGCCTCCTGGGGGCGGGGCTGACGCTCTTGCTGATTTTCCTGGCCTGCGGAGGCGAGTCTCCGCCTGTGCCGCCCAAGCCGGATGGTGGCTCCTGGGTCGCCTGCGAGGGAACGGACGCGGGCGTCTGCGCACCCGGCGAGAGCTGCGTGTACGTGGAGCGCTACGAGCGGTCGCTGTGCGTGCGCCCCTGCGGGGACGGGTGTGAGGATTCGACGCAGTGCTGCTCGGGCAGCGAGGACGGTGGCACGGGCGGGTACTGCATGCCGCGCGACGTGTGCGAGCCGCCGGATGCTGGCACGAACGTGGATGGTGGCACCGAGCCCAACCCGACGCAGGATGGCGGGAGCGATGACGCGGGCACGAACCCGAATCCGGGCACGGACGCGGGCACGTCTGCGGACGCAGGCACGAACCCTGAAACGGATGCGGGCACCTGGGTGGATGCAGGCACGAACCCCGGGTTGGACGCCGGTACGTCGTGGGACGCCGGTTTCCCAATGGACGCGGGCACGGATGCCGGTACGCCGCCCCCGACCTTCGCGCGCATCCGCATCATGGCGTCCAACCTCACCAGCGGGAACAACCAGTCTTATGACCCTGGCCACGGCACCCGCCTGATGCAGGGCGCGAAGCCGGACATCGTGCTCATCCAGGAGTTCGACTACGGCACCAGCACCCCCACGGTGATCCGGGACTACGTGACGAGCACCTTCGGGGCCTCGTTCCAGTACTTCCGCGAGTCCGAGGGCAGCGACAACATCCCCAACGGTGTCATCAGCCGCTGGCCCATCATCGCCGCGGGCGAGTGGGCGGACACCTACGTGCCGGATCGCGACTACGTCTGGGCCCGCATCGACATCCCCGGCCCGAAGGACCTGTGGGCCGTCAGCGTCCACCTGTGGAGCGGCGGCGGGGCCACCGGCCGGAACAACGAGGCCAACCAGCTCGTGGGCCTGATCCGGGCGAACATCCCCGCCGGGGACTACCTGGTCATCGGTGGAGACTTCAACACCAACAGCTTCTCCGAGGCCGCCCTCACCACGCTCTCCCAGGTGGTGTCGACCGCCGCCCCGCACCCAGTGGACCAGAACGGCAACCCCAACACCAACGCCAGCCGGGCCCGGCCGTATGATCAGGTCCTGGCCGATGCCGACCTGCGCCAGTACCAGGGCGCCACCGTCATCGGCGCGAGCACCTATCCCAATGGGCTGGTGCTCGACAGCCGGGTCTACACACCGCTCTCGGAGGTGGCCCCGGTGCTGGTCGGCGACAGCGCCGCCACCAACATGCAGCACATGGGCGTCATCAAGGACTTCTTCGTCCCCGCCAACTAGTCCTTCGACTCCCGGGCGCGCTGCAGCGCCCGGGCCACCGGCGGAATGCGCGCCACCACGGGCGTGAGCGCCAGCGTGGCGAAGATGCGCGGAATCTGAATGGCCTTGGTCATCAGCCACGCGGCGAACAGCGTGGCCCCCAGGCCTCCTCCACCGGAGAGATCCACGTTGTACCGCTGCGCCAGCGCATCACCCAGCCCTGCCGTGATGACGAGGGTGAACACCACCATGCTCACCAGCGAGGTGCTCAGGTACACGCAGATGGCCACGAAGCCGTACTCCTTCATGAGCACACTGAAGCGCTCCTTCACGGACGGCTTGGCCGGGGCCTGGGGCGGGGGGGTGTCGGTCGAGGTGGGCTTCACGCGGGGGTCAACAGGCTCCATGGCCCCACCATGCCCGAAAGGGGTAGGGGCGGCAAAGTGAAGGGGAGCAGGCAGGGAGGCCAATGCAAACCCCGGTTGTCAGGCGTCCGGGGAGCAGGTTAGAGGACACCGTGATGAAGAATTCCCTGCGCGTGCTGATCGTCGTGGCTCTGACCACCCTGGCGGCTGATCAGGTGACCAAGTACCTGGCCGTGGCCCACCTCACCGACGCGCTGGATGGCCGCGTGGGCCTGGCCGAGCGGGTGAAGGGGTACTTCGCCGAGCAGAACCTGGACAACCACCCGCGCGTGCCGGGCGAGCGTTACTACGCCAGCCGGCCTCACCGCTTCATCGAGGACTACTGGCACTTCCGCTACGTGGAGAACCCGGGCGCCGCCTGGGGCATGTTCGCCAACCTGCCGGACACGGCGCGCCGCATCTTCTTCCACGTGGTGAGCCTGGCGGCCCTGGCCTTCATCTTCGCCATGTACGTGAAGCTCGAGCCCGGGCAGCGCCTGGTGAGCGTGTCCCTGTCGCTGGTGGCCGGCGGCGCGCTGGGCAACTTCATGGACCGGCTGGCGCGCGGCTACGTCATCGACTTCATCGACTGGCACTGGCGCAACCAGCCCGGCATGCGCTGGCCCACGTTCAACGTGGCCGACGCCGCCATCTGCGTGGGCGTGGCCCTCATGCTGGTGGACTCGCTGCGGATGCGCCGCTCGGAGCCCGCCCCGGCCCCCCTGGCTCAGAGTCCCAATCCGTGACGGGTGGGGGGCTTGTGGTGTAAGCCGCCCCCCGTGCCGCGCAAATACGTCCTTCTCCTGGTCGTCACGGTGGTCCTGGTCGCGCTCGACCAGTGGTCCAAGTACGCCGTGGTGGGCTCGCTCACCAAGCAGTTCGATGGCGCCAACTCCCTCGGAGAGCGTCTGGGGCGCATGTATGGCGAGCCCCCGCCGCTGCGCCCCGATGGCCGCCACTTCGAGTCCCGCCGCCAGCCGGTGGAGCTCATCAACGGCTACCTGCGCCTGCGCTACGAGGAGAACCCCGGCGCCGCCTGGGGCATGTTCCGCAACCTGCCTCCCAACGTGCGCGGGCCGCTCTTCCACCTGGTCAGCATCGGCGCGGTGCTGCTCATCGGCTTCTACTTCACCAAGCTCACCGGCAAGGACCCCAAGGAGAAGTGGGCGCTGTGGGGCCTGTCCCTGGTGCTCGGCGGGGCGCTGGGCAACTACATCGACCGCGTCTCCCGCGCCTTCGTGGTGGACTTCGTCCAGGCCCACTGGAAGGACCAGGCGTACTGGCCCTCCTTCAATGTGGCGGACATGGCCATCTGCGTGGGCGTGGGCCTGCTCATCATCGACGCCTTCGTGCGCAAAGAGGAGCCGGCCGAGCCCGCCAAGGCCTGACGCCTCCCCGCCTGCTCAGCGAGCGGCGGCAGCACGCTGTGCCGTGGCAGTCGTGCTCGGGCGCCGCAGCGAGTAGGCTTGCTCCCTGCCGGCCCTCCCGGCAGAGCCATGCTTCCGATCCTTTTCCGGTTCACCTTCGAGTCGCTCTGGTCGCAGCTGCTGCTGTACGCAGTGGCGCTCGGGGTGGTGGGCTACATCGCCTACAACGGCTGGCGTGGCGCCGAAGGGGTAGAGACGCTCCAGGGCACACGCGCGCCAGTGCAGAAGTCGGACCGGGTGCAGCGCGCGCTGCTTTACGGGGGCGTGGCCGCGGTGCTGGCCTGGTTCGGCCTCAAGTACGCGCTGCCCGCGGGCGCCTTTCCGGGAGCCCAGGGCGAGGGCATTCCCATTCACACCTATGGCGTGCTGCTGGCCTCGGGCTTCTTCTGCGCGGTGAGCGTGGCGGCCCGGCTGGCCCAGGACGAGTGGCGCAAGCTGGAGTGGGTGGAGGGCAAGGGCTGGGTGGACACCGAAGGCCCGATGCGGCGCGAGCAGGTCCTCGACCTGGGCCTCTGGGTCGTCGTGGGCGGGCTGGTGGGCAGCCGCATCCTCTTCATCCTCGTCAATTGGGAGACCTACTCCCGCAACTGGACGGACATCTTCGCCCTGGGCGGCGGGCTGGTGTTCTACGGCGGCCTGATTGGGGCGGCCCTGGCCTCGTACGCCTTCGCGCGCCGCCATGACATGGACTTCCTGCGGCTGGCGGACCTGGCCATCCCCACCGTGTCCCTGGGCCAGGCGCTGGGGCGGTTGGGCTGCTTCTCCGCGGGCTGCTGCTGGGGTGGGCCCGCCGGGCACTCGCCCCTGGGCGTGCACTTTCCCGGCGCGGCGCTGGCCAAGGACCTCTTCGGGCGGGTGACGGGCACGGGCAGCAGCGCCTACAGCTCCCAGGTGGTGGACCCGCGCTACGTCGTCGAAGCCACCGGCGAGGTGCTCCACCAGGCGGCCCCGGGCGCGGTGCGCATCTCCGAGTGGGTGGCCCAGCACGGGACGACCCTGCCCGTTCATCCCACCCAGCTCTTCGAGTCCTTCGGACAGCTGGTGCTCTTCGTGGGCCTGCTGTGGCTGCGCCGCTTCCGGCGCTTCCACGGCCACATCTTCTCCGTGTGGCTGATGGCTTACGCGGTGCTGCGTACCACGGTGGAGCTATTCCGCGGCGATGCCGAGCGGGGTACCCTGCATGGTCTGCTCTCCGACAAGGCGCCTTCGCTCGCACACTGGGTGCCGCTGGAGGCCTGGTACAACATCTCCACCAGTCAGTTCATCTCGCTGTGTATGTTCACTTTTGGTGCAACGCTCCTGTATCAGCGGAGCAAGCGACTGGGCGAGGCCACGGGCCTGGGCCCCACACCAAGCGCGGCCTGAGGTTGATCGGGAACCGCGTCTTGGGGACACTCTGAGGTTGCATGCCGCCCGAGTTCGGAAAGCAGAACGCCAACGCCAAGGCTGACAAGAAGGACAAGGACCTCGGGCAGAGGTCCAGCAGCGAGCAGGTCCTCAAGGACTGCGATGCGCTGGAGGAAGAGCTCGCCGCGCTGAAGGTTGCCTACGAGCAATACTTCCTGGGCAACGAGCGCAATGCGCCCGCGCGCGCGCATGAGGACTTCAAGAAGCGGCTGATGAAGTTGAAGACCGGCATGGTGCGCAACACCGCCGCGAAGTTCCGGCTCAACTCGCTGCACAACAAGTTCCTCACCTACGAGCGGATGTGGCAGCGCACCCTGCAGGAGATCGAAGCGGGCACGTACAAGCGTGACCTCTTCAAGGCCAAGCGCCGCTCCCAGCGGTCCTCCAGCGCCACCGCCAGCGGCGAGAAGCGGCAGGAAGTGCACGAGCTGATGGAGGAGGAGCTGTCCGACGACGATCTCGTCGAGGTGGCGCCCATCATTCCCAACGAGCCGAAGCCCTCCCGGCCCGCGTTCATTCCGCGCCCGGTGGACGACGACTCCCCCAGCTTCCGTCCGCTGCCCACGGCCACGCCGGTGCCGATCGCGCCCCTGGCTCCCGTGGTGCCCGTGGTGCCCACGGTGGCCAGCACGGGGACGCCCTTCAGGGGCACGCCCTCGGTGGCGCCGGCGGTGCCCTCGGTGCCCTCGGTGCCTGGAGTGGCGCCCAAGGTGGGCACGCCGGTGAAGGGCACGGCGGCGGTGCCTCCGGGCAGCACGCCCTCGAAGGGCACGCCCACCAGTCCTCCCATTGCGACGCCCGCCAGGGGCACGGCGGCGGTGCCTCCGGGCAGCACGCCCTCGAAGGGCACGGCGGCGGTGCCTCCGGGTGGCACGCCCTCTCGGGGCACGCCCGTGGTTCCCCCTGGCGGCACGCCCGCGCGCGGAGTGCCTGCCTTTGGCGCGCCCTCCAAGGGCTCCTCCGGCATTGCCGCGGCGCTCGAGAGCCTCACGGATGAGCCGCTCTCCGGTGGTCCCGCGGCTTCCACCGCTCGGCCCGCGGCTCCGGCCGCACGTCCGGGCGCTGCGGCCCCGGGCGCACGTCCGGGAGCACCCACGGCCGCGAAGCCCGCCACCCCGGCGCCCAGGCCCCCCGCGGCCGGCGGCTCCAGCCCTGGAGCGCTCTCGGAGGACAAGCTCAAGGCGGTGTACGACGCCTACGTCACCGCCAAGCGCCGCAACCAGGAGGACACCTCGAAGATGTCCTACGAGACGGTGGCGGCCAACCTGCGCAAGCAGGTGCCCGAGCTGCTCAAGCAGAGCGGCGCCAAGTCGGTGGAGTTCAAGGTCGTCATCAAGGACGGCAAGGCCACCCTCAAGGCCGTGCCCAAGTAGGCGCCCTTCGATGAATTACGACCTCGAGTCGCTCAAGGCCCGGGTGCGTCACCTGTCGGTGATGATCTTCGACATCGACGGCACGCTCACCGACGGGCGCATCTTCTGGGTGCCCAACTCCGGGTGGACGCAGATGTACAGCGTGCGCGACGGCATGGGCATCAAGCGGCTGCAGGAGGTGGGCATCGAGGTGGCGGCCATCTCCGGCGGCGACAGCCTGTCGGCGCAGATGCGCATGCAGTCGCTGGGCTTGAGGCACGTGCACTTCGGCAGCCAGGACAAGGTGGCGCACTTCGAGCGGCTGCTGGAGATTCTGAAAGTCTCCGCCGACCGGTGTGGCTACATGGGAGACGAGGTGGTGGACCTGCCGCTGCTCAAGGCGGTGGGCTTCTCCGCCGCGCCGCCCGAGGCTCCGGACGAGGTGCGCGCCCAGGTGCACTACGTGGCGCAGAAGCCGGCGGGGTTCGGCGCGGCGCGCGAGGTGTGCGAGTTCATCCTCCGCCACCGCCAGAAGCAGCCCTGAAGGGCTTGTCGGATAAGGACCCACCGTACAACGTTGGGTGAAAGAAACCCGACCCTGTCCTGAAGGGACCCGGGTTGGCGTGATTTGGAGGGATCCCTACCTTGGGCTGCGCGCGGAAAGGCCGGAGCGCAAGCGACGAGGTGGGTGATGGTCGGCAAGCAGGGGATAGGGTTGGCGGTGCTGCTGATGGCGCTGTCGACGGGCTGTGCCGAGCCTCCCGCGGATGCCGAGGCCCGGCTGGCCGAGTTGGAAGCAGAAGGCGCGAAGATGGACGCGGCGCTGGACGAAGTCGAAGAGCGGCTGTTGGGCAATCAGGCGCAGGTGCACCTGTGGCAGGAGCTGGGACGGCGGCACCGGCAGGTGTCGGAGGTCCACTGTCAGCACGCGGACAGAAACATGGCGGCCATCGTGGCGCACCACGAGAGGCAGACGGAGAAGGCGCGGCAGCAGAAGAAGCGCCGGAGCCTGGCGGCGGTGGACAGCACGGTGCTCACCTCGGGCATGGGGTCCAACAGCAGCAGTGACTGACGGGCCGCGAAGGCAGGTATGTGTCGCGTGTAGAGCAGTGCGCGGCTCGCCTTCCGCAGGCGTCCGGACAGCAGAGGGTTCTGGTATCATCGGTGCTCACCGGTAGCTCGGCTGGGGGGAGCGCCTGATGACGAACAGAATCCATGTCATCACGAGCTACGTCGAAAAGCGCAAGTCCGGCTTTGGCGTCGCCCGGCTCATCATGATGAGCGGCGTGAATGTGCGCGGCTTTGGCCCCCAGGATCCGGACTCGCCGGACGCCCTGGAGCGCGTCCAGCAGGCGCTCGCCCAGCTTCTGTCACCGCAGGAGTTGAAGGACCTCGTACGCCTGCTCGCGGAGGAAAACACGTGACGATCTCGATCGGAGTCGGAGTCGGAGACGATGCGGATGTGGTGAAGGCCGTGCGGGCCGCCGTGGACCAGGCGCGTGCTCAGCTCGGTGGAGCCCGCCCGCAGGCGGCCTACCTGACCTCCACCGTGGACTACGACGCAGGCAAGGTCCACACCGCCTTCAAGGAGGCGCTCGGCGGCGTGGCGCTGCACGGGGTCACCACCTCCCTGGGTGTGCTCACGCCGGTGGGCGTGCGCAACGCGGGCAGCGGCGCCGTCGCGGTGATGCTGTTGGGCGGCGAGCCGGGCTCGGCCTTCGTGGCCTCCTCGCAGCAGAAGGAGGGGCGCACGGCGGGAGAGGAAGCCGCCCGGGCGCTGCTGCAGCAGTCCGGCGGGAAGCAGCCGAAGATGATTCTCTTCAACGCCTCGCCCGGCCTCGAGGAGGACATGCTGCTGGGCATCGCCAGCGTGTGCCCCAACGTGCCCTGCCAGGGAGGCAGCGCCGCGGACCACGCCATCGCCGGGCAGTGGAGCGTCTTCACCCATAACGGCCCCGTGTCCGCGGGCGTGTCCCTGCTGGGCGTCTTCGGGGAGGTGCGGATGGGCACCGCGCTGTCCACGCCGTACTCGCCCACCGGTACCAAGGCCAAGGCCACCGGCACCGAGGGCCGCACCCTCAAGACGCTGGATGGACAGCCCGCCGCGCAGGTGCTGGGCCGCTGGCTCGAGGGCGCCATCGACCACCAACTGCGCTCGGGCGGCAACATCCTCGCGCAGACGGCGCTGCGCCCCATCGCCGTGCGCCGCAGCGCGGGCAGCCGCGACCATTACGTCACCGTGCACCCGGCCCAGGTTCATCCCGACAAGGGCGCGGTGGATGTCTTCGCGCGCATCGAGCCCGGCGATGAGGTGTGCTTGATGAGCGGCAGCCCCGAGGCGCTGGTGGGCGAGGTGTCACACCTCATCGACGCGGCGCTGGAGCACGGCGGCCTGACGACGAAGGACGTGAAGGGCGCGGCGCTCATCTTCTGCGCCGGGTGCGCGGGCGCGTTGGGCCCCCGCATCGACGAGGGGCTCAAGACGTTCAGCCGGCTGCTGCCCGGGGTGCCCATGCTGGGCCTGTGCACCTTCGGTGAGCAGGGCTTCATCCCTGGCCTGGGCAACGTGCACCAGGACCTGTCGCTCAGCCTCACGCTGTTCGCCTGACCATCGAGGCGTGAACTCGACGCGCTGCGCCGTGCACTGCCGCACCAGGGGCACCGCGTCACCCAGGCCCCGGCCGTGGGTGCGCAGAGCAGGCAGGCGGGCTGCGCGTTCCGTGACGCCGCTCTCGAATCCAGATAGAAGAGGGGCGTGCGATTCCTCTGGCGTGGGGCGCTCGCCGTCACCGTGGCGGCCGCGGCCCTGGGATGCAACGACATCGAGGTCTGCGGCTCGCGGCAGGAGACCCTGCCCACCGCGGATGGCGGCGAGTACCGCTGCACCACCGCCGAGGACTGCCCGCGTTCCTCCCGCGAGTCCGTCTGCGTCACCGACGTCTCCCCTGAGCAGGCCTGCATCAAGTGCCAGGAGACCAAGTGCACCCGCGTCGTCCCGGAGCAGTGCTAGTGCGGCGGCTCGCTCTGGCATGCGCCCTGCTGGGGCTGTTGGCTGGCTGCCGTGAGACGCCGGCGGACCACCTGCAGCGTGCCCGGGACGCGGTCTTCGAGAAGCGCCCGGACGAGGCGCTCGTCGAGTACCGCAAGGCCTTCGACCTGCTGCGCCGGGACGAGACGCCCCAGGCCCTGGTAATGCGCGCCCGCGCCCTTAAGGGGGCCGCGGACGTGTACTGGCTGGAGCAGCGCAAGGTGAAGGAGGCTGTCAGCGTCTACAAGGAGCTGATTCAGCAGTGCCCCGAGTCTCCCGAGGCGCTCGAGGCCCGCATCATCCTGGCCGAGCTGCTGCGGGTGCACTACCGGGACCTGCGCGGCTCCATCGATCAGCTCACCGCGGCGCTGCAGCGCAACCCGCCCCAGGGCGCGGAGCTGCACTACCAGGTGGCGAAGATTTACTTTGAGCTGGGCGACTACGCGCAGTGCGAGCTGGAGTCGCGCAAGCTGGCCGAGCGCTTCCCCACCAGCGCTTATGTGGATGACGCCCTCTACCTGCAGGCCCAGGCCATCCACATGATGGAGGGCCGGCGCCAGGAGGCCTCGAAGGCCTACGCGGACCTGCGGGCCCGCTTCCCGGACTCGGAGCTGTCCGCGCATGCCCTGGTGGAGATGGGCAAGCTGCGCGCTGACTCGGGCGAGAACGAGAAGGCCATCGAGCTGTGGGTGGAGGCGCTCAAGGCGCACCCGGACCCCACGCTGGTGCAGGACTACATCACCCGGGCGCGCCGCCGCATCACCGCCACCACCCCGGATGGGATTGGCCAGCGTACCGTTGCCTTCGACCGGAGCCAGCCCGTGGTCCCGGCCCGGCCGCCGCGCACCTCCATCGAGGCGGTGGGTGGCAGCGCCGACGAGGCCTCGCGCGACCACGGCGACTGATTTCCCACCCTCTCCCTTCGGGAGAGGGCCGGGGTGAGGGTTCCACGCGGCAACCGTGTCCCAGCGCTTACGGCGCGCTCTCCAGCACGGCCTCCAGCAGCGGAGCGGCCACGGCGGGATCATCCGCGTCGGCCACCAGCAGCAGGTGCACGCGGCCGCCCTCCAGCCGCGCGCTCACGCCCTCCAGCTTCACCTTGGCGTCGATTGCGTCGAGGAACAGCGGGGTGCCATCGGGTGCCAGCAGGCCCACCGCCGAGCCCGTCACCGCCCCATCCTCGTAGGCATTCACGGTGGCCTCGGCGGCGGCGGTGAACACCATGCGCCCATCCGGCAGGGGCGAGGCATCCGTGAAGGTCAGGCGCACGCCTCCGGCCCGCCCCAGCTCCCAGCGCTTCACGGTGCGCACCGTGTCCGGGCCCAGGGATTGATCCGTCTCCAGCGCGCGGACCACCCGCTCCCGGTCCAGGTCCACCAGCGCGTCCACGCCCTGCCCTTCATTGCCGCGCTGGAGCAGCCGCAGGCGCCCGCTCACCACCGCCGCGCCCTCGATGTTGAGAGGGCCCACCTCGCGCGCCAGCTGCGTGTACACGCCGGTGAAGTCCACCGCGCGCGGCGCACCCTGCAGCGTGCCGTCCGCCGCCAAAGGCAGCACCGCGCCCCGGTGCCGCACCTGCGTGGAGCCCGAGGGCACCGCCAGCAGCGCGCCATGGGGATGGCCCGCGAAGGGCTCCAGCAGACAGAGCGCCTCCAGGTCCGGCTTGGCGGCTTTGCGCGCCTTGGGCTCCAGGGGCAGCTCGCCCGGGAAGAGGCGCACCAGGCAGCCGGGCGCGGTGCCCTCCCGGGGGAAGCGGGCCAGGTGCAGCGAGTCATCCGCGACGACATAGAGCCATGGGCCCACGGCGACGAGCCCGCTGGCCGCGGAGACGTGGGGCAAGCGGCCAGGAGATTCGGGGACTTCCAGGGTGAGGGTGCG
>DASVVJ010001186.1:0-2337 GCA_036389955.1 Myxococcaceae bacterium
ATGATCTCGCGGCCAAACTGGGCGTGGCCAGCCTCACGCCGGACGACTGCGCCCGGCTGGTCATCCGCTGGTACCGCGGCGCGGACGCGCTCAACCCGGATCCGGCGCTGCGCGGCTACGACCGGCCCTTCCTGCTGCACGACATCTTCCACTCCTCGCCCATCAGCGTGGAGCCGCCCATCACGAAGATCTTCTGCGACTTCTCCAACCAGTGCACATACACGCTGTTCTCCGGTAGCACCGAACGTGAGGGGAGCGCCGTTCCCACGGCGGGCTCGGACGCGTACGACCGCTACGTGTACGAGAAGGGCGGTCGGGACAAGATCGTCCTGGTGGGCTCCAACGGGGGCATGCTGCACGCGTTCCACAACGGCAAGAAGACGGGCTTCGACAATGTGACGAACATGGCCGAGTACGATGAGGGCACCGGCGAGGAGCTGTGGGCCTTCATTCCTCCAGACATGCTGGCCAAGCTGCGCCCCAACATCGGCAAGCATGCCTACTTCGTGGACGGCACGCCCATGGTGCGCGAGGTGTGGATTGATGGCGCCGGCGGCGCTTCCGCGGACGGCAAGAAGCAGTGGCAGGAGTACCGCACCGTGGCCGTGGTGGGCACGGGCCGTGGCGGCGTGCACCGCTTCGCGCTGGACCTCACCCGCCTGCTGGGCACGAACATGGATGACCCGGCCAACATCATGCAGCCCGACACCGCGGGAGACTTCCTGTGGATGTGGCCGCAGCCGTGCGACCCGCTGGCGCTGCAGGTGGGCGAGAGCTTCAGCAACTTCTCTCCACGCCCGCCTCCCATCGGCCCGGTGGCGCTCACGGAGAACGCCGACAACCAGCTGCGCGCGCTGCTGGGTGGCAGCGGAGCCGGTGCCCAGACGCCGTGGACGGTCAACGGCGTCCAGGCCCGCGAGCGCTGGGTGGTGGCGCTCAACGGCGGTTATGACCAGAACATGAGCCGCGGCCGGGGCATGGCCGTGGTGGACCTGCACACTGGGCACACGCTGTGGAGCTTCTTCCACGGCGATGGGCAGCCCCGCTCGGAGCACCTGAAGTACCCCATTGGCGCTGGCCTCTCGATGCTGGACATCGGCAAGGGTGAGACGGCGCGTGACTCGGACATGCTGTTCGACAGCGCCACGGTGGGAGACTATGGCGGCCAGCTGTGGATGGTGCGCATGTGGAACCCCGGCGAGTGGGACGCGGGCACCGGCCGCATCACCAACTGGTTCGCCGCGCGCTCCTTCCGCGTGCAGAACTTCACCGCCAGCGGGGATCCGGAGTCGATGCGAGCGCCGTTCAGCTTCATGACCACCAACACCATCCAGCCGGAGGATGGACGGCTGCGCACCTATCTGGGCACCGGGGACAAGGAGAACCTGCTGGACAAAGGCAGCGTGTGCCGGTTGTCCAACAAGCAGGCCTGCGCCACGCAGGGATGCGAGGTGGATACTCGGGTCACGGTGACACGCGGAGGCGCTCCGCTGTGGACCTCGAGCGCCAACTACAATGGCTACCACTACACCGATGGCCAGGCGCTGCTGACGAACAACTCCAACAAGTCGTGTGGCGGCGCTCAGGTGACGCTCACCTGGGCGAACAACCCGGCAGGCTCCTGCAGCAACACCCACGACGGCTCTATCCAGTACACCTGCGATGGCAACGCCACCACGTGGAGCTGCCGCGAGACGGCCAACACCTGGGTGTCCATCAAGTCCGAGGTGGCCACCCAGCCCTATCCCCGGCGCTTCTACGGCCTGTGGACCTACGGCAAGTCCTCCGACGGGAGCGCTCCGCGCCTCTTCAACGACGATGCCCAGGCGACCGCCTACGACGACGCGCACTTCACCGACACCCACCTGGTGGACGTGACCAACTTCGGCTCCTCCGGCCAGGTCAACTCGGCCGCGGAGGCCCCGGCCAACGGCAAGGGTTGGTACCTGGAGTACGCGCAGGAAGACGAGCGCACGGGCGGCAACGGCACCCTGGTCAACGGCTGCATGATCTGGGGCTCGTTCGAGCCCAGTGGCGCCTCGGGCGTGGTGTGCCCGACGACGGGTACCAACAAGGCGCGCCTGTACCAGTCCCACTTCGCCACGGGCCGTGCCAACTGCGCCTCAGGCTTCTACACGGCGTCCAGCAACTCGTGGGCGCGCTATGTGGAGTTCACCACGGTGGCCTCCACGCCCGAGCCGGTGGCGCAGCTCACGCTTGCGGGCGGACACCTGTCTCGCGGCGTCACCATCCTGGGTGCTGGCACCAGCAACCCCACGGGGGGCGGCGCCAACGGACCGTTCTCGATCAACGTTCGCTCCACCAACGACGCGGTCA
>DASVVJ010001187.1:0-2388 GCA_036389955.1 Myxococcaceae bacterium
AACACGAACGCGCAATTGGAGGTGCTCGGCGACCCGGACTGGTTCTCCTTCACCGTCGCGGCCAGGCAGACGGTCGAGTTCAACTGCAGCACCAGCAACTTCGATTGCGACCTGGCGCTCTATGACAGCACGGGCACCCTGCTCGTGGAGGATGTCGCCTCCTCCAACTCCGCGAGGGTGATCTACCGGTTCGCCAACGCAGGCACCTACTCCGTGAAGCTGTATGCCGGCTCGGCCAATTACAGCTACGGCGCCTACTCCTTCCGGCTCGGAGACCGGGGAGTGGACGACCACTCGGACACCGCCACGGGAGCCACGGTACTCACGTTGGGGACGGCCACCGCGGGCAACATCGAGCTGCCCGCGGACCTCGACTTCTTCGCCGTGGAGCTGGCCGGCGCTACCGCGTACACAGCGAGCACCACCGGCATCACCACCACGCTCACCGTGTACGCTCCGGACAGGACGACCGTGCTGTCCACCGGCGCCAGCCCTCGCGCCTTTACCAGCACCGCAGCCGGGGGCACCCACTACGTCCGGGTCCAGAGCACCTCCTCGGGGGCTTACTCGGTGAGGGTGCAGTAGCGCGCTGACGCCGGGCCCGCTGCGTGAGGGGGCAGAGCGCGCCCTGCCCCCTCTGGCCACAAGCTGAGCGAAGCACGCGATGACCCGCAACATTTCGCGCGGGCCCCAGAGAATGAGGACATAGCGGTCACCACCGGTCCCTTCCCCGGTGAGGAGAATCCTTATGTTCCTCAGTCAGCGCCCGGCTCCCGCGCCCTCCCGGCCGGCTCCCGTGCCCTCCCCTCGCCCTCAGAACAGCCGCGTGGGAGACCCCAACGTCTACTTCTCGGCGTTCAAGCAGGGCGGCACCGGCAACTGCGTCAGCGTCGCTGCCATCAAAGCGGCGATGGCGAAGTTCGGACCGGACGGTGTCTTCAAGAGCGTGACGCGCAGCGGCAATGGCTACGACGTCACCATGCGCGACGGGGTCAAGGTGCGCGTCACCGATTCGGAGCTGGCCAGCGCCAGCCGCCTCTCGCGCCTGTCGGGGAAGGATCCGGCCCTGCTGCGCAAGGCAAACCTCATGTACGCGGCCATGGCCAACCGTGCCCAGCTGGAGGGCAATGATGGGCGCCGGAACATGACCTTCGAGCGGGCGTGCCAGAGCCTGAACGACGGCGAGAGCTACCTCGAGGGCGCCCGCTGGCTGGGGCTCAAGAACCACGTGCGGAAGATCAACCCGCGCGACATCGATGACTACAGCGCGGTGGTCACCGCTTCCTCCAGGCACGCGATGTTCGCCTCGAAGGGCTACATCGATCACTACGGCCGGCGGCAGGACGGCACCCGCAACGGCAGCGCGTTCGACGGCAGGGGAAGGTCCCTGCGCGGAGCCTACGCATTCGTCTGAGCAGGCAAACGCCCCTGGTGAGGCCTACCCGGCCGGAGGAATAGCAGAGTGTAGCTTCATCGTACCATTTCCTTTGGCTCTACTTGCGACTATGAGGGGCGCCCATGAACCAGACCGCAGCCCCCCCGCCCCTCACCTCTGACGGAGCGAGCCCCTCTGCCGCTCCGAGTGCTCTTCACCTCGTCCGGCCCGTCGAGCAGGGCCGCACCAATGGCCTCTCGGTCATTCTGTGGCTGCTCGAGCAGCCGCTCTCCATCCTGCTGCTGATCCCCACGGTCTTCGCCGCGGCGATGACGCTGATCATCAACCGGGGTTGGCCCATCGCCCTGAGCAGCGCGCTGATCACCTTCGCGATCAGCTGGGTGGCGGTGCCGCTGCTCGGCGTGCTCGCCCCGCTGCTCTACCTCGTCTACCGCTCGCATCAGCACGATGACGGCACGGCGAAGTGGGAGGAATACATCAGCTGGAAGAATCCCCAGGACGCGGCCGAGTGGACCGGCAAGAAGATCCCCATGGAGATCGTCTACGAGGCCTTCATGGCCGAGAAGCTCGATTTCAAGCAGGACGTCTACGAGACCCTGCTGCGCCGCAACATGCTGTTCCGCTTCTGCTTCACCTGGGGCGACGTGAAGTTCTACTTCAACGAGTTCCTCCGGCAGAACGTCACCCACAGCATCACGTCGGACCACGGCGACATCGCCCACGTCTACAACCGCGGCAACGACTTCTATAACTGGTTCCTCGGCCCCTCGATGACGTACACCAGCGGCATCTTCCGCAGCCCGGACGAGACGCTGGAGGCCGCGCAGGAGCGCAAGCTGGACACCGTCTGCAAGTACGTGCAGATGAAGCCGGGCGAGAAGCACCTGGACATCGGCTGCGGCTGGGGCCCGCTGATCGTCCACGCCGCGAAGAACTACGGCACCCACAGCACCGGCATCACCCTGGCCAAGGAGCAGGCCGAGTGGGCCAAC
>DASVVJ010001188.1:0-6729 GCA_036389955.1 Myxococcaceae bacterium
CGGCATACAGTCCCCTGGGTGTTCACCACCGTGCCAGGAACAACGCGCCGGCAAAGCGGGGAGTGTGAACCCGTGTAGGGGCTGGCTCGCAAGTGGTATGGGGGCCCTCGTGAACCTGCTCGATAACGTTATCCAGCCGTACGCCTGGGGCAGCCGCACCGCGCTGGCGGAGCTGATGGGGCGGCCGACCCCGTCTCCTACCCCCGAGGCGGAGCTGTGGATGGGCGCGCACCCGGGCGCCCCCTCACGCGTGCGCGGTGGCGGCGCGTCCACCTCGCTTCTGGAACTCATCCGCCAGGCCCCCGAGCGTGAACTGGGTGAGGCCATCACCCGCCGCTTCGGCGCTGACCTGCCCTTCCTCCTCAAGGTCCTGGCCGCAGGCGCGCCCTTGTCCTTGCAGACGCACCCAAGCCTCCCCCAGGCCCGGGAAGGCTTCGCGCGCGAGAATGCCCAGGGCGTTCCGCTGTCCGCCCCTCACCGTAACTACAAGGACGCCAACCACAAGCCCGAGCTGATCTGCGCGCTCACACCCTTTGACGCGCTGTGCGGCTTCCGGCGGGCCGACGAGACGCTGGAGCTGTTCAACGCGCTCGCCGTCCCCGCCCTCGAGCAGCTACTGAGCCCGCTGCGCGAGTCGACGGACACGCTCGGGGTGCGGCGCATGTTCGAGGCGTTGATGACGATGCCTCGCGAGGAGGCCAGAACGCTGGTTGGCATGGCAGTGGCCTCCTGCTCACAGCTCGCCTCGCGCTCGGCGCCGTACGCCGAGGAGATGCGCTGGGCGGTGCGGCTCGCGCAGCTGTATCCCGGCGATCCGGGCGTGCTCGGCGCGCTCATGCTCAACCTGGTGCGGCTCGCGCCGGGAGAGGCCATCTACCTACCTGCGGGCAATCTGCACGCCTACCTCGAGGGGGTGGGCGTGGAGATCATGGCCAACTCGGACAACGTGCTGCGCGGCGGCTGCACCCCCAAACACGTGGATGTGCCAGAGCTGCTACGCGTGCTGGACTTCCGCTGCGGTCCCATTCCCCCGATGCGCGCCCAGGCCTCCCAGGGTGGCGAAGAGGTCTACGCCACGCCCACCGAGGAGTTCCGCCTCTCGCGCATCCCGCTGGCGTCTGGCGCGACCGTGCGCCCCGCCCGGCGCGGCGCGGAGATCCTCCTGTGCATCGAGGGCCGCGCACGGATCTCCTCGGGCAGCGACCTGCTGGAGCTGCCGCGCGGCGCCTCTGCTTTCGTGAGCGCGAGCGACGGGGCCTATGGGCTGGAGGGCGAAGGCGTGGTGTTCCGCGCCACCGCGGGCCTGTAGCTCCGGCCCCAGGGGTTGTCCCCTATACTCGCTCGCATGGACTTCCGCATTGTGCTGCTCTTCACGCTCCTCTTCTCCCTGGAGGCCGCCACGAGCGAACGTCACGACGAAGTCCCCCTCTCTCAGGTCGTTACCGCCTCGCACCTCATCGTGCTGGCCCGCCCGGCCGAGCCGGCCTTCCGGACCGTCAGCGTCGACATCACTCCGAAAGGCCAGGCGCCAACCTCCGAGGCGCCTCCGTTCGAGTACCGGGTGCACCGGTGGGTGGTGGAGAAGCTGCTCACCCCCTCCGGCGACGTGAAGCCCGGCGACACGCTCGAGGTCTCGCCCGCGGACTGGGAGTACCGCCTCACCATCCACCGGAAGATGCACCTGGAAGGGGTGAACAAGATCGGTCTCTATGAGGTGTACCGCCCCAGCGCGCCGCCCAGGGACGAGCCCCGCCGCATCCTGTTCCTCGAGCCGGAGGGCTCGGCGTGGCGCTTCACTTACGTAGGCGCCATGGAGGCGCCTTCGCACCGGGACAAGGTCCTGAAGCTCCTCTCCAAGAAGCGAACCCAGGAAGAGGGTGCCCCCGCCATGAATCAGCGCCCTGGAACATCATCCTCCTCTGAGTCCGTGGACGGGCTGCAGGTCCAGCTGGAGCCGCCGCCGGAGGTCAGGGCGGGCCAGGCACTCCGCATGAGCCTGGTCTTCCGCAACACCCGGCAGACACCGCTGCGCATCTACCTGCTCCAGAGCGAGCCCTTCCGCTTCGGCCAGAGCACGTTCACCGTGCTCGGTGCCAATAACGAGTTCGTCTCGCTCCAGCCCGAGCCCCGGCCCCACGGCTATGTCGTGAGTGAGCGAGACTTCCATCTGCTGGAGCCCGGCGCGGAGCTGCGTTTCGAGCAGACGCTGTCGGCACGTAGCCTCGCCCCCGGCCACTACACCCTGTCGTGGACCTACGAGAACAAGCTCTCGAGCTGGCGTGGCGGAGCCGTCACGCTGGATGGGCCCACGAAGGAGCTCTTCGGCGGCGGTCCCATCCCCTTCATCTGGACGGGCAAGGTCAACGTGCGGACAGGACTGGTCGTGCGCGGATAGGTAGCAACTCGAGCCGTTGAAGCGCGGGGGCTTCAAGACCGATTCCCTGGCTCTCCTGGCCACACCATATTATGACCATAATATGGCGGATATCAACCAGGCACGAGGAGCAGTGATGAACGGCAGAGTCTTCGCCCCCAGGACCACGCGGCACCTCCAGCAGCTGGAGCAGATTCTGCGAGGAGGAGCGTCTCCTCCTCCGATTGCTCAGCTACTGGGGCTCATGCTCACCGGCGTCGAGCCTGGCCGCGTCGTCATTGAGCTGGACGCGTCGGCGCGCCATGCCAACCCCATGGGCACCCTCCACGGTGGCGTGATCTGCGATCTGGCGGATCTCGCCATGGGCGCGTCCATGGCCACCACCCTCGAGGATGAGGAGAGCTTCACCACGCTCGATCTCACGTCGAAGTTCTTCAAGCCCATCTGGAACGCCCACCTCCGGGCCACCGGGTATGTCGTCAAGCGGACGCGAACGCTCGGGCTGATCGAATGTGACGTCGAGGACGACAAGGGCAGTCTCGTGGCCAAGGTGTTCAGCTCGTGCATGGTCCTGCGCGGAGACGAGGCACGCGGGCGATGACCGCCACCACGTCTGCCCTGGAGTTGAGCCTCGGGGTGAATACGTCCCGGGCGTCCTATGATGCGCGGTAGCAAGGAGACGTCGGATGGGGCATCCCCCGGAGCAGAAGCGGGCCACACACGAGCGCATCCTGGAGGCAGCCGGAGCGCTCATCCGCAAACAAGGGTTCGTGGCGACGAGTGTCGAGACCGTGATGCGTGCCGCTGGGCTGACGGTGGGGGGGTTCTACGCGCACTTCGGCTCGAAGCAGGCGCTCCTCACCGAATCGCTCACACGCGTCATGACCCAGCGCCGGCAGGAGTGGCTGCAGGGGCTGGAGCAACTGCGAGGCGCGGAGTGGCTGAGCCAGGTGGTGCGGCGCTATCTCTCCCGGACCCACCGGGACGCGGAGGTCCCTTCGTGCCCGCTGCCCGCCGTGCTGTCAGACGTGGTCCGGGGAGATCCCGAGCTGAAAGAAACGCTCTCCCGCGAGGTGGAGCTGATCGTGGAGGCCTTCGCCGCGAACCTCTCCGGAGACGCCCGGGCCAGTGCCCGGGAGCGTGCGCTGGCGGCCTACGCGCTCTGTATTGGAACGCTGAGCCTCGCGAAGGCAACAGCGGGCACCCCCCTCTCCGATGAGTTGCTCACAGCCGCCCGCCGCGCCTCCGTGCTGATGGCGGAGACGTCCAGTTCCCGGCCCTGACAGCCGATACAGCGCGTGGGTGCGGCTTCGAGCCAGCCCGCCGCCGCGACCACTCGTCCCCGTCTTCCGACCGTTCAGCCTCGCCGCCCGGGCTGTCCCTGCCGCCGTGCGTAGTCTCCACCGCGTCACCACGATGGAGGACGCGGATGCGGTTGTGGCCCATGAAGCGCCGAGCTGACCCGATGCAGGTAGCCCCGACACTCCCTCCGGCACAGCGGGGGAGCCCGGTGCCTCGCACGGCCCTGCTGGTGAATCCCTTCTACCCGAAGGACGTGAACGCCAGCTTCGGCAAACACGTGCTCACCCCCACCCTGGCCCTCACCAGCCTCGCCGGGGCCACGCCTCCCGAGTGGCGCCTGCGCTACTGGGACGAGAACCTCCTGCAGGGCCCGCCTCCCATGGATGAAGTGCCCCAGGTGGTCGGCATCACCGTGCACCTTACCTTCGCAAAGCGCGCCTACGAACTCGCCGCCTGGTTCAAGGCTCACGGCTGCATCGTCGTGCTGGGCGGCCTCCACGCCCTCTCCTGTCCGGACGAGGTCCAGGCGCACGCGGACGCCATCTGCGTGGGCAACGGCGTGCCCGTCTGGCCCCGCATCCTGAAGGACATCGAGCGCGGAGAACTCCAGCCGCGCTACAGCGCCGACTACCGCGACTACGCGGCCGACCCTCCGCCCGACCGGAAGATCCTCCCCAAGTACGGCTTCCTCACCCCCGCCTCGATCATCGCCACCCAGGGCTGTCACAACCGGTGTGACTTCTGCTACCTCGCCACGGGCGACACGCGCATCAAGTACCAGATGCGCGCTCCCGAACAGGTGGCCGCCGAGTTCCAGGCCACGGGCGCGCCGTACGCCGTCTTCGTGGACAACAACCTGGGCTCGAGCCGCCGCTACCTGCGCGAACTCTGCCAGGCGCTGGCCCCGCTGGAGAAGATCTGGAGCGCCGCCGTCACGCTCGACGTGACGGACGATCCCTCGCTGGTGCGCGAGATGGCGCTCGCCGGGTGCACGGGCGTCTTCATCGGCTTCGAGAGCCTCACCGATGACAACATCCGCGCCGCCGGCAAGAAGAGCCCCCGCGCCGAGGACTATGCGCGCCGGGTGGAGGTGTTCCACCGCAACGGCATCCAGGTGAACGGCAGCTTCGTGCTGGGCTTCGACCACGACCGGCCGGACGCCTTCGAGCACCTGGCGCGCTGGATCGAGGAGAACCGCCTCGAGTGCTCCACCTTCCACATCCTCACGCCCTACCCGAACACGCCGCTGTTCCGGCGCATGGAGGCCGAGGGACGCATGCTGCACAAGGACTGGTCGCTCTACGACACGGCCCACTGCGTCTTCCGTCCCAAGCACATGAGCCCCGAGGAGCTAGAGGCAGGCTACGCGTGGATCTACCAGCGGCTCTTCTCCCTGCGCTCCATCTGGGCCCGCCGCCCCCGCCAGGCGAGCGCGGTGCTGCCGTACCTGGCCATGTCCCTGCTCTACAAGCGCAGCAACTTCTTGTGGCGCTTCCTCATCCGCCACCGGCTCACGCACGCGGTGTGGGCACCGCTGGTGAACCTCACGCGCCTGCGTCACCTGCGCTACCGCCGGCGGCTCGCGCGCGAGGGCTCGCTGCCCGGCCACCTCGTGTCTCCCATCCGTCCCAGTGTGTAACGCCGCGGTGATCACTTCGCGCGGCACATCATCAGAGCTCTAGCTGGAGATGTTTCTGACGGATGACCTGAGTTTCTGGCGCCCGGGCTTTGAGCTCCTCGAGCAGTTCGGCGAGCAGCTTCTTCCTGAAGCCATGAGTCTTGAGCAGCAGTTTTCCTGGCTTCAAGAACCGGACGAAGGCCGCCAGAGTCCCTGCTTTTTCCATGGGGCCATTGAGGTCGAGAATCAACAGCTCCAGCTCGGGAACGGCTGAGTCCGTGGAGTAGGTCTTGCTGGCAGAGCCGTTCGCGATCAGGACGTTCTTCTCGTTGACCGTGATCAGGATGCCGGACTTTTGCGCCGGGAAGAGCGGCTCCGGTGTGAACTCATGCAGGCGGAGGGTGTGGCCCTCCTGCTGGATGATGTGTTGGGGATGAAGCCAGTGAAGCTTGCCCGCCAGGCTCGAGTAGAACTCCTGCTCACCGGGAAACCTGCACCTTCCCGCTCTGGCGTCCTGGATGCGTTGCTCCAGATGCCGCTTGAACGATTGGGAGCACCAGATCTCCGATGACTCCTTCTGGAACAGCCTGATTCCGTTCTCCAGCTCGTAGCTTTCGCCGCTCGACTCTCCTGCTTCGAGGATGAAGATTGCATCTGCGTCGGCTTGCTCTCGTTTCTCATCTTCCGTCATCGGATTGAAGTAATAGACGTGGCCGTTGACGGTCAGCCGCAGATTGCTATCGGGAATGAGCTCGATGGAAAGCACTGTCATTTGGCCGCGAGCCGCCGAAGCAGCGCGGGACTCGTCAGCTCCCGCAGGGCGTCCTTCCCCACCCAGCGTGGCGTGGCTTGCGGTGAGGCTGCCAACCGCTGTGCCACCTCCACCGCGGCGGCGTTGAGCGCGGGACTGCGCTTGCCAATCGATCGAAGGGCCCAGTTCACGGCCTTCTTGACGAAGTTCCGCTCATCGGTCGCTTCGCGCTCGATGAGCAACAGGCCCTTGGCGAACGCCTCCTCATCGGCCTGCTTGTCATGGACCGTGAGGCTGGCCAGCAGCGCAAAGGCCGCGCGCTTGACGAACTCATCTTTGCGGCGGGACCACTGCTCGACCTTGCGCCAGGCGTGCGGGGTGTAATCGAACAGGTGGAAGCACGCCGAATCGCAGATGGCCCAGCTATCGAAGTCCTTGCACCAGCGATCCATCTGCGCGGGGGTGACACTGGCCGGATCGTCGATGAACGTCGCCAGCATGCGGGCCTCGTACCAGCCGGTTTCCCAGAGGGCAGCGGCGAGTGCATGGTTCCGCCCGAGCTTCTTGGCGTACTGACGCATCGTGCCCACGGGTACGCCGAAGGCGTTGTCCGAGGGAATGTTGTAGCGGGCCATGCCGTCACGGGTCTTCTGGGTGCCCTGACGCTTCAACCATGTGAGTACG
>DASVVJ010001189.1:0-9109 GCA_036389955.1 Myxococcaceae bacterium
CTGGATCGCTCGCGGGTGACGGTCATCCCCGGTCGGCGCGTCTTGCCTCCGCTCCCGCAGGGCACGGGGGCTTCACCCGCAGCCGGAGAACTCTCGGCGCTGGCCCAACTCTCCCCAGACGCGCGCTACCGTGCGCTCTCCCGCCTTCCGCGGGCGGTAAAGGTCCGGAGCGCCGTTGCCGAGGGCGCCTCCACCTTGCGCCGGGTGGCCTCCCTATACAGCGGCAAGGCCGAGGACAAGGTTTCCACCGAGGATCGGCGGCAGGCCCTGGAACTGTTGGACCTCGGCCGCTCGGCCGTCCTGGACAAACAATCCTTTCTGCCGCTGCGCGCTCACCTGTTCCATCGGACGCAGTCCGGGCTATGGGCGTGCTGGAACCCGGCCTGCTCAGAGCGCAAGCGCGAGGGCCTAGAGCATCCGGATTGGTCGTTCGGGCGGATCTTCTTTGAGCGGCGTGAGCATTGCCCGTGTGGGGCCCAGGTTCTAGAACTCGTCTTGTGTGAGGGGTGTGGCGCGGAGTTTCTTGCGGCGGAGGAGTTCGATAAGCAGGGGGCGCGCTACTTGGCGGTCCGCTCCCCCCGCGTTCCGGAGGAGGAGCGGGAGGATCTGGAACTCGACGATGACGATGACGAGGACGAGGGCCGCGCCGCGGCCCCCTCGGTCCGCCGTCCCCGATTGCTGGGCTCCCAGTGTCGCGAGGCGGGACATCGGACATGGGTCCATCCCGTCACGGGTCGGATCGATCCGGAGTCCGGTGGCGTGGAGGTGGTGGTGAGCCTTCCCACTCAGGAGGGGAGCTTGCGGTGTGGCCGGTGCCGGGGAACGGAGACCGTCCAGGACGAGCGCTTCCGCCCGGCACGTGCAGGCGGAGCCTTCTTCCTTGGGGTTTCCATTCCCACGTTGCTGGAGCACACGCCTCGCGAGAATCGTGACACCAAGCCTGCCGAACCGCTGCCGATGGAGGGGCGCCGGACCATCACCTTCAGCGACAGCCGCCAGGGCACCGCACGCTTCGCCCTGAGCACGCAGCTCGGTGCGGAGCGCAACCACATCCGCAGCGAGTTGTACCACCAGCTTCATCAGAAGCTGAGATCGAGCGCGCCGGACGAGGCTCAGCTCCAGCAGCTCCGCGAGGAGCTCGCGGAGCTCGAAGGCATTTCCGGTAACGCGGTGGAGCGCCGCCGCGCGGCCTTGCGCGCTCAGCTCACTGCGGCTCAGGGGACGGCGGTGGGCACGCTGCGCTGGAGCGAGGCACTCGACGTGGTGCAGCGCACGCCCATGGTGGAGCGGTGGTTGCCCCTGGCTTGGAAGGAGCGCAACCTACCGAGCCCCACGACCAAGGAGCTGGCGCGGCTGATGCTGCTGCGCGAGCTGCTGCGCCGTCCCAAGCGTCAGAGTTCCCTGGAGACCCTGGGGCTCGTGGCGCTGCGTTACCCGCGCATCGAGAGCCTGGGCGATACGAGCATGCCTGCGGCCTGGAGGCGGTCTGGGCTCTCCCTTGCCGACTGGAAGGATCTGCTCAAGCTCTCGCTGGACTTCTTCGTGCGCCAGAACACCGCCGTGAAGGTGGAGGAGCAGTTCCTGCGCTGGATGGGCGTGCCAATGCAACCCCGCTACCTGCTTGGCCCCGGAGTGGAGCTCACCTCCCGGTCCAAGCAGAAGTCATGGCCGCAGGTTCCGCCTCAGGGCGTCATCCGCTCCAAGCTGGCCCTCCTCACGCTCGCCGCGCTCAAGCTAGATGCCGAATCGAGGGAAGATCGGGAGACGCTCAACGACGTGCTGCGCGCCGCCTGGAACTCAGTGTATCCGATGCTCGACCGCGTCCAGCTCGGCTATCAACTGGACCTGGAGAAGGAGGCGGAGCTGAGGACGGTCTCGCGCGCCTTCCTCTGCCCGCTCACTCGGCGCCTGCTGGACACCACGCTCATGGGGTTGACCCCCTACCTGGACAATGGCGTCCCGGACGAGCTGCGCAGATGCGGCGAGCCCATCGACATGCCACGGCTCGCTTATCCCTATGGAGATGGCCCGGGAGGCATCAAGGTGGACCCCGCGGAGCTCCAGCGCTGGCTGACCAGCGAACCGGTGATCCTCCGCGCGCGAGAGCGCGGCGTCTGGACGGAGTTCAGCGATCGCATCGCCTCGCACAGTCCCTATTTCCAGGTGGGCGAGCACTCGGCCCAGCAGAGCGGCAAGCGGCTGCGCGACCTGGAGCGCGACTTCAAGGCGGGAAAGCTGAACGTTTTGAGCTGCTCCACGACCATGGAGATGGGCGTGGACATCGGCAACCTCATGGCTGTGGCGATGAACAACGCGCCGCCGGGCCCCGCCAACTTCCTGCAGCGCGCGGGCCGGGCGGGCCGCCGGGGTGAATCCGCCGCCGTCTCTCTCACCATGTGCCGCAGCGTGCCGCATGGCGAGGCAGTGTTCCGCAACCCGCTGTGGCCCTTCAACACGCCCCTAGCGGTGCCGCAGGTGTCGCTGCAGAGCGAGCGCATCGTCCAGCGCCACATCCACTCGCTTACCCTCACGCGCTTCCTGGCGAAGCAGGATCGCGACGTGCCCACCCTCACGACGGGTTGGTTCTTCGAGGAGCGGCAACAAGGTGTGGACGCGCCGGTCGACACGTTCGAGGCTTGGCTGGGCTCTCCCCAGGGGGCCATGGCGGACGCGTGGCTCCAGGAGGGTTTGAAGGCGCTCACCGAACGCTCGTGCCTCGCGGGCGTGCCTCGCGAACGACTGCTGGAGCGCGCTGTGGAGGCGATCGGCCGCCACAAGCGGCACTGGCGCACTCAAGTGGTCCTGCTGCAGAACGAGCTGAAGGATCTAGGGGAGGGAAGCGAGGCGTTGCTGCCGAGCCTTGCCGTCTCACGCCAGCTCAAACGGCTCCGCGACGAGTACCTGCTGGGGCAGCTCGCGTCGATGGCCTTCCTGCCCGGTTACGGGTTTCCCACCGGCGTGGTGCCCTTCGTAAACACGACGATGGAGCAGTTGCAGCGCGAGAAGGAGCAGGCGTCGCAAGCCGAGGAGGGAAGCGAGGAGCGGGAGGACAACTTCGGGCGTCGGCGGGGCTACCCTACTCGGGATCTCCCAGCGGCCCTGCGCGAGTACGCACCGGGTTGTGAAGTCGTCATCGATGGACTGGTGTTCAAGTCAGGCGGCGTCACGCTCAACTGGCACCGCCCGGTGAGCGATGAGCAGGTGTCGGAGATCCAGGATCTGCGGCATGCCTGGAAGTGCCGCAACTGCGGCGCGAGCGACAGCTCCCCCATGCGGCTCGAGGGCTGCCCCGCCTGCGGGAGCCAGGAGCTGATCCAGCGCAAGTACCTCGTTCCGAGCGGCTTCGCGGTGTCCATCTCCGACCGGCTGCACAACGACGCCTCACATCCCCAATACATCCCCCCGCACCCGCCCTGGATTTCGGTGGGAGAGCCCGCTTGGCGCCCGCTCGCGCGTCTGGAACTCGGACGCTACCGGGCCTCTAACGAGGGCCATGTCTTCTACCAGCACGGCGGCGCGTACGGACACGGCTTCGCCATCTGTCTGCGGTGTGGCCGCGCGGACTCCGATGCCAAACCGGCGGAGAAGGGGGAGGAGGATGCGCTCCCTGATGCCTTGAAGGAGCACAGGCCGCTTCGGGGAGGAAAGGAGCTGCGGCAGGCGGACAAGCTGTGTGTGGGCAACGAGCGGGAGTCCTTCATCCAGAGGCGTCTCTGGTTGGGTGCGGACGTGCGTACCGCCGTCTTCGAGTTGCAGCTCGACGCAGTCGGAGGCCGCTCCACCGACTCCCGCCGGGCCATCACCTCGCTCGCCGTCGCGCTAAGACAGGCGCTGTCCCGTTCCCTGGGGATCAACGAGCGGGAACTGGGGTGGGACGTTATCCCCTCGCTGCACGCTTCGGGTGAGGACACGCGTTCCATCGTGCTGTTCGACACGGCGGCGGGCGGTGCGGGCTATGTACCCCTCGCGGCTCAGCAGCTGCCCCGGTTGCTCCGGGAGGCCAAGAGCATCCTGGACTGCCCCCGGAAATGCGACGCGGCCTGCCATGGGTGCCTTCTGGCTTTCGACACCCAGGACGAGCTGGAGAACCTGGATCGCAAGGCCGCGTTGGCGCGCCTCACGCCTGAGCTGTTGGAGGCGCTCGAGCTGCCAGCCGAGCTCCGGCTGTTCGGACCGGACACCCAACTCGAATACGCGGACCTGGCGGATGCGTTGGGGCGTGAGCTCCAGCGCGCCGGCCTCGATGAGCTGCGCGTGTACCTGGGCGGCCCCTCCACCGAGTGGGACCTGGGGGTCTGGCCATTGGTGCCCGCGCTGCTGCGTTGGGCGAGCAGTGGGCGCAAGGTACGTCTGATCACGGGTGCGTCTCAACTCGCCACGCTTCCCAATGAAGTCGTGGGGCCTCTCGCCAGTCTGATCGATGTGAGCGGCATCGAGCTCTGGGCCCACGACAAACAGGTGGCGGATGCCTCCGTGCCTCATCTCATGGCGGAAGTCCTGGGTGCGCACCACCACGTGCGCTGGGCCGCCACAAACCCCGCAGCGATGGCACCCGGAGAGGACTGGAGCCGTTCACCCGCGGATCTCAGAATCGTCCTGGTGCCGGGCTCCGGCGCGCTTCCGGCATTGAATGGAAAGCGTGTCGCGGCCACGGATATCCGGCGGCCCCCACCGGGCATGCTCTACCAGGTGGTTGTACGTCACCAGCTGGACGGCCCCATCCCCTTCTTTGGCTATCGTTTCTGGCAGGTGCTGGAAGCGACGAGCCCGGAACTCGGCGCCCGGTTGAAAAATGGCATGCCCCTTGAGAGCCTTCGCTACTCGGATCGCTACCTACGGAGCCCCCTCCTGGCACGGTTGACACTGGAACTCGCGCGAGGTCTGCAGCGTTACCCGGGTGTCCTGCCTGTGGGGACGCCGCTCCACGTCAGGACTGCCATCGAGGGCCAGCCCTCGGGGCGCCGCGCAGAATTCGTGGAACATGACTGGGCTCAGGGCCAGGAGCGGGACAGGATCTTCCAACTCCTCCTGGCTCCGGTGGGGGGGCACTTCACGGCCGAGCCCAGGACGAGCCTACCCCATGCCCGTGAGCTTCAACTGAAATGGAAGGACGGTGCCCGGCTCTTGATCCGGCTCGATGAGGGCTTGGGTTTCCTGTCCGCCATGCCGAAACACCGGCATCCGTTCACGGCCAATGCCGAGATCCAGACCCGCAGGCTCGCCACGGACACCTTCCAGGTAACGCGCCGCAACCCGCTGGACACGATCTTCTACGTGGGACAGCTTGAGCAATAGAACGGATGAGGGCCATGTTTGAGGAGGCAGGATGAAGCAGAGCGGTAGGGGAAGGCCGCTGACGAATACCACCCGGGCTGTGCGCCGGGCCGGTTCCCCCAGGCTCAGCGGGGTAGATGATGCCGGTACGGGCGGAGCGGCCAAGAAAAGCTAGTGCGTCGGCCTTCACCTCGCGAGGCTCTGGGAGGCTCCAATTAGCAGCTGCAGAACGGGCTCCTACGCCGCAGCCTCGCCCTGCATTGAGTCCTTCAGTGCGGCAATGAGCGCATCTACACGCGGAGCCCATACCTCCTGCTTGTAAACAGGAAACTCGTTAGGTTGTGGCGTTCCGCCAAACACGGGCCGGAGAGCCCTCATCAGCGCATCACGGCGAGTTTCTACCTCGGGGCTTCCGCTGATGTACTGGTAGTTCAGCGAGAGATTGCCATTGGCGTAGAGCGTCAAAACGGAGCGCTGCCCGAAGCCAGGTAACCGTGGGTTGAAGGAGGGAACAGCTCCTGTGCCAAGGGTGAAGCGCACAGAGTGGTCCTTGAGGAAGGCGTATAAGCGCTCAGTGGCGGGGAGGTATGCTGGAGCTACTCTGCCTCGCAATTGCTCTTCAAAGCCCTCCTTCGACCACTTGAATCGGGGACTGTCGTGGCGGGTCGCCTCAAGCCGATCCTCCATCTCCTCCAGCGGAGTTGTTTCCACTGATACGCTAGGGCCGATTGCTCCGTCCTGAGCCGCTGGCGTGTTCACCGTTACTACCATCCGGCCTACCACCTCTGTTCGCAGCGGGACCGCCGGAATGAGAAGGAGCTCGTCTGCTCTCGCTGCCTCGGGAGGGACGAAGGCGGCCACCTCAGCTACATGCAGCCGAAAGTCATGCAGCGTGGCCTGGCGGCAAAGCGCCTGCACCAGCTCCCTGAGACCCTCAGGGGCCTCGTCACATGCGATGACGAGGTGGCTTTGCCCGGCTCGGACATTGTCGGCGATGCGTCGCGCCAGCCCCGCCCAGTCCTGCATGGGGAGAGAAACTTTTTGTGCCTCCGCCGCGCGACGGAACAGCTGCTGCACCAGACGCTCCCAGCTGTCGGACTCCAGACCTCCCACTGCCGACGCGCAAGCCTCGAGCAGCTCGTCCTCTGCGCAGGTGCTGAGGGTGGCCGCGTAGTCGATGACCTGAGCGATGACACGCCGGTCCCTCAGCTCCGGGTTGTCATGAAGCTTGACCTCTACGATGGCTACTTGTCCGTTAGGGGCGAGCACCAATACGTCTGGACGCACGTCACGCCCCTGCGGGGTCCGGAAGACGGCTTGGCATAGTGCCACCAGGGGAGAAGGGAACGTGAAAGGATCCAACTCCAGCAGGTGCGCTGGGGCCTCGGCCAGCCGGGTTTCCAAGAAGGCCTCATCGCCTCCCAGCTCCCGGAGGCGCTTTCGTTGCCAGGGGACCACAAGGCCAGCAGCAGTCCACAACACAGGGGTAGGCATGTCGTCTCCCTCCTCTCGTGAGGGCAAGCTTCCAGGGCACGCGGCTACGTGTGCACAGGGCGGTTCCGCACGGAGAATATTACAGGTTCGGCAAGAGCGCGTCGTGCGACGGAAAAGGCGGGCTCAGGGCTTGAGATCGATCATCACCGCACTCTTCTCCTCGGGCGTCAGGCGTCCCTGGTCCCTCTCATCGATAATCGTCTCGGGAGTAGGGTCGCCGACGTCACCGCCTGAGGCCTCCTCCTCGAGTCTGCCCAGTTCCCGGCGCTTCGAGCCGATCAGCACCTGGAACCACTGATCACGCTGCATGACCGTGTGGAAGATGCGCTCCTCGTAGGTTCCCTTGAGGAGCAGGAACCGGACGTCGATGAACCCCTCATTCGCGCGTCCCCACTTCATGCGGTCCACACGGCCTTCTCGCTGCTCCATCTTCGCTGGGTTCCACTCGAGGTCATAGTGGATGACGTATCGGCACTGCTCCTGGAGGTCGATGCCCTCCTCGCCCACCCGGCTGACCAGCAGGGCGAAGGGGTTGTAGCGCCTGTTGAAATTGCGGCGGTGTGCTTCGCGATCCCGGGAGTTGTCTCCATCGTAGCGTCCCACGAGTTCTCCGTTGTGGCACTCCTCCAGCAAAGACAGGGCCTCGCGCTCGCCCTGCTCGAAGCGGGTGGCGTCCTCCACGCTCTCCCCGGGCTCGTCGTCCAGATAGTGGTCGATGATGTTGCGGAGCGTCTGCTCGAATGGCTCCAGCAGTGTCCGTCGGAGCCACGCCTCGATGGCCGCATCCGAGCCGATGCTGTCCGAGAGGACAGCATCGATCAGGAGCAGTGTCTGACTGACCTTGTGGACCAGGGTCTCGAGGTAGACGTCCATGAGGTGCTCGCCCCGGCGGCTGCTGAATTCCTGATGGGTGAATTGCTCCGGGATCAGGTGGTGTC
This sequence comes from Myxococcaceae bacterium, assembly GCA_036389955.1. GTDB lineage: Bacteria > Myxococcota > Myxococcia > Myxococcales > Myxococcaceae > DATHBR01. Next base: position 7,707 of record DASVVJ010001189.1, read on the forward strand.
CGGGGCGCCAGCGGGCAAGCTCCTCCTTCATGGCCTCCAGGATCTTGCGTGAGATGGTGCGGAAGCGCTTCGCGAGTTCATTCTTGTCTCCAACTCCCCGCTGGCGAAGCTGGTCGGCCAGGAACTCTTCGAACACGGGCGTGAGTGCCAGTTCGAGTTGCTCACGAAGCTGGCGGGCTGTCCCGCCGATCAGCTTGTTGAACACCAGCACCTTGGAGAACCAGCTCGTGGGGTTCCGCTGGACCTTAGCCACCTCTTCCCGGGCGATCTCCGCGACGACATCGGCCAGGGCTCGAACCTTGGGGTGCAGGTGGAGGCTCTCAGGCTGGTTCCACTGTTCGACTAACCCCTTCAAGCGCCTAGCCGCCACCAGGTCGCGGCCCAGCAAGGCGGACTGGGCGATCTGCGGATAGGACGACAGGCCCTGCCGTAGGTCCGTGGTGATGAAGGTCCGGTGATCGTCGCCCTCGCGCGCCCGGTCAATGGTCTCCTGGATGAGCTCGCGCAGCTCCAGATAGAAAAGGGCGTCCACCCCATCGAAGGGGAGGAGCGCGGAGGAGCGCAGGCTCTTGTTCAGATCGTCCAGCTTATCGAACCGCTGCTTCGCGTAACCCTCAGCGGTCTTGTTGACCAGGAAGTAGCGCCGCTCGTTCTGGTGCTTGGTATTGCGGATGATGTAGCGCCGCAGGAGCGCCTGGAGCCCGGCTCCTTTCTTGCCGGTGTCCAGCGCCTCCTCCTCGCGCAGTCGCCGGAGCCGCTCCACGGATTCCCGACGCAGACGATCCTCCGGGCTGCGCTGGCGTAGTCCGAAGAACCGGTCCAGTTGATCCACGTAGAGTTCCAAGCCCTTGTCGATCTGGTCGAGCTCATCGGAGTCCGCGCGGATGAGAGCGAGCAGGGTCACCAGCTCTCGCGGGGTCAGCTCGAAGGGAGTGGCGGTCAACGCGAGGAGGTGGCGGAACGTCCCTCCCGAGATGCCTTGGTCGTAGTTCCGCATGTCGCCATCGGGGGCGAAGAGGTAGGAGGGTTGGTTCCAATGGGCATAGTGGTGGGCCTCATCGACGATGATGAGATCCCAGCGCGTGTTCCACAGTTGCCGCAGGAGCGGGCGTGAAACCGGCCCGTTGCGGACCCTCTCGCTCAGGACGTCGTGGTTGACCACCCAGATGCCTGAAGGGACCTGGATGGTTCCGCCCTCCTGTGTGCCTCGGATGCCGCTCTGACGAAGCGCGGTCGCCGACTCGCGGTGGCTGACCACGCGCACGGCTTTCAACAGCGAGTGGATGGGATGTCCCCTCCAACCTTCACCGGTGAGGTACTGGGGGAACCCGCGTCCCTCCCGCGTCGAGCTCATCTCCTCCTGCCACTTGCGTAGCAAGGAGGACTTGCACAGCACGAGGACG
>DASVVJ010001190.1:0-8659 GCA_036389955.1 Myxococcaceae bacterium
GAAGAAGTCGCTCTTCTTCCCCACCGAGAAGGAAATCGTGGACGCGGTGTCCAAGGAGCTCGGTCCCGGGAGTTAGCCGGACCCTCAGGGCTTCTTGACGAACGTCATGGGCGGCCGGTCATTCCGGCCCTTGCCGGCCGCTCGCAGCGCCACGGGGTCCAGCCCCGAGAGGTACAGGGCGGTGGAATACACGTGGCCCGGGTCGGACACGAAGCTCTGCGGGCTCTTGGTCCGGCCGGGGATGAGCAGACCCGTGTCCGGGGAGTAGGCCGGATCCAGGGTGCCATCCGGCATCATCGGAATGCCCTCCAGCGAGCCGCTGCCCACCCGGCCGAACTGGGTGTTGCCGCGCACGTTGCCGCCCAGGAAGGCCACGCTGTTGACGCGCCAGTGCTGGCAGCAGTCCTGCTGCATGATCTCCTCGTACTTCTGCGCGTCGGTCCTCGCGGTGTTGGCGAGGATGGCCTCCACATCGCCGCTGATGGTGCGCCCCATCTCCGAGGCCAGCACGATGGTGGTGAAGTCGTAGTAGCTCTTGCCCGAGGTGCCGTACTGCGTGTTCTTCAGCCGGTTCACCAGCGCCTTGAGGGGCGACCACAGGTTCTTGCGCATCATGGCCAATTGGTCGCTCTGGCCCTGGTTGCTCATGATGAAGCGGCGGTCGCGGTGCGTGTCGTACAGGCGCAGCCCGCGGTTCTCGATGAAGAAGCCGATGGACAGCCCCTTCGTCATCATCTCGTACGTCATCAGCGCCTGGACGTTGGTGTTGGGCGTCTCCTTGGAGCGGGCGGGGTTGCCGTTGATGGAGGCCGCCTCGGTCGTCTCGTCCGGGGTGGTGACGCCGAACTCGGTGCGCAGGGTGGGGTCGGTGAACAGCGTGGCCGGGTTGATGTTCACCGTGCCGCCCGCGGTGAGCGCGCGGTGGATGGTGAGCGCCGAGGCGAAGGCGCGCACCGACTCGCCGTTCTTGTCCTGGAGCAGGTTCGACTGAAGGTTGTCGGTGAACTGGCGGATGCGCTCGCCGCGCTGGCTCTGGGCCACGCTGCCCAGCGACATGAGGCGGTTGCGCAGGTCCGCCGGCGTCTTGCCGTAGAGCGTGTGGGCGTGCACCGGGCCCAGCTTCTCGTAGTAGCCGGTGCCCTCGGGGTAGGACGGAATGGACAGCTCACCATCCGAGAGCCACCGGTGCCAGCTGATGTGCGGCAGCAGGTAGCCGGTGCCGTACGCCTCGCAGAAGGCCTGCATCACCGTGCGCTCGTCCGGCCCACGCACCCCGGACAGCGACGCGTTGTAGCGGCCGTAGTGGTACTCCCAGCGGCCGCCCGAGTGGAACGTGTTGCCGTTGTGGCTGGACACCACGGACATGTCCGGGAACAACGGCACGCCGTCCTCGGCCAGGTAGCCGTACTGAATGGCGCCCGAGGTGCGCGGCGGGTTGAGCGGGCTGGTGCCGTAGTTCTTCGGCCGGTAGCGGTGCTGGCTCCAGGAAGGCGTGGGGCGCAGCGTGCCCGAGGGGATGGCTCGCGTGGAGTCATTGGGCGTGTGCACCGGGTTGAACATGCAGTAGCCGTCCCAGCCGCCCTCCTGGAACCAGTAGATGAGGAAGCGCGGGGTGGTGTTGAGCGCGGCGGCGGCGGCCTCGGCGATGCCCAGCTCCTTGGCCGTGCCCGGTACCCCGAAGCTGCGGAAGAAGCGCAACCAGTCCAACGTGGTGATGGCGGTGGCCGCGGCGGCGCCCGCGAGAAATTGGCGGCGTTTCATGGTGGGGGCTCCCTGGTGCGGCTTCAGCGGCGGGTGTACTCGGGGGAGAGGGCAATGGCCTTCAGCACGGCCTTCAGGTTGCCGTTGCTGGACTGCGACACGTCCCACAGGCGCTTGTACATGACGCGCTCGTCCAGCGTGTGGCGCAGCTCGCGGTTGAAGAAGAGCGAATACTGGGCGTTGATCGTCCGGCGGATGAAGGCCTCCTTCTTCACCGCCTGCGTGGCGAAAGCCGGCAGGCCCTGGCCCTTGAAGGGGTAGGTGGCCACCAGGTCGTGGTCGCTGTCGTCGATGGGGCGGCCCTGCTCATCCGTGGTGCGGTAAGTGCCGTCGTCGTTCCACTTGAGCCGCTGGTGCGCCAGCGGCGTGAGCACCTGGTGGCACGAGAAGCAGAGGCTGGTGGGGTCCACCGTGGAGGCGGCGGTGGCCGCTCCGCGCATGTCGAACACCTCGGAGGGCACCTCGAAGATGGAGCCCATGAAGTCGGTCATCACCCGCGCCGCGTAGTTGTAGTGCGGCAGGCCCGGCTTGTTCTGGATGAAGCCCTTCATGGTGAGCACGCCCGTCTGCCCGTGCTCGGGCGGGCGCGTCACCTTGGAGAAGCTGGGCGACACCGAGTAGTCCCCGGTGAGCAGCTCCTTCATGGGCGCCCCGGTGGTGACCAGGTACGTCCACAGGCGCGCGGGCTCGTCCGAGTCCACCGTGCCCTCGCTCTCGGTGCGGATGCGCATCTTGTGGAAGTAGTACGCGCGGAAGTCCGCCGAGTTCAGGTACCCATCCACCATCTGCTCCCAGCTCTTGGCGCCGCTCTCAAAGCCGGCCAGCTCCGTGGCGGTGGGCGGCCGGCCCACCAGGTCCTGCGCCAGCTTCACCAGCAGCAGCCGCTCGCGGTCCATGCCGGTGAGTTTTTCGTACGTGGGCGGCAGGGTGAAGAGGAAGTCCGGCGAGCGCATCAGCCCCTCGCACAGGCCGCTCCAGGCCTTGGGGGTGCTGGGCTCCATGCCGTACAGGTCCTTGAGCAGCGCGTAGCCGTTGGTCAGCTCCTGCGCGGTGGCGGGCCGGTACAGCATGCGGCGGTAGAGCGTGCCCACGTGGGCCTTGGCCGCGTCCGCGCGCGCCGTGCCGGTGGAGGGCTCGGTGGGGCCGCCCACCTGCAGGTAGTCCACGTAGAGGTTGCGGTCGCAGACGCCCTGCTGGTTGTAGTCATTGGTGAAGCCCACCGAGAGCACGTGGGCTCCGGCCGGCATCGTCACCGTGTGCACGAAGTCCGTGTACGCCGTGGCGCTCACCTGCCAGGACTGCAGCAGCGTGCCGTTCATGCGCAGCTCCATGATCGGCAGCTCCGGGCCGCACAGCTCTCCGCGGGCCCGCACCGTGATGCGGTACGTGCTGGGGTAGAGGGTGACGTGGGGCTGCGTCGTGGTGAGCGTGCCGGTGGTGTAGAGGTTCCACCCGTTGCCGGAGATGACGCCGGTGCTGGCCGTCAGGTCCGCGAGCGTCTCCGCCTGGAAGGTGCGGGTGGTGGCGGCCGGCACGTCCAGCAGGTTCGCCGTGGTGTCCACCCCGGTGAAGGGGCCCGTGCGGTTGGTGGCCGCCAGCTGGCACACGTCCGGCGCCAGGCTGTCCAGGCCCATGAGGAAGTCGGGCGTCGCCACGCGCGCCTCGATGAAGTACTGCACGTAGTCCACGCCGCCGAAGAGCCCCACGTGCTGGGCGAACTTGTCCACGCCGCCGCGCACCCAGGTGTCGTTGAACTGCTGCTTCACCTTGCTCTTGAGCTGCACGAAGTTGAGGAACGGGTTGTCGTACGAGACCACCGGCGGCCCGGAGTACGGCTGGAGCAGCGCCGGGGGGAACTCCTCGTCCGGCGGCGTCTGCGGATGGCGCGCCTCCACCGCCGCGAGTTGGCAGGAGAGGCGGGCCACCGTGGCGATCTCCTGAGCACTCCACGAGGGCTGGCCCCGGGGCATGCGCGCGCTCTCGTCGGTGGTCACCAGCCGGGACAGGATGGAGCCCGGGGTGGGGCGCAGCAGGCCCGCGGCGCGCGCCGCGTAGAACGTCTCCTCGCCGCCCGGGCTCACCTTGAACTGCCGCCCGCTGGTGGGGGCGTGGCAGGAGACGCAGCCGGACTCCTGCCGCATCAGCACCGGCTGGACCTCGCGGGCGAAGTCCGCGGCGACGCTCGCCAGCGTGACGGTGGAGGGAACGAGGTCCAGCTCACAGTTCAGCGAGCCGTCCGGCTCCACGGGCGGCGGCGGGGGTGGGTTCGGATTCGGATCCACCTGCGGCGGTGGGTTGCCCTGGTTGCCCAGGTCCAGGGTCGCTTCCCCGTAGCACCCGGCCAGAACCGCTGTGAGCAGCGCGCACCACCGGAGTCGAGAAGCTGCGTCCATGCTGGGAACCCCGTCCGTGAAGTCGGGGACAAAGCCTGGAGAGCTGTTCTGTCAGAAACCAGGAGATTGGTAACCCGTTGACATCATTGGTGTAACCAAAACGGGGCGATGAAAAGATTGTAGCGAGCGGGCAATCGGGCCGTTGTCGAGGCGGGCCGTTCCTCGTCCGCGCCGTGTCCCCAGCGCACCTTCCAAAGGGAAGTGTGCCGGGGGTGACACATGAAGCAGTGGGAGTCGGCGCTGGAACGGCGCTCCATTCAGGCGGGCATGCGGGTGCAGACGCTGGAGGGCAAGCGGCTGGGGCGGGTGCTGCTTATTGGCCGCGAGGTGTTGTACGTGCGGCCCTGGCGGTTTTCGCGGCGGGAGTTCGTGGTGCCGCTGTCGCGGGTGGCGCGGGTGACGGGCTGGGGCGTCGAGGTGGCGGGCACGCCGGCCGAACTGTGTGAGCCCGCGGGAGACCGGGCCGAGCACGACATTCTCACGCATATTCATCCGCTCGCGGAGCCGGCCAGTACGGGACACGTGCACGCCTGAGTCTCTTGTGGTTCAACGCGCCTCCATGGCCTCCATGGAAGAGCTGTCTCAGAGGGTGTCCGCGGCCTTCGCGGACCGGACGAAGTTGAAGGAGCCGGAGTTCGTGGCCGCGGTGAAGGAGACACTGGCGCGGCTGGACGCGGGTGAGCTGCGCGTGGCGGAGAAGGGCCCCGAGGGCTGGCGCGTCAACGCCTGGGTGAAGGAGGCCATCCTGCTGTTCTTCGCCGTGTCGGAGATGCAGGTGATGGAGGTGGGCCCGTTCGAGTTCCACGACAAGGTGCCCTTGAAGAAGGGGCTCAAGGCGGCCGGGGTGCGCGTGGTGCCGCCCGGGGTGGTGCGCTACGGGGCCTTCGTGGAGAAGGGCGCGGTGGTGATGCCGGGCTACGTGAACATCGGCGCCCGGGTGGGCGAGGGCACCATGGTGGACACGTGGGCCACGGTGGGTAGCTGCGCGCAGGTGGGCCGCCACGTGCACCTGTCCGGAGGTGTAGGGCTGGGCGGGGTGCTCGAGCCACCCTCGGCCTCGCCGGTCATCATCGAGGATGGGGCCTTCATCGGCAGCCGCTGCATCGTCGTCGAGGGCGTGGTGGTGGAGGAGGAGGCCGTGCTGGGCGCCAACGTGGTGCTCACCTCGTCCACGCAGATCATCGACGTGAGCGGGCCCGAGGAGCGCATCTACAAGGGCCGTGTCCCCGCCCGCAGCGTGGTGATCCCCGGAATGCGCGAGAAACAGTTCCCCGCTGGGAAGTATGGCGTGCCCTGCGCGTTGATCATCGGCCAGCGGACAAAGAGCACCGACCAGAAGACAAGCCTCAACGCGGCGCTGAGAGACTTCGCTGTGGCGGTATAGCGAAGGAAATCCAGCAGGTAGCCGCGTCCGTAGACAGAGTGACGCCCGAGGAAGTGTGACGCGACATGGACCACCTGGACGACATTCTGCCGGAGTTGCTGCTGGGCACTCTGGGAGTGTCCGCCCGGCAGGCGGCCGAGCGTCACCTGGCTGGGTGTGAGCGGTGCCAGGCGGAGCTGACCCGGTTGGCCCCCTCGGCGGAGGGGCTGCTGAGCCTGGTTCCCCCCGCGCCTCCGCCCTCGGGCGTGCTAGGGCGGGTGGTGGGGCAGATGGAGTCTCCGGGGCGGTTTGACCGGTTCGCGGATCAGCTGGCGGCACTGCTGGACATCCCCCGCGAGCGGGTGCTGGAGGTGCTGCAGTCGTTGAGCAATCCGGAGGCATGGCTGCCGGGGCCCACGGACGAGATTCAGCTCGTGCCGGTGGAGACGGGCCCCGCCAAGGCGGGGATGATGGCGGCCTTCGTACGGCTGCCGCCCGGGCAGCGCTTTCCCCGGCACACCCACCATGGGCGCGAGTGGAACCTGGTGCTGGAGGGCGGCTTCCGCGAGGACTCGGGGCGCGAGGTGTGGCCCGGCGAGATGCTGGAGAAGGACGACGGCAGCACGCACGGCTTCTCGGCCATCGAGGGCGGTCCGGCGTGCATCGCCGCCTCGATCATCGAGGGAGTGACGAGCTTCGAGTAGCCTGGCAAGGATGGTTCACGGCTCTCCGAGGTCCCTCCCGCTGGCACCGGGTACGGTGGTGGCGGGCCGCTTCACCCTTCGTCAGCCCGCGGGCTATGGAGGCATGGGCGTTGTCTACCAGGCCCATGACGCCACCAGCGGCCGCACCGTGGCGCTCAAGCTGCTGCACGCGTTCCCGAGCAGCGAGGCGCTCTCGCGCTTCGTGCGCGAGGCCGAGGTGCTCTCGGGCTCCTTCTGGACGGGCGGATTGAAGGAGTTGCTGGAGACGAGCACCTCCGCCGAGGAGCTGGAGCGCTGCCTGCGGAAGCTGGTGGAGCTGGAGTTGGTGGAGCGCCAGTCCGGCAGCCGCTTTCCGGAGGAGACCGAGTACCGCTTCCGGCACGCGCTGGTGCGGGACGCCGCGTACAGCCTGGTTCCCGGCAACCTCAAGCCGGTGGGCCATCGCCAGGCGGGCGGGTGGCTGGAGTAGGCCGGAGAGCAGGATCCGCTGGTGCTGGCCGAGCACTACCAGCTTGGCCAGGAGAAGGAGAAAGCCGTCCACTTCTTCACCCGCGCGGGAGAGCGGCTCTTCGAGCGGCAGGATCTCCCCGGGGCACAGCGGTGCGTGGACACGGCGCTCGCGTGTGAGCCCCAGGGTGCGCAGCTCACATCAGGCTGGGAGCGAGCGGGGTGAGGGTTTATGGTGCGCGCCCTCCATGTCCTCGCTCGCCGCGCGCCTTGCCCAGTCCACGTTGTCGCTGTGTCAGATCTCCAGTCCCATTGGTCATGAGGGGCCGCTGGCCGATCACGTGGAGCGGTGGGCGCTGGAGCACTTCCGGCGCGAGGAGGTGCTGCGGGTAGGGCACTCGCTGGTGGTGGGGCGGCTGGAGGATGCGCGGCCCACGGTGGCGCTGGTGGGGCACCTGGACACGGTGCCCGCGCACCCGAATGACAAGGCGCCGCGCATCGAAGGAGAGCGGGTGTTCGGGCTGGGCGCCTCGGACATGAAGGGCGGGCTGGCGGTGATGATGGCGCTGGCGGAGGACCTGCCGCTGAGCGAGCTGCCGGTGAACCTGGCGCTCATCCTCTACGAGAAGGAGGAGGGCCCGTACGTCGACAGCGGACTGGGGCCGCTGTTCGAGCAGAGTCCGCAACTGCGCAACATCCACTTCGGCATCGCGATGGAGCCGACGGATGGGGTGGTGCAGGTGGGGTGCGTGGGGACGCTGCACGCGACGCTGAAGTTCACCGGGCGCAGCGCGCACTCGGCGCGGCCGTGGCAGGGAGAGAACGCCATCCACAAGGCGGGGCCGCTGCTGACGCAGCTTCTGGAGCGCCAGCGCGTGGAAGTGGTGCACGCGGGCTTCTCGTTCTTCGAGGTGATGAGCGTGACGCTGGCGCACGGGGGGCGGGCGCGCAACGTGGTGCCGGACACGCTGGAGCTGAACCTCAACTACCGCTTCGCGCCGGGCAAGTCGCTGGAGCAGGCGCAGGAGGACGTGCGGGCGCTGGTGGCGGGGCGCGCGGAGGTGAGCTTCACGGACTTGTCTCCGAGCGGCCGGGTGTGCGCGGACAACGCGCTGTACCAGCGGTTGCTGGCGGTAACGGGGCTGCCGGCGGCCTCGAAGCAGGCCTGGACGGACGTGGCGCGCTTCGGCGAGTGGGGCGTGGACGCGGTGAACTACGGGCCAGGAGAGACGGCCCAGGCGCACCAGGCCAACGAGAGCGCACCCATTCCGGCGCTGGCGGTGGCGTACGAGAAGCTCGCGGCGTTCCTGCGAGGGTAGGCGGAACGTCAGTCCAGGAAGCGGCGCTCCCAGCGGCGCTTCTGCTCCGGGGGGAACTCGGGGTCCACGATCCGGTCCTCATAGAGCCAGGGCTCCAGCACGCGAGCCAGCTCCCGGTAGGACGGGAGCTGTTGGCCCTGCTCGGTGTCTCCCGCTTCGGGCCATGGACCCAGGGTGACGACGGCTCGTTCTCCCTCCAACTCCTGAACGGTGGTGCCCGGCTCGTGAAGACGTGCTCTCAGCCCTGCCGCTCCTCCCAGTTCACCCAGCACCGGTTGGCCCAGAAACGTCATCCATTGCACCCCGTGGATCCGGGTACCCAGCTTCCACTGCAACGTGCAGACGTCCATACCTGGGTAGCGGAAGCAGCGCTTGACCACCTCTCGCGTGACTCCCATCAGGTCCATGTCACCGTTGAAGGACAGCCCCGCGTAGCCAGAGCAAAAGGGCAGGGGCGTCGCGAGCGCCAGTGCCAGCTCGCGAACATGACTCGGGCCCTGCTCCTCCAGAAACTCGGACGGTAACCAGAAGCTGAGCGTCGAGACCTCATCCGGGTCGTCTTCTCCCAGGAGGTCCACGAGCTGTCTGCCGTGGTACTCGAAGTGAAACCGCATATCGGAGAGCTCTGCGTCGTGGAGCTGGATGATGGCCCAGCTCTCCGCATGCAGAGCG
>DASVVJ010001191.1:0-6763 GCA_036389955.1 Myxococcaceae bacterium
CCTCGCTCCAGTCGCTCATCCTCGCCGTCACGCAGGTCACCGACCTGTCGCCCTTGGCCGCTCTTACCTCGCTCCGGTCGCTCGACCTTGACAGAACGCCGGTAGCCGACCTGTCGCCCTTGGCCGCCCTCACCTCGCTCCAGTCGCTCAACCTCACAGGCACGCGGGTCGCCGACCTGTCGCCCTTGACCGCCCTCACCTCGCTCCAGTCGCTCGACCTCACAGACACGCCGGTAGCCGACCTGTCGCCCTTGGCCTCACTCAAGAACCTTGGTGTTTTCAGATAGCGCTTGGGTGGCGTCTCCAGTGAGTTGATGGGTCTCTTCAACGCGTGGGCCCGACATGCTCCTGCTGCCGGTGGTTGCTCACTGCGGGCTCGAAGTGGGCTCGCGGCCGGTTGGATACGAGGGCCCGTAGCAGGCCCCCTTCCATGCGTACGCGTCTTCTTTGCCTTCCTCCTTGCACGGATGCTTGGCATCCGCCAAGCGGTACCAGCACGCACCACGGATCTCCACCTCACCCGTCTTCTTGCAAGGAGGCTTGTTCTGGCCGGGAAGCGGTTGCTCGGGCAGTGGCAATCCAACCCGCTTCTTCGTGTCATCGGTTCGTGGAGAGGTGCCTCCAGCGCCAGAGGTGCTGGCGCCGTCGCCTACCGCGACCCGGTGCCCCTCTTTGTCCAACATGAACCCGGCGCTCTCCCGGTTTCGCCACTGCACCGCCAAGGTAAGCCCGGCGAGCAGCAATCCCACCACCGCCACTGCGGTCCACGGCCGCGCGAAGCGCAGTGCCAGAGTCCGTGCACGGCTCACCTCAGGCCGGAGCCGCGCATGCTCCTCACACCGCGCATGCTCCTCTCTCGCAGCGGCGTCCTGTTCCTCGGCGAGCCGGGCTGCCTCGGGGGAACGCGCCCGGGGACGGTGCTCCTCGCTCCAGGTGAACAGAGGAACGTCCCCTTCGGCTCCCTCCCTTTCCGCTGCCTGCTCCAGCGCCTCGGCGACTCTCAGGGCCCTGCCCCGGAAGCGCTCCACGGGAGCGATGGCCAGCAGCCGCTGAATGATGGCTGCCAACTCCGGGCTCACCCTGGGGTTGAGCTCTCGCACAGAGCGCGCTCCCGGCCCGTCCTCGCGCCATACCTCAGAGCCACTCTCCCCGGGTTGAGTCGGCGGCGGGTACTCGTCCGTCACCAGCCGGTACGCCGTCACCCCCAGGGCGAACAGGTCATCACACGCGCTGGCCGGGTAGTGCGCCGTGGGGTGGCGCAAGAACGCATGCAGAAACGCCCACGCCTCGGGGCTGTTGTAGGCCGGAGTGCCCGGCGGCAGCAGCTTCGAGGTGAGCGTGGCCGCGCCTTTGTAATGCCCCGCGCCGAAGTCGATGAGGAAGGCCTGCCCATCCCCGGGCCGCACCAGCACATTGGCGCCCTTCACATCCCGGTGCACACCTCCGGCGGCGTGCGTGGCCTCCAGCGCCCGCGTCACCTGCGCCAGCAGCCTCATCACCTGGCGGGAGGTGGGGTTGCGCCGGGCCGCCCACTCGTACAGCGCCTCGCCCTCGATCCACTCCATCACCACGTACGGAAACACTCCGCTCGGGTGCTCCCACACGCCCTGCTCGCGCAAGCACGGCACATGCGCACTGGCGATGCGCCGCAGCAGCTCCGCCTCGCGCCCGAAGCGCTCGTCCCCGGGGGCGATGGCCACCTTGAGCGCGAACTCGCCCGGCTCTCCGCGGTCTTCACTCTCCACACAGTACAACGTGCCGTACGAGCCACGGCCTCTCCATCCCTTCACCCGCCAGCGCCCCACGCTCAACCCTACCGGCAGAGAGAGCGGATCCACCTCCTGCAAGGCTCGCTTTGACGCCATGAGCGCTTCTCCAGCGCGGACGATCACCTCTGCCCGCTCGCCTGACCCTACCTCATGGGTCTCTGGCACACCACCGCACCTGTCCGCAGCACCCTCACCCTGGCCCTCTCCCGGCGGGAGAGGGGAGACACCCCTTATGTCCAGGAAGCCTAGGCCAGCACGGGCGAGCCGTCCGCCTCCGCGGAGCGCGGGTGCACGGGCTGCGGAGGCGTGCGGGGCAGGTGCACCATGAAGCACGTGCCCTGCCCAGGCTGGCTGTCCACCTCGATGCGGCCGCCGTGCGCGGTGACGATGCCGTGCGCCACCGCCAGCCCCAGCCCCATGCCCGTGCCGTGCGGCCGGGTGGTGAAGAACGGTTGGAACAGGTGGCGCCGGGCCTCCGGCGTCAGGCCCGGTCCCGTGTCGCGGATCTCCACCCGCGCCCCGTCCGCCTCCCGGTGCGTGGAGACCCGCACCCGGCCGCCCCTCGCGGTCGCCTGTCCGGCGTTCACCAGCATGTTCACCAGCACCTGGACGATCTGCTGCGGCCGGCCCATCAGCAGGCCCACCTCGCCCAACTCCTGCTCCACCTGGCAGTGGGCCAGCTTCGCGTGGGCGATGCGCAGCGCCGCCGCGACCTCCGCGTTCAGGTCGTACTCGGCCGACGCCTCCAGGTCTCCCCGCGAGAAGCGCCGCAGGTCCCCCACGATGGCATTCACCCGCTTGATGCCTTCCAGCGTCTCCGGCAACACCTCGTCCACGTACTCCTTCAGCGGCTCGGGCAGCGACGGCTGCTGCTTCAAGTCCTTGAGCAGCAGGCTGAGATTGCTGGTGACGAAGCTCATCGGGTTGTTGATCTCGTGCGCCACGCCCGCCGCCATCATGCCCAGGCTGGAGAGCTTCTCCTGGGCCAGCGCCCGCTCGTGGGCGTGCTGCAATTGCTGGTGCGCCTGCTCCAGCTCCTGGCGCTGCTGCTCCGCCTCGGCCACCACCTGGTTCTGCAGCGACAACCTCCGGGCGGTGAGCAGGTAGCCGAAGAGCCCCAGCCCCCCGAAAGCCGCTGCCTCATCCGGCGGTGCTCCCTCCCACAGCGCGAAGCCCTCCACCAGCACGAGGTAGGTGATGCTCCGGGCCCACATCCAGCGGTCCACCGTATAGAGGTAGATGCCAATCAGGTTGTAGGGCACGAAGCCCCACACCAACGGGCTCCACTGGGTGCAGTGGCCGCTAATCCAGAGGCCCGCCACATTGGCCATCATCCGCACCACCTCCGCCCGGGGCCGCCCGTAGCGCCGCGCCAGCACCTCAACGAGCCACACGTTCACCGGCGTCACGCACACCACCGCGATGGCTAGCGTGAGGACCACGCTCCACTGGCCCCAGTACCAGATGACCAGCAGCACGTTGGTCACCGTGGGCCCCATGCTCGTCAGGGTGCTGAGAGCCTTGCGCGAGCGCTCCAGCTCCTCACCCACCAGCGCTGGCTTCGAGGCGGCGTCCATGGCTCTCTCTCAACGCAAGGAGCGCCCGGCGCTCTCCCGCCGTGCACGGTGCACTCAGGGTATCATTTTACAGGGACTCGCCGGACAGCCCTCGGATCCGGATGAAGGTCGGGAATGGTGAGCCTGGCAAGGCGTTGCCCTAGTATCCGCCCGCCTCAATCCCCCAGGGACATTTCGTGAATCGACTCTCGCTGCTGCTCAGTGTGTCCACGCTCGTCGTGACAGGCGTGGTGCTCTCCGCCGGCGCTCAGACGCCGCCCCCCGCTGTCCGGCATGATCCTCAGCCTCCGAAGGAGAAGGATCCCGTCCTCCAGGCCGCGCAGGCCACACAGGTGGATGGGGGCATGCCCACGCCGCCTCCGGGCTCGCCGGATGCGGGCGCGGACTGGAACGTGAACGCTCCGGGCCTGAAGGGCCCCACCGAGGTCGCCCTCGACGTGACCGAGGGCACGTGGATGAGCGTGGACATCAGCCCGCGCGGCGACGAGCTGGTGTTCGACCTGCTGGGCGACCTCTACACGCTGCCGATGGCCGGTGGTGAGGCCAAGGCGCTCACCCAGGGCGTCGCCTGGGACATGCAGCCGCGCTACAGCCCGGACGGCAAGTCCATTGCCTTCACCAGCGACCGGGGCGGCGGCGACAACCTGTGGGTGATGAAGCGCGACGGCACGGACCCGCAGGCGGTGACGGCCGAGAAGTTCCGGCTGATCAACAGCCCGGCCTGGGCGCCGGACAGCCAGTACCTGGTGGGCCGCAAGCACTTCACCTCGCGGCGCTCGCTGGGCGCGGGCGAGATGTGGCTCTACCACCGCTCGGGTGGCGAGGGCGTGCAGCTCACCGAGCGCCCCACCGAGCAGAAGGACGTGGGCGAGCCGGTGTTCTCTCCGGACGGCAAGTACCTGTACTTCAGCCAGGACGTCACCCCGGGCAAGACGTTCGAGTACAACAAGGACGCCAACACGCAGATCTACGCCATTCAGCGGCTGAATCTGGAAACGCGAGAGATTGAACCCTTCGTGAGCGGGCCGGGCGGCTCGGTGCGGCCCACGCCCTCGCCGGACGGCAAGTCGCTGGCCTTCGTGCGGCGGGTGCGGGGCAAGACGGTGCTGCACGTGGCGGACGTGGTGTCGGGCGCGGAGCGGGCGCTGTTCGACGGGCTGGACCGTGACATGCAGGAGTCGTGGGCCATCCACGGGGTGTATCCGCAGATGGCGTGGACGCCGGACAGCAAGTCATTGGTGTTCTGGGCCCAGGGCAAGCTGCACCGCATCGACGTGGCCTCCCGACGGGTGACGCCGATTCCCTTCCGCGTGAAGGGCACGCGCACGGTGCACGAGGCGCTGCGCTTCCCGCAGCAGGTGGCCCCCGAGCGCTTCCCGGTGAAGATGCTGCGCTGGGTGCAGGTGTCTCCGCAGGGGGACCGCGTGGTGTACCAGGCGCTGGGGCACCTGTACGTGCGCGAGCTGCCCAACGGCACGCCGCGCCGGCTGACGAAGCAGACGGAGCACATGGAGCTGTACCCCTCGTTCTCGAGGGATGGGCGCTCCATCGTCTACACGACGTGGGATGACGAGAAGTACGGCACCCTCCGCGTGGTGCCGGCCACGGGCGGCGAGGGGCTGGTGGTGAGCGCGCAGCCGGGCTTCTACGTGGAGCCGGCGTTCTCTCCGGACGGGCGCTCCATCGTCTACCGGGCCACGGCGGGCGGCTACCTGCTGCCGGCGCTGTGGAGCCGGGAGACGGGGCTGTTCGTCATCGGCCGCGAGGGAGGCAAACCGCGCAAGCTGGTGAAGGATGGCGAGGAGCCACACTTCGGCGCGCGCTCGGACCGGGTGTACTACCTGGGGGTGGAGCGCGGCGAGAAGGAGGACAAGCGGGAGCTGCGCAGCATCGGCCTGGACAAGAGCGATCCGCGCACGCACCTGACCAGCGCGGAGGTGCTCAGCTACCGGGTGTCTCCGGACGAGAAGTGGGTGGCGTTCCGGGAGAACTTCAACGCGCACCTCATGCCGCTGACGCAGGGGGGCAAGACGGTGGTGGCCAGCAAGGACAGCAAGGCGCTGCCGGTGACGAAGGTGTCCCGGGACTCGGGTGAGTACCTGCACTGGTCGGGGGACTCGAAGCGGCTGTACTGGGCGCTGGGGCCCGAGCTGTTCACCCGCGAGCTGCGCGAGTCGTTCCGCTTCCTCGAGGGCGCGCCGGCGAAGCTGCCCGATGCGCCGGAGAAGGGCCTCAACATCTCCTTCGAGGCGCCGACGGAGGTGCCCTCGGGCGCGACGGCGCTGGTGGGCGGACGCGTCATCACCATGCGCGGGGATGAGGTGATTGAGAACGGCGTGGTGGTGGTGCGCAACAACCGCATCGTGGCGGTGGGCAAGCTGGGTGAGGTGCGCGTGCCCGAGGGGACGAAGGTGGTGGACGTGCGCGGCAAGACGCTGATGCCGGGCCTGGTGGACGTGCACTGGCACGGGCCGATGGGCTCGGAGGGCATCCTGCCGGAGCAGAGCTGGATCCATTACGCGTCGCTGGCGTTCGGGGTGACGACGCTGCATGACCCGTCGAACTCGACGGCCGAGATTTTCGCGGCGAGTGAGCTGGGGAAGGCGGGGCGCACGGTGTCGCCGCGCATCTACTCCACGGGCACCATCCTCTATGGAGCGCAGGGGGTGGGGTACCGGGCGCCGATCGAGACGCTGGACGATGCGCGCTCGCACCTGCGGCGGATGAAGGCGGTGGGAGCCTTCAGCGTGAAGAGCTACAACCAGCCGCGGCGCGACCAGCGGCAGAAGGTGCTGCAGGCGGCGCGGGAGCTGCAGATGATGGTGGTGCCGGAGGGTGGCTCGCTCTACCAGCACAACATGGCCATGGTGGTGGACGGGCACACGGGCGTGGAGCACTCGCTGCCGGTGGGGCGCATTTATCAGGACGTGCTGCAGCTGTGGAGCAAGACCCAGGTGGGCTACACGCCGACGATTGGCGTGGCGTACGGCGGGCTCACCGGCGAGGTGTACTGGTACGCGAAGACGAACGTGTGGGAGAACCCGCGGCTCTTGTCGTTCGTGCCCCGGCGGGTGGTGGACGCGGCGAGCCGGCGGCGGCAGCTCGCGCCGGACGAGGAGTTCAACCACTTCGCGGTGGCGAAGACGACGCGCGAGCTGAATGACGCGGGCGTGAGCGTGCAGCTGGGCGCGCACGGCCAGCGCGAGGGCCTGGCGGCGCACTGGGAGCTGTGGATGTTCGGCCAGGGCGGGATGAAGCCGCTGCAGGCGCTGCGGGCGGGCACGCTGTCGGGCGCGCAGTACCTGGGGCTGGACAAGGACATCGGCTCGCTGGAGGCGGGGAAGCTGGCGGACTTGATCGTCCTGGACAAGAACCCGCTGGAAGACCTGCGCAACAGCGACTCGGTGCGCTACACGA
>DASVVJ010001192.1:0-2255 GCA_036389955.1 Myxococcaceae bacterium
TGTACTACTGCTGGAGGCGTATCCCTGCGCCCGGATGGCACTCCAGGCCCACAGGAATGCCCGGAGAAAGCACTCGAAGTGATGCGGTATCTAAGGATGCGCGTGGGAGACAGCGCGCTGATCTATTTCGACGCGAACCAGATTGGCAGCCGGCGCACGACGCTCTACGACGGGCCTGTTGAGAGCGTCATGAAAGAGGAACTGGGCACACTTGGCACGCTGACTCGTCTGTATGGGCAGGTCTGGACGAGCGGCCCTCAGGTGGTCATTCGCTACTACGAAGCCCACCCGGTGGACGGCGACAAGGTCCCCATCTGCGCAGTGGCCCGGCTCGGTGATGACCAGATGCGGAAGTTGCCAGAGTCGAAGCCCGGGATGGCTATCCTCGAAGGCTCCGTCGCGGCTGCCTTCATCGTCGATGCCTTCCGCTGAACCAGCTGCCCAGCCAGGCGGCCCTGCTGTGAGTGGATTCAACAAGCGGGCAGGGTGGCGCCGGGTGCCCGGGGGGCAAGCAAGGGCACGGGCGCTCCATGCGGGCCTGTCCTTTGTCCAGTGAGTGACAACCCTTGGGAGAAGAAGCCGCCCGTAGGCGGCAGCTCTTTCGAGGAGGCATCGCATGGCCTGGTCCACCACTCCCTGGTCCGCGAAGAACGGCCTCGGTTTTGGACTCCTGGCGGGCGTGGTATTCGCCGTCGCCGAGTGCCTCATCTCATGGCTGGCCGGAGAAGGCGTGCTGCGCCCCGTGCGCTACGCGGCCAGTGAGGTGATGGGCGCTCGTGCGCTGACGGAGCCCTCCCTGGCGCTCGTTCTGGCGGTGGGCCTGGGGCTGCACCTGGCCTTCAGCGCGTTTCTGGGGCTGGTGTACTCGCTCATCGACGCGCGCCTGTCTCCCGAGCTACGGCCCAGCGTCACCCACCAGCTCGCCGTGGGCATGCTCTTCGGCATCGGCGTCTGGGTGATGACGTTCCAGTTCATGGGACGCGGCTACTTCCCCTGGTTCCTCCAGGTGCCCCAGTTCGGCCAGATGGTGTTGCACGCGGTGTTCTTCGGCGCCCCCCTGGGCCTGCTGTTCGCCGCGGCCGAGCGCCGCCGGGTGGCCTTCGCCGCGTTCGAGCAGCGCTCTCTGGAGGAGCGCGCAGGCTCGGAACCGTAGGGGACGACCGCATCGAGTCCCTGAGCCAGAGCACCGGGGTCCATGCCACCTACGTGCTGGAAGGTGGGAAGCCCACCGCGCGTGTGGTGCACGCCGAGCCCCAGCGCTCCCTGCGCTGAGCCCCGCGGCGCATCCCCGGTCCACTTGGAGTACGGCTCGTCATAAGCTGTCCGCTTATGCACGAGCAGCTCCTGCAGAAGATCGCCGCCGCCCGGGATGCCGCCTACGGCACCCTGGGCAAGGTGGATCCGCAGGTGCTCACTTTCCTGCTCAACCCCAGCTTCGCCGGCAACCCGCGCTGGCCCAGTCTGCGCCAGGCCTGGCGCTCCATCCGCCGCCCTGGCGGCACGCTGCTGGCCAGCGACGGCCTGTCGGATCCGTTCGATGACCAGGCCGAGCCCTCCATCGGCTTCGGCCTCGAGTGCATCATCGAGACCGATGAGCCGCTGCCGCACCTGGAGGGAAGCTGGCTCTTCCAGACGCTCGTGCAGGTGTGTCACACGGCCGCCGGCCACGGCGGTGTGCGCCAGTTGCTCGACGAGATGAAGCTGCTGTCCGTGGAGCTGTCGGGCGAAGGCATGCCCGGCTCGCTCGTCACCGCCGATGGCTCCGTGGGCGTGATGCTCGGCGTGCCCTCCAGCACGCTGCCCCGCCTCATTCAGACGCCCGCGGGAGACGTGCACCTGGTCACCGTGAAGCTGCTGCTCGCCGAGGAACTCGAGTACGTGCGCCAGTACGGCGGCAAGGGCCGCGCTGAGCTGGCCCGCCGTTTCGCGCGTGCCGGGGACGAGCACCTGTCGCGCACCCGCCGCGCACCTGTCATCTGAACCACGCGCGCACCCGGTGCCAGCCACATCCCGGCCTCTTCACTAAACGCTTGAGGTATGATGGGTCGACATGACCCTGCGGGTTACTCCCACGCGCACTGACGGGCGTGGCGGGCCCCGGACTGGACTGGCGAACGCATGGAAAAGCCTCTGGCGAGCACCCTTGGAGCCGTGGCTCGCGCCGCACGCATGCGAGCGGGACTGACTCAGGAAGATGTGGCCGAGCGCATCGGCATGGCCTCGGAAGTGTACGGGCGCATGGAGCGCGGGCAGAT
>DASVVJ010001193.1:0-17099 GCA_036389955.1 Myxococcaceae bacterium
TTTCGAGGCCTTCTGTCTCTGGGCTTCGAGTCCGAGGGTCACCCCTCGTCCCCGCCAGATAGCTACCGAGGGGGTCGACTTCCTCCTCGGGCGGGACTTCCACCCGCTGGTCAGGTGCACCTTCACGGCGCACGCACACTGGGGGCACATGCGGCCCAACAGGGTCAATCTGCTCGGACGCGAGCGGCCTGAGTTCCCTGGTCGCTGAGAAGCCCGTGGGAGGCTGACAGTAGCGCTCCAACTCCTTCTCCATGCATGCCTCCCTGGCCACGGCCGGGAGGCCTCATGATTGGCACGGCGAACTGATACGGAGAGGCGACTCATACCGAGGGCGAGAAGGGCACCGTGCACGGCGCCCTGGAGACAGGGCTGCGCGCAGGCCAGTAGAGTGCGCCGCATGTCTGATCCAGCAACGCTGTCTTCTCCCGCTGCGCTGCGTCTACTTCCCCCTGTGCCTGGCTTGCCATGGGTGGGCAACCTGCCCCGGTTGCTCACGCAACGCCTGGACTTCCTTCTGCAGGCCCGGAGGCAGGTCGGCGACGCCTTCCTGCTGGATCTGGGCCTCGGAAAGGCCGTGATCCTGTGCCACCCACGGCACGCTCAGCACGTCCTCGTGGATCGCGCGCGCAACTACACCAAGGGCGGCGCCATGTGGGAGTCGCTCCGCACCTTCCTGGGCAACGGCCTGCCCACGAGCGAAGGCGACCTCTGGAAGCGCCAGCGCCGGATGATTCAGCCCGCGTTTCACCACCAGCGGCTCGTCGCGCTCACGGAGAAGATGGTCGAGGCCATTGATCTCAGCCTCGCGGAGAGCTGGGAGAGCGCCGCGAAGACGGGCGAGCCCTTCAACGCCGCCAAGGCGTTCACCCGCATCACCATGAACGTGCTGGTGCGTGCCCTGTTTGGCAGCGCCCTGGAACCCGCCGAGACGGAGCGCGCCGCTCAGGCGTTTACCTACGCCAACGACTTCCTGCTCAAGGGCCTGGTGACGAACTCTCTCCCCGCCTGGGTGCCCGTGCCGGGACGGGCGCGCTACCGCGAGGCCATTCGCACCGTGGACGAGATCGTCTTCCGGGTGCTCGAGCGCGGGCGGCGCGGCACGGACACCGACGGCAGCTTGCTCTCCCTGCTCATTCACGCCCAGGACGAGGAGACCGGCAGCCAGATGACGGATGAGCAACTGCGCGATGAGGCCGTGGCGCTCTTCGTCGCCGGGTATGAGACCACCGCCGCGGGCATGGCTTGGGCATTCCACTTCCTCACCCAGCAGCCCGCCGTCGCTCAGCGGCTTCAGGCCGAGGTGGACTCCGTGCTCGGCTCGCGCGCCCCCACCTTCGCCGACCTGCAGAAGCTGACGTACACCCGCAACATGCTGCAGGAGGCGCTGCGGTTGTACTCGCCCTCCTATTGGATTCCTCGCACCACCGCCGAGGAGGACGAGTTCGACGGCTATCGCATCCCCGCGGGCTCGCAGATCGCCCTGCTCACCTACGTGCTCCACCATCACCCGGACGTCTGGGAGGACCCCGAGCGCTTTGATCCGGACCGCTTCACTCCCGAGCGCTCCGCCGGGCGCCACAAGCAGGCGTGGATTCCCTTCGGCGCAGGCCAGCGGCAGTGCATCGGCAAGGAGTTCTCCCTCATGGAGGGCCAGCTCATGCTCGCCCGCATCGCCCAGCGCTTCCAGGCCCTGGCCATTCCCGGCCGCGTGGCCCAGGTGCAGCTCAGCGCCAGCCTGCACACCCGGGACGGAGTCTGGGTGCGCCTCAAGGCCCGCTGAGCCCCCGGAGGCGGCGGGAATCGAACCCATAGCTGGGACGCGGCTTTTCGTACGGTCCCAGCCCAGGACATGATGGAGGCGGAGCTTCTTCCCCCTTCGCGCTAGGCTGAGCGAAGGAGCAAGCCCCGAGGAGCTCTTGCACCCGCTGACCCCAGGCACCCGAGTCGGAGCGTGGCGAGTGAAGGCCTGGCAGGGCCAGGGGGCGTACGGTGCCGTGTACCAGGCGGTGCGCAGGGGCTGGCGGCGCTCGGAACCGGTGGCGCTCAAGGTGTCCCTGTTCCTGTGGAACTGGCGCATGGAACGCGAGGCGGAGTTGCTCTCGCGCCTGAGCCACCCGAGCATTCCCCGCCTGCTGGACCGGCGCGGGCTGAAGCCGGCGTCCGGCTCCAAGTACCCCTTCATCGTCCTGGAATGGGTGGAGGGCACGCGCCTGTATGACTGGGCCGAGCAGCACACGCCCTCGGGAAAGCAGCTATGCCGGGTGGTGGCGCGGTTGGCGCGGGCCCTGGAGGCCATTCATGCCGCCGGAGCGGTGCACCGGGATGTGAAGGGCGACAACGTCCTGGTACGGCTGTCCGACAGGTTGCCGGTGCTCATCGACTTCGGCTCGTGCCACTTTCAGGGAGCGGAGCGCCTCACCTGGCAGTCGCTTCCTCCGGTCACCCTGGACTATCTGTCCCCGCAAGCCGGGCTGTTCTACGCCCACTTGCTCCACCATCCCGACAGCTATTACCCGCCCTCGCCGGCGGATGACCTCTATGCCCTGGGAGTGACGGCCTATCGCCTGGTGATGGGCCAGTACCCGCCGCCCTGGCAGGCGCGGAAGGATGAGCAAGGCGTCTGGCGAGTGACGAGCCCCGACCTCAGGCCGATGCTGGAGGGCAACCCCCGGGTGGAGCCACCGCTGCGAGAGGTGATCGTCCGGCTGCTCTCGGAAGTTCCAGAGGCGAGAGGCACCGCGGCGCAGGTGGCCGAGACGCTGGAGGTTGTGGCGCCGCCGAACGTCCCGGCTCCGGAGCGTGGAAGCGAACGCCCTCACCGAGCCCAGCCACCCGCACGGGCGTGGGCCGGGGAGCCCTGGCCGGTCCTGGTGGCGGGAGTCGTCGCGGTGCTCCTCGCGGTGCTCGTGTGGCACTCGCAGCCGGCGTCCGTACCGCCCAGCCCCGTGTTCGTGAACGCGCCTCGTGCTTCGGACGCGCAGGCGCCAGATGCGGGCACGTCGGCTGTAGGAGAGACCTCGCCCACCGGGGCTCAAGCGCCCACTCCGCCCCGCACGGAAAAGAGGCCCCTTGCCCAGGAGTCACTTCCCAAGCCCCGCCCAGAGCAGGCCCGGCCCGACAAGAAAGGACAGTGTCCGGGGCGCAGGCAGGTTCCCATCAACGGAGGCTGCTGGCTGGAGTTGCTCTCGACGACCGCTGAGGAGTGCGTGCAGATCGGCAGCGTGCTTTTCAAAGGCAAGTGCTACGCCCCTATCCTCGAGTCTCCCAAGAAGCCTCAACCCACCTCGAGCCCGCCGGAAGCGCGCTGAGCTGTTCGGCCGTCCGCACCCGCGTGGCTCAGGTGAACCGCTGCTTGAACCTCCGCTCCCCCTCCACGGTGCCGACGAGGATGAGCTCCGTCCCCTCTTTGATCAGGGTCCCGGGCTCCGGGTTCACCGAGGTTCCGCCGCCAGCCGTCTCGAGCGCGACCACGCTGCACCCGGTCTCCTCGCGGATCCGGGTGTCCCGGAGTGACCGGCCGATCAGCTCCTTGCCCGCCGGATAGCGGAAGACGTCAAGCCCCTCGGCGAGCATCACCACGTCGTCCCGCTCGAGCAGGTTGATGATGGTGTTGGCGCCCATCGAGGCGTAGGACATGACGAAGTCCGCCCCGGCGCGATGCAGCGTGGAGACGTTCCGCTCCAGCGTGGCGCGGGTGATGATCTGCATGTCTGGGCGCAGGCGCCGGCAGTAGATGGTCAGGTAGATGTTGATGCCGTCATCGTTGGTGGTGATCAGCGCGGTGGGCGCTTCGTCGATCCCGGCGCGCTTGAGGACCTCCAGGTCCGCGGCGGAGCCGAGCACCAGGTGGTCCAGGTGCCTGGCCTGATCCGGATCCTTCTCGACGATGCGATACGGCACCTCCCGCTCCCGGAGGGCCGCGGCCACGGCCTGACCCACACGGCCGCCGCCGAGGATCAGCACCGGGCGATCGAAGACGTTGTAGATGACGAACAGGCTGTCGAAGTTCTCGAGCTGGGCGGCGGTTCCGGCCAGCAACAGCACGGTGGTGGGCTCGATGCGGGTGTTCGGGGTGGGCAGAATGAACTGTCCGCGTTGCCACACGCCCACCACGTTCACCCCGGTCACCTCCCGGAGCCGGGACTCGGCCAACGTCTTGCCCACGAAGGGCGTTCCGGTGACTGGCGCCTCGGCGATGACCAGCTCGCCGAATCGGCCGATCACGTTGGCCCGGATCTCTCCGGCCATGGTCCGCCGTGCCAGCGACCGGCCGAGCATCACCGGCAGCTGCACCACATGGTTGGAGCCGGCCAGCTCCAGCACGTCCACCGACTCTGGCTTCTGAGCCATGGTCACGATGGGCACCTTCTCGGTGAGCTCGCGCACCGTGAAGGCGATGTTGGTGTTCAAGAAGTCATCGCCGCTGGCCACCAGCATCGCCGCGCGGTCGATGCGCAGATTCCGGTACGTCTGCTGATCGTCCCGGGCACCGACCAGCACCTTGATCCCCCGATCATGAAGCTCCAGGGCGCGGGCGAGGTCCTCTTCCAGCACCACGTAGGCGCGCCCATAGAACTCCAGGCGGGAGATGAGGGAGATCGTCACCGGACCGTAGTGGGTGAGCACCACGTGCCCGGAGGTTGTCTCTGGCAACTGGCGAGGTGCGCGCTTCTGCTGCTGCGCCTCCATCCACGGGGAGTAGAAGAACTGGATGAAGGTGAAGGGGAGCAGCACCAGCAGGAAGATCACCCCCGACAGCAGCACCACGATGGAGAAGAAGCGGCCGAGGTCCGATTGAAAGGTGATGTCCCCGAAGCCAAGCGTGGTCATCACCGTGAGGGTCCAATACAGGCCGGTGAGCCATGAGTGCTCCTTGCCCTCCCACGCCATCACTACGTGGAACACCACCGTGTAGCTGGCGACGAGCACCGCCAGAATCAGCAGCAGGCGCAGCAGCGCACGGATGTTGCGCCGGGCAGTAGCGTCGGCGAAGAAGTACGTGAGCTGAGAGGAGAGGAACTTCATTCCTCAGGAGATTGGTAGAGGTTGGAGGAAGCTGTCGAGGATTCTCGTGCCCACTCCACTCCGCCTCATGCTTCACGGTTTCGGGGCGCCCTTCGCCTGGAAGTGGGTTCAGGACTCCGCCGGAAGCTTCACGAAGTACGGCTCCTCTCCGTGGCCCAGCCGCACGCCCAGCTCCTTCAGCGTGGCCGCTACATCGCCCCGGCACTTCTTGAAAGCACGCAGGAAGTGATCCATGAGGGGGAAGAGATCGGATTGAGGATTCGCGGGTCCCCACGACCGCCGACCTCTGCGCCCCCGCTCCATGCGGCCCACCGTGTCCAGGAAGGGCAGCACGTCATGCACGCCCAGCAGCGTGCGCACGCGCCTGACCGGCGTCACCCGGCGGCCCCAACGGTCGGAGATGGCAGCCGGGTGGTAATGCAGCCAGCGGTTGAAGGTGCGGTGGCCCTCGGGCGCCTGGAGCACCTGGCGCAGCAACTGCGCCTGCTCACCGCGCTCCATCCACCCGGACTTCGAGCCTCGGCCCCACCAGTGGGCATAGCGCCACTCGCGCTCTGTCAGGTTCTCGAAAGCCTCGGTGCGCTCGAGGTGGTCCAGCGCGTGCTCGCCGATGACACCCTGAGGCAGCAGCCCCTGGATGTGGCTCAGGCGGCTCTCCCGCGGCAGCTCGCGCGTGACGGTCGTGGCCCAGCGGATGAACGGGTTGACCTTGTCGGCCCAGCGCCGGTGCTGCACCACGCCGCGAATCTCCCGCTGCGACGTGTCCTTCGGAAAGGGCTGCTCGTCCCAGCCCTCGGGCTCGCGCGCCAGCCGGGCCAGCGCCTCTTTCGGTTCCCGGCGGCTGCCACGGTGAACCAGCGCCCGCTCCTTGCGCGCGCCCTTGCGCCACCGCGACGGCAGCAGGGACCGCGCCATGTCCCGCGCCTTCTCCTCTCCGTGAACCATGTGCGCCTCCCGCCGGCTCCGACGGCGGGTGTGTTTCTCACCTGACGCGCCAGCCCCGCCCACCCCCGCAAGTAGGACGCCAAGTGTGAAGCTTGGGACACCGAGGGTTGTGCGATGCGTCAGGGATGATCAGTACTCATGACACTGATCAGCAACGGTTCGGGTACCCCAAAGGCCACCCCCGTAGGAGCAGGATCTGTCCCTGAGTTAACATCTCCACCCGTACCGGGGGGGAATGGAGGCTTCGAATGAAAGAAGCGCCTGAACCCGAAAGCACCAAAGTCGCTGCCATCATGTCTACCTCGATGGTAGGGCCTGGCTTTCAGACAGAGTTGGTGGAGCAGGCCCGTCGCGAGGAGCATGCGCGGCTGGTGCGAGAGCTCTTGCCCCGTCATGGCGGGCGAGAGGTGAAGATGGTGGAGGACGGCTTTCTGCTCGAGTTCGAGCGGGGGCTGACGGCGGTGCGCTTCGGGCTGGCCCTGCAGGAGGCGGTGGCTGGGCACAACCAGCTGGTGGCGCCCGAGCAGCGCGCGGAAGTCCGCATGGGCGTCCACCTGGGCCCGGTGGTGATCAGGGACGGGGACGTGTTCGGCGAGGCCGTCAACCTGGCGGCCCGCATCGAGGCGCTGGCTCAGCCCGGCACCCTCTGTGTCAGTGAGACGGTGGTGAACGAGGTGGACGGCCACCCGCTGCCGTTGGCCGTGCGGTTGCGGCTGGGAAGCTCGGCGCTGCGCAGCATCCGGCTGCCGGTGGCGGTGTTCCGCATCGAGCCCCGGAAGAACACCGTGCGCCCGGCGCTCTTCGCGCGGGTGCGCTCGCTCATCACCCACCTGCGTCCCGGGGGTTGAGCGCTGGCGCATGGGCGGTAAGGTTGCCGCCCATGTCCGAGTTCACCCTCATTGTCGCCTCGAAGAATTACTCCTCCTGGTCGCTGCGGCCCTACCTCGCGCTGGCTCACACCGGGCAGCCCTTCCGCGAGGTGGTGATCGCGCTGGATGAGCCCACCACCATCTCCGAGATCGCCAAGCACTCGCCCAGCGGCCGGCTGCCGGTGCTGCAGCACGGCTCGCTGGCCATCTGGGACTCGCTGGCCATCTGCGAGTACCTGGCGGAGACGTTCCCCGAGGCGAAGCTGTGGCCCGAGGATAAGACCGCCCGCGCGGTGGCACGCTCGGTGGTGGCGGAGATGCACTCGGGTTTCTCCGCGCTGCGGCGCAACATGCCCATGGACCTGCAGGCTCATAAGCCGGGACACGGGCGCGCGCCCGGGGTGGCCGAGGACATCTCGCGCGTGCAGAAACTGTGGAACGACTGCCGGCAGCGCTTCGGGCAGGGCGGGCCGTTTCTCTTCGGGCACTTCACCATCGCGGACGCCTTCTACGCGCCCGTCGTCACCCGGTTCGTCACCTATGAGGTGCACCTGGACGAGGTGTCTCGCGCATACCGGGACGCAGTGCTGGCGCTGCCGGCGCTGAAGACGTGGACGGAGGCCGCCAGGGCCGAGCCGCCCGTGCAGCGCTACCTGTAGCCTGAAGCGCTCACAGCCCGAGCGCCTTCAGCTGCGCGTCGAAGGTGGGCGCGTCCGTGAAGAGGTGGCCGCGGATGCCCAGCGCGTTGGCCGCCTCGACGAACTCGGGCAGGTCATCGAAGAAGGCGGCTTCGTGGGGCGCGCAGCCCGCGCGCTCCAGGGCCAGTTGGAAGAAAGCGGGCTCGGGCTTCACGTGGCCCACCTCGCAGCTCATCAGCACCGCGTCGAAGCGCTGAAGCAGCGGCAGCTTCGGCCGCAGGAAAGCCACGTGCAGCGCGTTGGTGTTGGACAGCAGCAGCCGCTTCACCCGGCCCTCCAGCGCCTCCACCCGCGGCAGCACCGCCTCGTGCACGGTGAAGTGGCTGCTCCACAGCGGGGCGAACTCCTCCATGGGCAGCTCCATGCCCAGCGCCCCGCACACGTCCTGGCGGATGCCCTCCGCGTCCAGCAGCCCCCGGTTGGCCGCTGTCCACCCTGCGGCGGTGAGGCGCTGCGCCACCTCCTGGGGGCCCAGGCCCGCGCGCTGCCCCAACCGCGCGAACAGCAGCGCGTTGTCGTGGAACACCAGCACGTTGCCCAGGTCGAAGATGAGCGCGCGTGGGGGCGTCATGGCCTTCAGGCTCGCTTCAGACACGGTAGCTGCGCGCCACGTGCTGCATCTGCTCGGCCACTTCCTGCAGCGCGCGCGTGGCGTTGGTGGTGGCCTGCAGGCTGCTCACCGTCTCGTTCATCATCGTGGACAGGTCCGTCACCGCGCCGAAGATCTGGGCAATGCCGGCGTTCTGCTGGCTCACCGCGGCGGCAATCTGCCGCACCGCCGCCGAGTTATCCTGGACGATGGTGGACAGCTCCTTGAGGTTCTCACCGCTGGCGCGCACCTGCCCCAGGCCCTCTTCCATGCGCGTGTAGCCCAGCTCCGTCATCTTCGCCGTGGAGAGGATGGCCTGGCTGATGTCGCCCAGAATGTCGCGCACCCGCTCGGTGGCCTGGATGGACTGGTCCGCCAGCGAGCGGATCTCGCGCGCCACCACGCCAAAGCCCTTGCCGTGTTCGCCGCTGCGTACCGCCTCGATGGCGGCGTTGAGCGCCAGCATGTTGGACTGGTCCGCCAGGTCCTTCACCGTCTGCGTAATGCCGCCGATCTGCTGGGTGCGCTCGTTGAGCTGGGCGATGCGGTGCGCCATCTGCGCCACCTGGGTGCGCAGGTCCTCGAAGCCGCCCAAGCTGCCGGAAATGGCCGCTTCACCCGAGCGGCCCACCTCCTCGGCGCGCGAGGCCACGCTGAGCACCGCGTCGGCCTTCTCGGCCGCCAACAGGCTCGTTTGTTTGATCTCCTGCGTGGTGACCTGCGTCTCCTGGATGGCGGCGGCCTGGCGGGCGATGTTCTTCTCCTGCTGGCGGGTGGCCTCCTTGAGATCGGACACCGTGTCGTTGAGCACGCGCATGCCGTGCTGCAGCCCCGCGGTCGTCTCCCGCAGGTGCTCGACCATGCGGGTGAACGCGGCGGCCAGCTCGCCCACCTCGTCCGGGTTGTTGCGAGACGGTAGCTGCTGCGTCAGGTCCCGCTGATCGATGATGCGGCGCACCACCTCGCTCAGCGCCGTCATCGGGCGGGTGATGCTGCGCGCCAGCAGGAACGAGCCGGTGGCCGCCAGCAACGCGAAGAGGGCCGACAGCCCGAAGCTCAGCAGCGTCGCGTTGGACAGCGCCTGGTACGCCTCGGCGGCGTCCACCCACGTCACGAAGCGCCAGCCGTCCCCCACGTCTCGCACGGAGGAGTCGTTCTGCACGCGGCCCGACAGCCACTGGGAGGCGCTCTTGACGGCGCCATCCCCGCGCGAGTCGAACAGGGGCCGGTTATCCGCGCTCAGAATCTCGATGTAGAAGGTTTGCTGCCTGCGGGCGCTGGCCCGGGCGAGCGCGGGCTCCACCACCTTGGTGAGCTGGCCCCAGTCATACGCCGCCAGCAGCACCGCGAGCTGCTTGCCCTGGCTGGGGGCGAACACCGGCACCGCCAGCGGCAGCACGCGGGACCCGAAGGCCGGATCATCCTCCTGGGCCAGCCCCTCGTCCGTCACCCGCTCTTCCAGGGCCGCGCGGAACCAGGGGCTGGTCAGCACTTCGGCTTCCCGGCCCTCGTAGGCCTTGCGCAGCTCGGGGGTGCTGGCCGCCACCAGCCTCCCGTCCAGCCCGAACACCGCCATGCCCCGGAACGAAGGCGCCCGGCGCAGGAACGAGGCCAGCTCCAGGTCCACCTCGGTGTAGTTGCCTGCCTGGAGCGAGGCGCGCAGGGCGTGGTCCTCCGCCCAGCCACGCACATTGGCCTCCCGCTCGAAGAGCGTGGTCTCCACCAGGTCCTTCAGGGCGGCCGCCTCGATGTTCAAGGTGTCCTGCAGCTGCTGGCGCATCCGCCGCTCGGATCCATACGACTGGACCCAGGCCAGCGCGAACAGCGGCACCACAGAGACGAGGGTGGCGTAGAGCGTCAGGCGCCCACGAAGTTTCAGCGTGCCGAGGTGAGGGAGTTTCATGTCGCCCAGAGAGAGGGTGGACCGGCGGCAGACCAGCCCCAGGCCTGTTGGCCCGGGGGTCAATTTTACCCGCCCCCAAGCCTATCAGACCCTGGGCGCCGCCCTGTAAGCCCTCTCTCTACAATACCGGGACACGATTGGGCAGATCCCGCGCGGGGACGTTCGAAAAGTCGGCGTCCAGGTCCATCACCAGGCGCTGGAGCACGCGCTTGCTGAGCGCTTTGCGCAGCCTGCCCAGGAAGGTGGGCGGGGCGGCGATGATGAGGCGCTCGAAGGTGTGGTGGTCCACCCCTTTGTCCAGCCGGCCAGAGAGCTCGCGGGCGAACCGGTCGTGCTCCAGCTCCTGGCGCGCGTCGGGCTCGACCTCCACGGGCGGGCCGTGCAGGGTGCCCGCGTTGGGGTTGTCACGCTGCTCCCGCAGGTCTCCCTGGTGGGCCCGGCTCTCGTCGTGACGGAATTCCTCCAGCAGGTTCCAGTCCTCGCCCCGCTCGTCCGCGGAAAACAGCCTCATGCGGCTCGCGTTACCCACCAGAATCCAGAGCTTGTCCGCCATTCGTAATCCTCCTTGTCTCATGAGGGATGCGGAGCGCCGAGGCGCCCGGCAAGCTTCCGGGCACTGGCAGCGTCAGCGTCGGGTGCCGGGCGAGCGGGCACGCGGGGGCTTTCCCCGGGCCGCCTGCCTGGCTTATGCCGGTTATACCGAGAGGGCGTAGCCCCTGGAGGCTTTCATGCGCGAGCTGGGAGAAGCGTCGTCTGGCTGGCTGGTAGGCAAGTTGGAGGAGATGGAGCAGGCGCTCGCCGCGCTGGTGGAGGTCAACTCCTACACCGACAACCCCGAGGGGGGCCGAAAGGTGGGGGCGCTGCTGCGCGAGGCCTTCCAGATGCCGGGCCTGTCCGCCGAGGTGGTGCCCAGCACCCGCTTCGCGGATCATCTCGTGTTCCGCTCCCAGGGCCGTGCCGGGGAGGCGCCGGTGGCCCTGGTGGGGCACCTGGACACCGTGTTTCCCCCAGGAAAGTTCGAGGGTTACCGCAAGGACGGGGCACTGAGGCGGGGGCCCGGGGTGCTGGACATGAAGGGCGGCCTGGTCGTCATCGCCTGGGCGCTCAAGGCGCTGGCAGCCTCGGGAGGGCTCGAGCGGCTGCCTCCACTGCGGCTGGTGGTGGTGTCGGACGAGGAGGTGGGCTCGCCCGAGGGCGCGGGCGTCATCCGCGCCGCGATTGGCGGGGCCCAGTCCTGCCTCGTCTTCGAGTCCGGCCGCGCGGCGGACGCCATCATCACCCGGCGCAAGGGCACCGGCGCGGTGAAGGCGGTGGCCTACGGAAGGGCGGCCCACGCGGGCAACGCCCACCAGGAGGGCGCCAACGCCATTCTGGCCCTGGCCCGCTTCATTGATGCGGTGCAGCAGCTCACCGACTACGAGCGCGGGGTGACGGTGAATGTGGGACGGATCTCCGGCGGGCAGGGGAAGAACACGGTGCCGGACCAGGCGGAGGCGGATGTGGACCTGCGCTTCTGTACGCGTGCGGACGGGGAGGAGCTGCTGAGGCGCTTCCACGAGGCGGCGGCGAAGGCGTGCTCGGGGGTGCCGGGCACCCGGCTGGAGCTGAAAGGGGGCGTGGCGCGCGAGCCGCTGGAGCGCACCGAGTCCTCCGCGGCCCTGCTGGGCGCCTACGGAGCGTGTGCCCACGCCTCGGGCCTGGGGCACGGCGAGGCGCCTCTGGTGGGCGGAGGCTCGGATGCGAGTACCTCCTCCTCCATGGGGATTCCCTCCATCGATGGGCTGGGGCCCCGGGGCAAGGGCTTCCACACGGTGGACGAGCACATTGAGGTGGACACGCTGATCCCCAAGGCCCAGGCCCTGGCCCGATTCCTGGCCTCGCGTGCGACATAACCTGCACGATGGGTAATTCCGTGCAGGAGGAGGGCGCGGTAGAACCGGGGAATGCACACCCCCGTCGTTCGACTGACCGGCCTTCTGGCCCTCGCGGTGCTGGTGGCCCTGCCCTCACGGGCCGAGGCTCAAGAAGGAATGGGACTGGACCTGTCTTCCGACACCCAGTCAGAGACCGATACGCAGGAGACTCCCGCCGAGGGCGGTGAGCAGCCGGGCATTGGCCTGGACCTGAGCGGTGACGTCACCAACACCGAGCTGTTGCCGCGCGTGGTGCTGCTGGGCCTGGAGACGCCCGAGCGGGCGGGCGCGCAGATGGCCAGCCGGTGGGTGCGCTCGCTCTACGGGGCGCTGCGCAGCACCATGGCGCAGGCGGTGCCCGGCGGCTCCATCGCGGACGCGAAGGAGCGGCTGTCGGACGGCTACGCCGCGGCGCTGACCTGCGCGGAGGCCTCGTGCCTGGCCGAGCCCGCGGACACGCTGGACGCGGACCTGCTCGTCACCTCGCGCCTGGCGCTGGAGGACGACGGGTGGACGTTCCGGCTGTGGACGTTCAACCGCGACACCAACAAGGTGGAGACCGACTCGTTGACGGGCCGCAACCCGCGGGACGCCAAGTTCCAGCAGGGCGCCGCGGCGCTGCTGGCCAAGCGGGTGCGGGAGCTGGCCAAGCCCCGCGCGCTGCTCAAGGTGAAGGTGAACGTGCCTCAGGCGGTGGTGCGCCTGGGTGAGCGGACCCTGGGCGTGGGCAGCATCGAGGCGCGGGTGTCGCCGGGCGAGGGCAACCTCTTCGTCGAGGCGGAGGAGTTCACCCCGTACGCCAAGACGGTGAGCCTGCCCCCGGGACAGACGACCACGGTGGAGGTGTACCTCGAGTCCTCGGGCCCGGCGCCCGACAGCCCCTCGGACGTGGTGGCCGAGGCCACGCGCAAGGCGGGCTCCTCGGAGCCGACGATTTTTGGCCGGCCGGCGCTGTACACGGCGGTGGTGGGCCTGCTGGCGGTGGGCGCGGGCATCGTCGTGGGCCAGGGGGCGAAGAAGACGGCCTCGAACGCGGCGGATGCGGACGGCAACGGCATTGCGGACATCACCCGCAGGGAGCGCCTGGATGCGCAGCGCCAGGCCAACCTCTCCACCGCCATGGTGGCGGGCGGCGCCGCGGCGGCGGGCGCGAGCGTGGTGTGGCTGGTGCTGGTGCCCACCCACAGCCCGGCTCCTCAAGCGGCACCCACGGGTCCGGCGGTGGCGCCGGGCGGCAGCAGCGGTGCTAGTACTGCGCTCCATCTCGTTGTTGGCGGGAGCTTCTGAACATGAAGGCGCTCTACTATTGGTTGAAACTCCTGGTCTGCGGCCTGGTGCTCGGCACCGCCGCGGGCTGTTCTGTCAGCTTCCCGGACGAGCTTCCCTATACCTGCGAGCAGGACGCGGACTGCGGCGGCAAGGGCTACGTGTGCACGGCCCTGCCGGACGCGCGGCGCTACTGCTGTCTGCCTCAGCCGGCGGAGCTGTGCAACCGGCTGGACGATGACTGCGACGGCCAGGTCGACGAGCTGGAGGAGACGAGCTGCTACACCGGCCCGGAGAACACGCGCAACGTGGGCTCCTGCCGCGCGGGCAAGCCCGTGTGCGGCGAGGGCAACATCGCCTGCACCGCCGAGGTGCTGCCCTCGACCGAGGTGTGCAACGGCAAGGACGACGACTGCGACGGCACGGTGGACGAGGGCTTCGACTTCCTCACCGGGCGCGACACCTGTGGCCGGTGTGACCAGAAGTGCTCGGCGACACAGGACTGCATCAACGGCCTGTGCACCGGGCGCCGCGAGGCCGCGTGTGACAACGGCGCGGATGACGACGGGGACGGGCCGATCGACTGCGTGGACACCGACTGCAACGCCCTGCCCTGTGGCCCCAACTGTGTGTGCATCAACGGAAAGAAGGGCGAGGCGGTGTGCGACAACAACGTGGACGACGATGCGGACTCCACGCCGCAGACCACCGACAAGGTGGACTGCGCGGACACCGACTGCGACGGCAAGGTGTGCGGCGCCGGCTGCGTGTGCATTGGCGGGAAGAAGGGCGAGAGCGAGTGCGGCAACGGGCTGGATGACGATGGAGATGGAACGGGCACGCCCCCCACGCTCACCGACTGCAAGGACTCGGACTGCGACAACAAGGAGTGCGGCGTGGGTTGCCTCTGCTCGGGCGGCAACAAGACCGAGGTGGAGTGCGGCAACGGGCTGGATGACGACAAAGACACCACCAACCCGGCCAACCCCCTGACGGACTGCAGGGACCCGGACTGCACCGGCAAGGAGTGCGGCGTGGGCTGCCTGTGCCAGGGCTCGGCGAAGGTCGAGGCGGCGTGCCAGGACGGCCTGGACAACGACGGCGACAACCTCATCGACTGCGAGGATCCGCAGTGCGACGGGCAGGCGTGCGTGCTGGGCGAGCCGGGGGCGATCTGCAAGCGCAAGCAGTGCCTGGAGAACAACTGCACCGACGGCCTGGACAACGACAGGAAGAACGGGACGGACTGCGCGGATCCGGGCTGCGAGGGCATGAACCACATCCAGCCGCGGCAGGTGTGCACGCTGGGCACGCCGGGCCCGCAGGAGGCCAACTGCACCAACAACCAGGACGACGACGCGGATGGCCGGACCGACTGCCGCACCAGCGGCCAGGGCTCCGAGCCCAACTGCCTCAACGGCAGCTGCGGGCCGGGGTGCGTGAACAACAACACGCCGGGCAGCGCCTGCACCGCGAAGATCGAGACGTTCTGCGACGACAACGTGAGCAACGACGGCGACGCGCCGGTGGACTGCGCCGACACCGACTGCGAGGGCAAGCCCTGCAACACCGCACCGAACGTGCTGGGCTGCACCTGCACCGGTGGCGTGCGCAAGGAGACCACCTGCAACGACAGCAAGGACAACGACTACGACAACCTGGTCGACTGCGCGGACACCACGGACTGCCCGGCGAGCACGGCGTGCCGCAAGGCCGACGGCACCGCGGGTACGTGCGCCAACAGCCAGTGCACCTGAGCCGGACCCGCTGTCCAGTGCTGAGCACATGAGGGGCACGGCCCCCAGGGAGCTACCAGCCCCTGGGGGCCGTGTTGTTTCGGGTGATCCACACGGAAGCCAGGCAGGGCATGTATGTGTCCAACGTGTGACTGCCCGTGCCCTGGGAATTCCCAAATCTCAAAAACAAGTGCTGGATTGGGTTGCCGGGGAGCCACCCCATGAAAAGCTTTGGCTCCCATGGGCGGCGACGATCTTCTCGCACAGACCGTGCTTTCCAGCGTGGCCTCCCCAGGTGACGCGATGCGGAGCGATCAGGAAGCCCAGGAAGGGCAAATCCTGGGCAACTACCAGCTCGAGCGGTTGCTGGGCGAAGGCTCCATGGGGCGCGTGTTCCAGGCGCGTCACATCCGGCTGGGCCGCCAGGTGGCGCTCAAGGTGCTGCGGCCCCAACACGCCCATGACGTGAGCTTCGTGCGGCGCTTCTTCCAGGAGGCCCGCTCCGTCAATCAGATCAACCACGAGCACATCGTGGAGATCTTCGACTTCGTGGAGGAAGTGGCGCGCGGCCAGGTGTACTGCGTGATGGAGCTGTTGCGCGGGCAGAGCCTGGCCGATGTGCTCAAAGAGGAGAAGCTGACGCTGGCGCGCGTACAGCGCATTGGCGTGCAGGTGTGCGCGGCGCTGGATGCGGCCCACAAGGTGGGCGTGGTGCACCGCGACGTCAAACCCGACAACCTCTTCCTCTCCCACCGCGGCGGCCAGGCGGACTTCGTGAAGGTGTTGGACTTCGGCGTGGCGAAGATCCTCACGTCCGAGGGGACCAACGGCACTCTGGACGGGACCATCATCGGCACGCCCACGTACATGGCGCCCGAGCAGGCCGCCGGGCTGCCGGTGGACCACCGCGCCGACATCTACGCGGTGGGCAACCTGCTCTACGAGATGCTGTCGGGGCGCCCGCCGTTCCAGGCGCCGGCCTTCGGGCAGTTGGTGGTGCAGATCATCACCCAGTCGCCGCCGGCGCTGCCGGACACGCTCGCCTCGGGTGAGCCCATGCCCCGGGCGCTGGCGGACCTGGTGCTGCGCTGCCTGGCCAAGGAGCCGGAGAAGCGGCCTCAGAGCCTCGCGGAGGTGACGACGGCGCTGCTGACGCTGGATGGCTCGTCCGCGACGGTGCCGGCGTTTGACTCGGAAGAGGACATTCCCACCCGGCGCGAGCGGGTCCCGGCGCTCTCGCTGCTGCACCACCCGCGCATGCCCCTGCTGGCCGGAGGCATGGCGCTGGCGATGCTGGCGGGCGCGGTGGTGTGGAGCGGAGTGGAGCGGCTGCTGCTCGCGCCAGAGCCCCCTGTGGCAATGGCGCCCGCGGCCGCGCCCGCTATCACCCTCACG
Source organism: Myxococcaceae bacterium (assembly GCA_036389955.1). Classification (GTDB taxonomy): domain Bacteria; phylum Myxococcota; class Myxococcia; order Myxococcales; family Myxococcaceae; genus DATHBR01. Next base: position 16,340 of record DASVVJ010001193.1, read on the forward strand.
GTGCGCACCACGCCGGAGGGCGCGCGCGTCATCCGCGCGGACACCGGCGAGGCGCTCGGCGTCACGCCGCTAGTGCGCGAGCTGCCGCGCGCGGATGCCGCGCTTGGGCTGCGGATGGAGATGGCGGGTTATGAGCCGCTCGAGCGGCAGGTGCGGCTGGACTCCCACGCCGTGCTCGAGATGCCGATGGCCCGGGAGCGGGTGGCTCCTCCTCCGCCCAAGCCCGAGTCCCCCAAGGCCGTGCCCCCCAAGGCCGCGCCGCGCAAGGAGGTCAAGCGCGATGAAATCATCGATCCGTTCGCGCAGTGAGTGCCGTTTGAGCGCCGTCGCGCTGGCCGTGCTGTTGGGGCTCTCGGGGCTGCCCGCCGTGGCGGCGGAGATCTCCGACGAGGCCAAGGCCCAGGCGCGCGAGAAATTCACCCAGGGCAACGAGGCCTACGAGCGCGGGGCATACCGCGAGGCGCTCACCGCCTTCGACGCGGCGTACAAGCTGGCGCCGCTGCCCGGCTTTCTCTTCAACGTGGCCCAGTGCCACCGCCAGCTCGGCGCGTACGAGCGCGCGGCCCACTTCTACCGGCGCTACCTGAGCCTCTCCGAGAAGGAGCCGGCCAACGCGTCCATGGTGAAGGGCCTCATCGCGGAGATGGACACGCGGGCGAGCGAGAAGGCCAAGGCGCATGCCCGGGCCGCGGACCGCCCCAAGGCCGAGCCTGCCAAGGAGAAGGAGGCGCGCGCCGAAGCCAAGCCTGTCCGCAGCGGG
>DASVVJ010001194.1:0-11082 GCA_036389955.1 Myxococcaceae bacterium
GGCGGATCAGCGAGTCGGCGGCGGCGCCGGAACAAAGCCCGGAGCGGGCCCGGACGCCGGAACCTGGGGGGCGTTCACGTCCAGCTTGAGCTTCTGCAGGGCCGCCTCATCCGTACGGAAGCCCGAGCGCGACTGAAGCTCCTCGACGAACTTCGACAGGCGCGCTTCCCGGCGCTCGCGGGTGATGCGCACGCGGATCATCGAGGTGACGGCCTCGACGGACTGGTTCTTCTCGGGCTGCGAGTCCGTGAGCTTGAGCAGATGGAAGCCCTGATCCGACTCCACCAGCGGCGCGAGGTCACCCACCTTCTTGAGCGCGCTGGCGGCGGTGGCCACTTCCGCGCCCAGCCGGGTCTTCAGCTCCTCGGCGGTGACGAGCTGAGTGTCCGCCTCGGAGGGGTTGGCCGCGGGGTTGCCGGAGGCCTCCGTCACCAGCTTGTCGAAGCTGTCGAAGTCCAGCGGCTGGAGCTTGCGCGCTTTCTCGTGCAGCCCCTGGGCCAGCTTCTTCTTCGCGGCCCGGTCCGCGCTGCCCTTGGGCGCGGGCACCAGCACGTGCGAGTAGCGGAAGCGAGCCGGCTGGACGAACTCGTTCTTGTGCACCTCGTAGTAGGCGGCCACGTCCTCCTTGGTGACCTCGGGTGGCTTCTCGTCGAACTCCTTGAAAATCATCCGCTGCACCAGGGCGCGCCGCAGGGCCTCCTGCACCTCGGGATCATTCTCATAGCCGCGGCGGCGGGCCTCGGCGACGAAGAGTTCGAAGCGCGCCAGGCCCTCGGCGTAGTCGCGCCGCTGCTCCGGAGCCTCGAGACGGCCGCGCGCCGCGGGCGCCATCTGCCCCACGTAGCCCTGCAGCTCCTCGAGGGTGATGGAGCCGCCCTCCCACGTCACCACGGGCGTACCGGTCTTCTTCGACGCGGGCTGGCCGGAGGAAGCCCCGGGCTTGGAACCCGGCTCCTCCTTCTTGTTGTCGCAGCCGGAGAGAAGGATCAGCGAGAGGACGGAGAGTGAAAAGAGGCGGGAGAGGCGCATGGTCGAAGATGAGCTTACCCGCAGAAGTGCGTGATGGCTCGCGAGAGCACCGCCTCGCAGCGCACCAGGTCCTCCACCGGCACGTACTCGCCCGTCTGGTGCGCGACGCGGATGTCTCCCGGCCCGAACACCACCGCCTCCGCGCCCAGCGCCGTGAGCTGCGGGGCCTCCGTGCCGAAGGACACTGTGACGGGCGGGTTTCCCGTGGCCTCGGCCAGGAAGCGAACCACCTCCGCCTCCGGCCGCGTGCTCACCCCCGAGTCCGTGCGCAGCACCCGGATGTTCGCCTCGTAGGCGGGCTCGGCCCGGACCAGCTCCTGGCGGATGAGCTCCATCAGCTCCACCACCCGCTGCGGCGACTGCCCCGGAATGGGCCGCCACTCCACCGTGAAGCGGCACTGGCCCGGGAGGATGTTCTTCGCCTTGCCTCCCTGAATGAGCCCCACGTTCACCGTGGTGAAGGGCGGCTCGAAGCCCTCGTCCCGCTCCTCGCGGAGCACCGTGCGCGCCACCTCCTCCAGCCGGTGCAGGAAGCGCCCCGCGCGGAAGATGGCCGAGGCCCCCGTGTCCGGGTATGCGCTGTGCCCCTCCTTGCCCAGCACCTCCACCTCCGCCAGGCAGTAGCCCTTGTTGGCTCGCACCGGCTTGAGTGTGGTGGGCTCGCCCACGATGGCGTGCCGCGCCCGCCCCAGCCCCGCCTCCACCAGCCGCTTGGCGCCCACCAGGCCGACTTCCTCGTCCGCCGTGAGCACCACCATCAACGGAGCCTTGAGGGACTGAGCCCGCAGAGCCGCCTGCAACGCGCAGGCGATGAAGCCCTTGGTGTCACAGGCGCCGCGCCCGTAGAGCCGCCCTTCCCGCTCCGTCAGCCGCAGCGCGTCCGTCCACGCCGGGTCATACGGCACGCAGTCCGAGTGCCCCACCAGCGCCAGCGCCGCGCGACCGCTGCCGCCCTTCACCGCCACCAGGTTCACCTTCTCCACGCCCGCGTCGTCGGTGTAGCGCTGACGCTCGGCGCTGAAGCCCGCGGCCTCCAGCCGCTGCTGCGCATAGTCGATGAGCGGGGCGTTGGGCCGCACCGAGGTGGTGTCCAGCGCCACCAGCTCCGCCAGGGTGGCCCGCAGCGCGGGCAGCGTGTCAGTCACGGGTACAGCCTCCGAGCAAGGGCCTGGAAGGCGCGGCCGGACTCCTCCGCGCGCGGGTGCTGACCCTCTCGCACCACGAGCCGCCCGTCCACCGCCACTTCGCGCACCGCCGCCTTGTCCGCGCCCAGCACGATGCCCGAGAGCAGCGAAGCGGGGCTGGCTCCCACCAGCGAGGGGTGGTTCAGGTCCACGGTGAAGAAGTCCGCTGGAGCACCGGGCTCCAGCGTGCCCGTGGGCAGCCCGAGGCTGCGCGCGCCGTTCACCGTGGCCATCTCGAAGAGCCGCGCCGCCAGTCCGTCCACCGCGCCGCCGCCCGGGTCCAGCACCGCGCGCCGCAGCCGCGCCAGGCGCAGGTGCCCTTCGAGCTGCCGGGCCTCGTCCAGCAGGTCCACCGTGGCCTGGCTGTCCGAACCCAGGCACAGCTTCGCGCCCGCGCTCACCAGCGTGTCCGCGGGGACGATGCCGTCTCCCAGGTTGCGCTCCGTGGAGGGGCATGCGCAGACCCCGGCGCTGACTTCGCCCAGCATCCGCGCCTCGTCCTCCGTCACGTGCACCGCGTGCACCGCCGTGAAGCGGGACTCCAGCACTCCCAGCTCCTCGAGCAGCTCCACCGGGCGGCGGCCGTGCTCGGCCAGACAGGCTTCGATTTCCCTGGGCTGCTCGGCCACGTGCATGTGCACCGGCAGGTCCGTGCGCACTCCGGCGAGCACGGTGAGCCACTCTTTCGGCACCGCGCGCACGCTGTGAGGCGCCATGCCCACGCTCACGCCGGGGACGCCCTGGACCTCCCGGGTCAACGACTCCACGGCGGAGAGGAAGCCCTCCACGTCCCGGTCAATGAAGCGGCGCTGCCGGGGGTTCTCCGGGGCCCGGAAGCCCGCGCGCGCGTAGCCCACTCGCAGCAGAACGATGCGCAGGCCCACGTCCCGGGCAGCGCGAATCACCTCGCGGGCCAGCGTGTTGCGCTCCATGTAGGGCGAGCCGTCGGGCTGGTGGTGCAGGTAGTGGAACTCGCCCACGGCGGTGATACCCGCCAGCAGCATCTCCAGGAAGGCCTGGCGCGAGGCGGTGTATACGTCCTCGGGTGTCAGCGCCTCGGCAGCGCGGTACATGGCCTCACGCCAGCTCCAGAAGTCGTCCGAGCCGCTGCCGCTCGCCACGTACTCGGTGCGCCCCCGGATGAGGCGCTGGAAGGCGTGGGAGTGCCCGTTGACGAGCCCCGGCAGCAGCGCCCGGCCGGGCAGGCGGATGACCTGGGCATCGGCGGGCACGGGGCCGTCCGCGAGAATTCGGCCATCGGCGCCCACGTGCAGGGTGCGCCCCTCGTGGAGCTGGCCCCGCACATAGAGGAGGTCCGGCTGGTAGACGGTGGTAGTGCTCACCCGGGGCAGCCTATGCCAGCGGAACAAGGCTCGCAGCAGTGCCGAGCGCTCCGCGTGTGCCGGTCAACCCACGGCTCAGCGGTGAGGGCCGAAGCCGAGGTTGTCCGAGGTCACCATCCGCCCTACCAGGGCATCGCGCGCGTAGCCGCAACGTTGATGGCACGGTTCCGCGGGCACGAAGATCAAGGCCATGAGGCAGCTTCCTTCGAGGTCAGAGCTTCCACGATCGCTCGAATTGATCCAGGGGGGTGAATTCCACGTTCCGGATCTTCGCGCGTTCGAACGCCTGCTTCACCTCTTCCACGACAAAAACATGTCCATCATCTGGCTCAGCCGACATGAAAACGTCCGAGCCATCCCACGAGGTTGGGTCAAAGAAGAGCCCCTTCCACACCGGGAAAACTCCTGCAGGAAAAATCCGGGGCACCTCGATCCCCTGAGCCCAGTCGATGTTTCCGCAACGGCCTGTGACGGCGAAACCCTTATAGCCTGGGATGGGTTGACCTTCCTTCCCACGAACGGAGACGTCGTACAGCCTCCAACCCGTGAACTCCTGTGTCCTCAGGAGTTGCTCGACAGAATCGGCGATGATTATTGGCACTGCGAAAGTGGTCCGAATCACCTCAACCGGCGTGGCTCGCCCCATCGCCCATTCAGCTGAGATTGAATGGGGCGGGTGCACTTCAGCGCGAGTCAACCTGAAGGCTTCTTTTCTCGTGGCGACGCCCAGATTGGCTCTGAACGCCTTGCTGCTCCCCGGAGTACTCCAGAGGAAGAGCCTGTCGAAGCCAGGAAACACCTTAGAAGTTGACCTTGAACCCATACTCCACTCCCAAATCCCTACCGTACTGGAGAATCTCTTCACGTGTGCGAGCCCTGACGAGAAACTCCTCCCACTTGCTGGTGTATTCGGCTGCTTTTTTGAGATGCCCGGACCGGGCCCACCAGGCACCGTATCTGGGATCGTGAATATCGATACCTAATTCACTGAAAGTTCTTGCGAACTTCTGAGGGAAAACATGATGGGCGTGTGCATCCGAGGGAAGCTGGCCCGTCAGGCGTGAGAGGTTCTCCCGAAAGTTGTTCTCCGTGAATGATTTGAAGCCAGTACCGGCTCCTTTCGAGGCACTGGAAGGCTGCGCAAGGACATAGACGGCGCCGGCGCCTGTCCCCAGTGCCGCCGCCGTAGTCCCCGCAGGGAGCACCACCTGCTCGATCGCCAGAGTTCCCTCCGCGGAGAGAGACAGCACCGGCAGTTTCACGCCCGCTGAGCCAACGCGCGTCGCTCCCCCCGCCGCACTGCCGTAGAGCATCATCAGGTGCGTGGAAAGACGCGCGGCCTCTCGAATCTGCTCCTGCAGCGGCAGCACGCCATAGCGGGCGAAGTACTCGGGCGACGAGGCAATGAGGGCAGCTACCGCTGCTGGCAGTTGCTGGAGCCCCTCAAGGCTCCGGATGGGGTGAGTCACGAGTTCGGCCAGGGCCTGCGCCAGCTCTCCCAGCGCATCCTCACTGCCATCCAGCGCGGCGTTGAACCAATCCCGCTCCAGGCCCAGCTCGCCCACCATGGTCCCGGGTTGGCGCAGCGAGTCGTCCACCGTGTAGAAGACGCCGTACTTGTCCCGGTAGAAGGCCCCCACTTCGAACTGGCCCACCATCAGCCTGCCGTCACGTAGGCTCACGCGCCCTCCTCCCATGCGTTGGAGGGCTCTTCCCGTGAGTGCGCTGACCAGATAGCCGTCTGGGCGCATTACCACCAGGGAGCGGAAAGGCCGCAGGCGCTGCAACAGCTCGGCATAAGGCACGTCCTCGTCCTGGGTGCGCAGCTGGCGCAGGACGAAGATGAGGGAGCGGCGCGGCCCGAAGTTCTGGTGGGTCGTCCGTGTACGCGCGAGCGCCTCCCACAGCGCTTGCGCGTCACCGGCCTGCAGCGGCGAGCCCACCTCGTGCCAGGAGTCCTCCTCCACCCCCGCCGACTGTTGGAGGAGCTGGAAGTCATCCCTCTCCGCCCAGAAGCCGAAGCCGCCTCCATCCTGCTCAGGAGCGGACGTGGCGCAGCCCGTCATCCAGGTGAGCGCCACCAGCGCGAGCAGCGCCAGCTTCACTTCCACAACGAAGACCGCCAGGCGCATGAGAGTCCGTTCCTGCCCCGAGACGAAGCAGGTGGAACTCTAGTGCTCCTGGCGGCCGGGAACTGGGGCTCTTGAATCAGTCGCTGCTCAGGCCTGGATCTCCGAGCCTTCGGCGGCGCTTGCGCCAGCGCCCTCGCGCAGCCACGGGCGCGTGCGCACCGCATCGCGGATCCACGTCACGTGCCGGTACTCGTCCTCGCGGTTCTTCTTGATCAGCCCGCTCACCTCCGGGCTCCAGTCGAACGCCAGCGCCATCTCGTACGCCCGGTTGGTGAACTCCTCGTTGCCGAGCATCGCCACCAGGGCCGCCTCCGTGCCCATCATGCTCGTCACCGCCGTGAGCCCCTTCATCGCCGTGCCCTTCAGGTCCGGCCGCAGCTCCACCGGCTCGCCCCCGAAGCGCTGGATGAACGCGTTCAAATCCTGCAGGTGCCGCACGTGGTCCACCCGGAAGTCGTTCAGCCGCTCACGCACCATCGGCTCGTTCACCCGCGAGATCGCCGCGTCGTAGGCTCCGATGGCGTCCGCGTCGAGCTGCGCCAGACTCCGCAGCTTCGCTACTTCAGAAGTCTTCTCCCCCATCTGCGAACCCTCCTTATTTTTGAACCTGAGCAATGTGCGGGGGCTCCCTTCATCAGCCAACCCCACCCTCCCACCGCTCAACACTTCCCACGTCACGCCCGCCAGGAGTCCAGGCAAGCAGGCTCAAGGTGCTCCGTGTGACGCGATGCGCACCTTTCCTCCACATCCCTCAATTCCGGAGGAAACATCATGAAGAACGAAGACGTGGCGACCACCAGCATCGAGGAGTTCACCAAGAAGGTGCCTTCCGTGGGCTTCCTCGGCCTGGCCGTCGGTGCCATGGCGGTGAGCGCGACCCTGATGCTGCTGGGCCATAAGAAGTGGGCCAACTTCGTCGGCCAGTGGGCACCCTCCATCCTCATCATGGGGACCTACAACAAGCTGGTGAAGACGTTCTCCGCCCCCTACAGCGAGGCGCAGCGGGGCAACCACGGAGACCACCCCTCCATCCTCAAGTCTCCGGACGAGCTGAGCCGCCAGCCGGCGACCCGTCCCCTCATCTAAGCCGTCAGCCCACCCCCGCCCGCCTCTCTCCTTCTCTCGGGGAGACGGGCCGGGGGCGGCGCGCTCCCCTGCCCCACCGCGCAGCTCAGGCGTGCACGGCGCGCGTGTCGCGAGACTCGGGAGATGGGCGCGAACCCCGCCGCTCCGCCCGCCGGTGTTGGATGACGATGAGCCCGCCCACGATGGCGCTCACCAGCATCAGCGCGTTGGTCACCACGAACACCCAGTTGCCCACCAGCACGCTGTAGAGCGTGAAGCCCACCGAGGCGGTGATCTGCCCCACGAAGAGCCACTTGGACACGCCCTGACTCGAGCCGGACTTCCACTGCTTGTAGACCTGCTTGCTGATGGTCAGCACCAGGATAAAGGAGCTGAGCCACCCAATCGCCTCCGTCATGAATTCCTCCGTGGGTTGAAGGATGTGCATGTCGCCCGCCAGGGCCGAGGGGCTCTGTTGCGCGGTGGGCTGGCAAACGTGCAGTGCCCGCCGCTCCGGGCCTGAATCCCCCTCCCCATGTCATTAAGTTGGCATTGATGGAGCGGAGCGCGATGACGTGCTCCGACGTGGCCGGCCGCTTCGAGAAGCAACCACTCGCTTCCGGCAGCGCTCGCTCACGGGGGATGGTGGAGCGCCCCGAGCCTGGGTCAGAGACTGGGCCCGGTTGGCTGGAAGCCCTCCGGACGTGCGGCGGGGGCCCGGGGCGCCTGGTGTCTTTCCGGTCCTGACCTTCTGTTCCGGGAATTGCACGCGACTGAGACAGTGCGGACCGTTGAGGCGTGAAGACTCCACGCTCGCTGACGACCTACCGCGCCAAGCGCGACTTCCAGAAAACCTCCGAGCCGTCTCCCGACGTGCCCCTCGAGCGGCAGGGAGAACAGCCCCTCTTCGTGGTGCACAAGCACGACGCCACGCGGATGCACTACGACCTGCGCCTGGAGATCGACGGTGCGCTCGCCAGCTGGGCCATTCCCAAGGGCCCCAGCTACGACCCGAAGCAGAAGCGGCTGGCGGTGCAGACCGAGGACCATCCGATGTCCTATGCCGAGTTCGAGGGCCGCATCCCGGACGAGGAGTATGGCGGCGGAGACTCGCTGCTGTGGGACCGGGGCACCTTCGACACCGTGCCCCCGGGCAAGGGCCACGAGCAGCGGGAGAAGGGCCACCTGGTGGTGGAGCTCAACGGCGAGAAGCTCAAGGGCCGCTGGCACCTCATCCGCACGCGCCCCCAGGGCAGCAAGAGCCAGTGGCTGTGCTTCAAGGCCATCGATGGCACCGAGGATCCCAGCTACGACGTCGTCGCCGAGCGCCCCGAGTCCGTGAAGACCGGGCGCAGCGTGACGCGAGGGCCCGTGCGCAAGAGCGCGCTCGTGGCGCTGCGCCACCCGCCCGCGCGCTCGCTGATCGAACGCGTCTGGCCGCCCATGCTCGCCAAGCTCTCCACGCCCGAGGAGGCCCGCGACGACACCCACGTGTATGAGGTGAAGTACGACGGCTTCCGTGCCGTGGCGGCCCTCTCCGGCGGCCAGCTCACCCTGTGGAGCCGCAACGGGAACGACTTGAGCGAGCGCTTCCCCACCGTCGCTCAGGGACTGCGCGAGCTGCGCGTGCCCGAGGCCGTGCTGGACGGGGAGATCGTCGCGATGGACCCCAAAGGGCGCTCGAGCTTCCAGCTCCTGCAGAACCAGTCGGGCGGAGAGCTGCGCTTCGTGGCGTTCGATCTGCTGTGGCTGGATGGGCATGACCTGCGCTCCCGGCCCCTGGAAGAGCGGCGCGAGCTGCTGGAGAGCGTGATGGCGCTGGCCAAGCCTCCGCTGCAGATCGCCGAGCAGATCAAGCTGCCGCAGGCGCGCGCGCTCGAGGAGGCGAAGAAGCACGGCTGGGAGGGCCTCATCGCCAAGCGCAAGGGCACTCCATACGTGGGCTCACGCTCCAGCAGCTGGCTGAAGCTCAAGGTCATCGCGGGCCAGGAGGTCGTCATCCTCGGCTACCTGCCCATCAAGAATGACCACGCGGGCAAGGAGATCGGCGCGCTGCTGGTGGGTGTGAACGGGCCCGGCGGCTATAAGGACGTGGGCAAGGTGGGCACCGGCTTCAACACCAAGGTGCGCCGCGAGCTGCGCGCGCTGCTGGACAAGGCGCGCGTGGCCAACCCCATCGCCGTGGACGCCAAGTACCGCACGGGCGCGGTGTGGGTGAAGCCCAAGTACGTGGCCCAGGTGAACTTCACCGAGTGGACCGACGACGGCCGCCTGCGCCACCCGGTGTTCCAGGGCCTGCGCACCGACAAGAAGCCGGAAGAGGTGGTGCGGGAGCGTCCCGCCCCGGTGACCAAGGGCAAGGCACGCAAGGAGGAGCCCGAGATGGCGAGTGAGCAACCCACCGCTTCGGCGAGAAAACGGACCCGGACCACGAAGAAGGCCGCTGCCGCGAAGACACCGGCTCGCAAGCGCGCGGCGGCCAAAAAGCGTCCAGCCACCCGGACCACGGGCACCCGCCGTGTGCCCACCACGGTAGCGGCCCGCTCCGCCCGGCTCCCCAAGGAGAAGGAGACGCCCGCCACCGAGGGGTTGGCCAAGCTCACCAGCGCCGAGCGCGTGCTCTACCCGAAGACGGGCTTCACCAAGGCGGACGTCTTCGCGTACTACCGTGAGGTGGCGCCCCTGCTGGTGCCAGTGCTCGCCGACCGTCCCATCTCCGTGCAGCAGTGGCCCGCGGGCATTCAGGCCCCTGGCTTCTTCAAGCATGACCTCTCCGGCAAGCCGGACTGGCTGCCCACCCTGCGCGTGCGGCACCTGGACCGGACGATCGACCACGTGAACGTGAAGAGCGAGGACGCGCTGCTGTGGCTGGCCAACCAGTCCGCGCTCACCCTCCACATGTGGTCCAGCCACGCTCCCAAGCTCGAGCAGCCCGAGTGGGTGCTGTTCGATCTCGACCCGGGCAAGGGCACCTGGGAGGACCTCATCCGGGTGGCCACCACGGTGCACAAGCGGCTGGAGGCGCTCGGGCTGGAGAGCTTCCCCAAGACGTCCGGCAAGCGCGGCATCCACGTCTTCGTCCCGCTGGCGCCGGGGTACACCCACGAGCAGGCCACGCAGTGGGCCCACGACTTCGCCAACCAGGTGGCCCATGAGCTGAGGGACATCTCCACCACCGAGCGCGCCATCAACAAGCGCCAGGGCCGGCTCTACATCGACGCGGGGCAGAATGGCCGGGGCAAGACGGTGGTGGCTCCGTACTCGCTGCGCGCGGTGGAGAGCGGCTCGTTCTCCGCGCCCCTGAAGTGGAGCGAGGTGACGCGCAAGCTCGACCCGACCCGCTTCAACCTGAAGACGGTGCGCAAGCGCCTGGACGCCGTGGGCGACCTGTTCACTCCGCTCTTCAAGGTGAAGCAGAAGCTGCCGTGAGCGCCTACGGCTGCTTGGGCAGCGTGAAGAAGGTCTCGGCCCACTCGGGTGGGCCGCCCTCGCCGGCCTGACGCACCCAGATGGAGTTCACCATCCGGGTGGGGCGCGCCGGCTGGTGCGCCTGCGCCGACAGCGCGGACCACCAGCCGCCTTCCAGCCGGTCTTCACTCACCCGCTTCAGGTGCGTGTATCCGGTCAGCGCGCCATTGGCCCACTTGAAGCGGGCCACCAGGGCGCCTCCTTCCGCCACCTGCCAGTTGAAGTAGTGGCCCGTCAGCCTGTCATTGCCGCCGAAGCAGTAGGCGAAGCGTAGCTCCCCGCCTACCACCCGCCCATACCCCAACGAACCGCTCACCACGCACTTCCACGTGCCCTGCAAGAACTCGAAACCGTTGCCAGTCATGCGACGCGCTGCCCTCTGCCTGTAAGTCAGAGGACACTGTTCACGCCTGCTTGCCTGTGCACGCGGTCTGTTCACACCTCGACAGTATTTTTCTCAGCTCCTGATCAAGCCCGGGAGCACCGGGCCCGAAGCGGCTCAGAAGCCGAGCGGCAACGCGAACGCCGTGCCGTTCGAGGTGCCCGTGCGGTAGCTCGTCGGCGCTCCGATGACGAGCGTCGGCGGGCTGCCAGCGCCTCCCGGTGAGAGCGAAAGGTCCTGGCCGAAATTGGCCCGCTCGGAGACGTCGCCGGTGACGGTGAGCCACGGCGTCAGCTTGTCCCGGGACTGCGTGCCGCCCGCGTAGATGAATACCGCGCCGCCACCGTCCGAGGCCTCCGAGGCACCCGGCGCGCTGACCACCAGGTCCGGGATGTTGTCGCCCGTCAGGTCCCTGCCGCCCTCCAGCGCCCGGCCGAAGTTCACCGCGCGCGACTGGTGCACCAGCGTCACGGGCGTCA